>CACZRD010000124.1 GCA_902783545.1 uncultured Bacteroidales bacterium
ACTCAATAGTGTAACTGTATGTTTCATAGGAAATTAGTTTATTCGATACGCTTGCCTGTTATATCGTACGTTCCTGAAGGTGTAACGAAAAGCAGTCTGCCGCCATGCATGAGGCGTAGAGCAGGGATTGCCGATGTATTCACTGCATTATCATCTGTGGGCGTTGCCTCCGGATTGTATGGAATAATAGGCGGCGTAGGTACTACTTCGTTTCCGCCGTTTGGATCAAGTTCGCCCTCATAACCAGTAGTTGCGAAATCACCGATATATACGTGCAACGGTTTGTCATCAGCATCGAGCGTGGACAGCACATAATTGTATCGCGACGCGGGATCAAGTCCCGTGACTTTGAATGTAAGCGTATAAGGCTGTTCGTCCGTATTCTCCCGCGCCGGAGCAGCAAACGCAATACCGAGCAACTGCCCTCTGCTGCCTAACGTCAGTCGACAGAACACCGTGCCGTCCTTGTATATATCAATCTGATAGGAGTGCGCCGCGCTGTCTGTCGGCCATGTGAAGTCAGCTGTTGTCTCGCCGGCGTCCACCGTGACTTTGTTCTGGATATACTCATCGGCATCCATCGCCACAATGCGGAAGCGTGACCAATACTGTGTAGACTTGTATGCACTGACACTTGCCGGCAACACGCGCAAAACAGCCGTATCCGGCACACCTGCAAACGTCTGGTCATATACCATCGGCGGCTGAGCGGCATAACATGTAATTTGATTGATGGCTGAATCACCGGCAAAACAAGACTGTCCGAGAATGGCCACATTCTTGCCGATGGTCACTTTCTGCAGTGTTCTCCAGTTAGCAAAAGTCTCCATTCCGGTAGCTATCAGTTTCTCATTGAGCACTAACTCCTTCGGGCTGACATAGTTAACAGGATTGATAAACACCTTATCGCCTAATATGGTCAGTGAAGACGGCAGCACAAGTGTATCCAACGAACAATTGGAAAATGCCATATTGCCGATGTTTGTCACTCCATTGGGTATGCGAATACGCTTGAGTGACTTGCAGCCGCTGAACGCCTGTGTCGGAATGACGGTGATGCCTTCCGGCAACTTGACACTATCCAAAACCAAACACTGGTTACACAGGGATTCCGGAATCTCTTTTAGTCCGGACGGGAGCACAAGTTGTTCCAGGCTCTTGCAACCGGAAAATGCGCTACTGCCTATACTCGTTACGGAAGCCGGGATGTTGATCTTCTTTAAGTACGAACATGACATGAATGCACCTCTTCCTATTCCTGTTACCGTTTCCGGCAGATGGATGGAGTCGTTCCCTACATATATTGCCAGATATGCAGGAATATATTCTACTGAATCGCCAAAGATGATACGATTAAATTGGTATTGTCCTAACCCGCTGGTTTGAGTGAAGTCGCCCATCCGCTTCACATTCCATACTGCAACTTTCCCCGACCCGTTGTACGAAAACAGATTACTGCCGATCTTCTTTAACGTCTTAGGAAAGAAAACTGTGTCGCCTACGTTCTCGCATTCATAGAAAACCATCGAACCAATAGTTTCCAGGCAATCCGACCAGCGGATCTTTCTTAATTCCGTACAATGCATGAACGCCATGTCTCCTATGGTCTTCACACCTTTGCCTAAATCGCAATAGGTAAGAGCCGTGCACTCTTGAAAAGCATACGCACCGACTGACTCTACGCTGTCATTCAGTGTCACCGTCTGCAGACGGTAGCAGCCATGGAAAGCATTGGCACACACTGAAGTCATGTTTGCATCGCAAACAACTTTTTTCAGCACATCGCGTTTATCATATCCTTCCCATCCGGAAGCGTTTGTCATAGCTCCGCGTCCGGTGATGGTCAACACACCGGTACCCGAGTCAAGCGAATAATTGAGTTCCGGTCCGCATGTGCCCGTGTAAACGGTCGCGAAGATATTGACCGAGACGATGAGCGCAAGGGCTGCTAAGAGCGGTTTGTACATGTTTTTTTTCATATTTTTGAACAATTTGTATATATATACTATGTATATATATAGTATAATGGTGTATTTTCTTTTTTACGGGTTTTATCCTATGGTTATCTTATGGTTATGTTGCGGTTATCTTATGGTAAGGGAACGATAACACCTCGTATAGAGTAGGTAAACGGTCCGCGTTGGATGTATAGCTGTCCGTTGCGGAGGAACTTAGTGCATTGTTCGTGGGTGCATGGTTCGTGGGTGCATGATTCGTGGGTGCATTGTTCATTGGTGCATTGTTCGTGGGTGGTTTGTACTTCGTCTATGTCGGTTGGTAGTTTCACGCCTTTCGTGGTGAATGATGCGGCACGGGTGTCCAAAGTATGGTTTTGCTCATCAAAGGCAATGAGCGTGTACCAATAGGTTGTGCCTGACTCCAGTCCTTCGACAAGATGTGTGAACTCGGTCTGCCATATTGCGACAGAAGGAACAGCCTCTACTAACGATGCTGTAGGGGTAGAATAGCGTGACGGCGTGCGGGAGGAATAGCGTGACGGCGTGCGGGAGGAATGGCGTGACGGTGCGTGCGAGAAGTCGATACAAAGCACCGTTCCGCGTGCGTCAAAAACAACCGTGCACAGTTTGCGGGTGTGCTCTTCGTCTGCCCAGATGACTAACGAATACCCTGCTGCGCCATCCACTTTAGGCCACGTAAAGAAAGCCGATTCCTCTTCCGGTTCCACTTCTACCGGCTCGTTGAAACGTACCGGTTCCGGACGCAAAGCCGTATAATGGAAGCGGACGGTATAATTCATAGAAGCAATGCTGCTATGCGTGTAATGCGCAGTCAGCGGACGTGACAGCCAATCTTCGTTGGTATAAATCTCTTTCGTGTTTTTCTCGGCAATTCCGTAGGTCTGCGGCGACAGAAGCGAATAGTCCGTTAACGGCGAAGCGTAAGTGAACTGCCATGTTTGGGCAGGTGCCAAGCCACCGCAAACGGCCTGCCGTTCCGTACGTTCAGCCAAGTTGCCGTATTCGTCAAAGAGATAGTGCTTCTGTTCGTGTCCGCGATAAGTGGGCGTTGCGCATACCCATTCGTTATCCTGCCAGGCGTATTTGTCAGACAAAACCCAATCCGTCTCGCCGTCTTCGTACAGGAACTCATACCGCTCAAAGGGCACGATAGTTGTGCTGTCGGCTGAGGCTTGATAATTGGTCTGAATCGAAAGACGTCCCTGAGCATCATAGAAGTGCTCGCCATAATTTGTGAAAGCAAACTTATTCCACGAGTTGTTCTCTTTGTCATAATCAGACCACGTATTGCAAGCTATGCGTTCGCCCGTTTGTTCGCTGTAGAAGTAGATATAACGGGTATCGGGAAAACTATCTTTGTAGGCAACGTGCGTGGTGATGCGTCCTTCGGCATCGTAGGTGAAGGTATTGTGTATCTGTGTTACCGGCGTCATGCTGCCGTGATTGTATGTGCGCGTTTCAAGCAGCACACCGTCTTCATTGTAGGTGCTGTACGTGTGGCTGTAGTTGGTCGTGCCGACAAACTGCATGTCGTGAATCGGAGTTTCCAGTGTGTCTATTCCTGACAAACGGCGATGCCACCTCAGACCAACCCATTCATAATCGCGGAGACCAATAGTGTTGTAATAATCGATTTCGTCCATCTGGTAGTCGTTCAATGAATAACTATGCCGTCTGGCTACAACATCTGTCCCTTCCTCGGGGAAGTATTCATAAGTAAAATAGCGCACAAGAAACCATTCACCATAGAACGCGTAGCGATATAGAGTGTCCATTCGTCCTTGGGAATCAAAATGAGGTTTGTTGAATACGCCCGTGACACTTTCGCTTGTAATGGGAAGATAATGAGAGACACAGTTCTCAAAGTAACCTAAGAATTTTCCGTTGCGATCGTAATACGTGTAGTCTTGGCAATCATAGGGATGGATCGTTTCATCACTGTACGCGTCAGCGGTATCGTACCTGCTCCATGCCACCGACTGTCGGATATAACGTTGCTCGGTCTCATCCCAATGGTGGAACAAGTAATATGTTCTGTCTGTCTTTGTGTTGTATCTTTTCGTAGAGGCAGACACGGCAGATACCGGTTCACCTGTCAAATCAAAGGTGACAACATATTTGCTGCTCTCGATAATGTTCCAATCCATAGAGGCTATATCCAGTTTCTCTTTGGTGGATTCGCTGTCCCAGCCGTTGGCATATTTCTTGGAAGTGGTACGCGTGGTGTCTTTCGTGTTGACGCTCATAGACCATGTATAATCATCGGTGATCAACGATTCTTTTGTCAGGAACCATTGTTCGATGAATCCGTGGGTATATTGCTTTTCGTGAATGAGTGTATTATCCGCATCGTACTCATATTCACTGCGGGAGAACTCTGTCCATGCGGGGCGATAGATATAGGTAGAATATGTATGTCCTTCCCACATTACCGAGTCAGCGTACGGCTGGCGTGTTTGTGCCGAATCAATGGCAAAGATGATATTAAACCGGTCATCGTATTGATATCGTTTGACAGATTCACAATATATTGTGTAATAGTCGATGGTTCTCCACACATTATTTGAGTCTTTTATATCTACATAGCAGTTCACAGGCGTGAGTTTGTCTTGATAGAGCAGATGAGCCTTCTTGCCTTTCTCTGTAATCTCTATTGCCCACTCCTCTTCGTTGTGAATTTTCTCGATTCCATCGGTAGTAACAGTCTTTTTGGTGTATAGAGTCTGGTTGATCGATGAGTCGTAAATACGCTCCTCACGGGTAATCTGTTGATGCTGAACACCCGCCGTATCCGTTGACCATGTACGCGACTCCCATATCTTGATTACGCTGTCCCCTCCTAAATAGGTTTCGTCCGTTAGCGAATAGTACGTTGGCACGGAGTCAACCGTCCAACGTTCCGTCAGTTCGCTGTAGCCGGTCTTAATACCATATTTATTATAGCGCGTGCTTTTGGTGACACGTGAAGGCTTGCTCCTGTAATATTTGCAGTCTATATCCGATCTCATCGACAAAATATGATTCGTATATTCCTTCTTTACCATACTTAAAAGTGCATATTGGGCAGGCAGGTCGGAAGACTCGCTATTGGAGTCGGTGATTTGGAAGCTCATTTCTACGCTGTTGCTATCTGTTTCGAGCATGACATAACGCATCCAGCGATCATAAGGCAACCGGTTGAATTCAGACAGAGGTAAATCGCCGCTATCTTTGTATTTTTCTATCAGTCTTAGAAGGGAATCCGAGTCTAACTCATATTGCGTGTAATCATAGTTGTGAATTTGACGGAGCAAATGACCATCGTTATCATACACATTGCGGTAGGTATCGTAGGCATAGTCATAATAACGTAGAGGAATTATCATGGTATCTGCCAACGGGTCAAAATGCGGGATACTATCCAAATAGCGGATAAAGTTGTTATCCACGCCACGGGGCAGACGCAGATTAAAGGTTTTTTCCCTATGCTTGCCGTTTGCGCCTATTTGGTCGTATTCCGTCTTGACAATCTGCCGGTATATTTCAAAAGTATCCTTAATTTGGTCAACCATCGGGTAGCTAATCTTGTAAAACGAAGAGTCGCCATAGTAATAGCGCACCAATTGATAAGCATAAATCGTATCTCCCCAGTCGGAAATATATGTTTCATCAAAGGTTGATGTCACTTCATCCAGCCGCCAAGCGTAGTTGGAGGATGATTGTGCGAATGTAAGTTGCGCTATTGCAAGAGTGCCTGTTATCAGAAACAGTGCAAACGTGAGATGAACGGGTTTCATATAAGCTACTTATTTGCTGTTCACTTTTTCAGTTGTCCCTGGATGGTGTATATCTTGCCGTTGTGCTCGATGAGCAGTTCGCCGTTGCGGATGAACTTACGGGGTGCATTCGCTCCGCCAAGCATGGCGGATGCATCATCGGGGTTGTTGGAAGCATTAGGATTGTCAATAGCAGTGTCTATGCCTGTAGTGCGGAATGTGCCGCAAGCAGATTCGATGAGTAGTCCGGCGTCATCGTACGCATAGAGCGTGTACCAATACTGTGTGGCAGGTGTGAGATCGTTGATGGTTACAGTCAGCAGGTTCTGAACTTCGGGAAGTGCGGGAGTGCGTTGCGGAGCATGTGAGAAGTCAATGGTCAGAAGCGTGCCATCGGCAGCCAGATGCATGGTGCAGATCTTTGTCGTATGGTCAGCATCCGCCCACACGATGAGTGTGTATGCTGCTCCGCCGCTAATAGCCGGCCATGTGAAGTCAGAGGTTGTTTCCTCAGGCTCGACAGTGATATCGCGTTCGAAAGGAGTCTGGTAGGGTTCATCCTCCTCGCGCAGTTGCGTATAGAAGTACCGCGCCATATATTGTCCGGATGCGGAATACGAGTACGTTTTCCTGTCAGTGACATGGTGAGCGGAAACGATGCGTGCATTGAGTTCCGTGGGATTGAGCCATGTGCCGTGTTGCATAGACGCGTCATCCTGTATGCCGAAAGAAGCAGGTGAGAGAACAGGGTATTCGCTGAGTGAGCGTCCGTAGGTAATGTAATACGCCTCTGTATCATTGACGCGCTCAATGATGTTTCCTTCGTCATCCAATACATGCGTAGCTTTATCCGCTAAAGCCGGGCGCGCTTCCGAAGAAGAGACAATCCACTCTTGCGATGCCGCTTGCCAAATGAACGTCTCGCGCAGACTCCAATCGGTTTCGCCGGTTTCGTAATGATTGCGGTATTGTATGGTAGGAACAAGCGCAGTGGCTGTGCTGTCGAGGGTGTAGAATGTCTGCTCGATGATTCGTCCTTGTTCGTCATAACGCAGATCACCACCTTTGTTCACGAGTGTAAATTTACTCCATGTACCACTATTCTTATTATACAAGGAATACGCGTATAAATCATAACGAGTACCATCCGGACGATAGAAATATCGGTCATGTTGTACGGGAGTGCTGTTCCGAATACCATTGGTGTAATACCATTGGATGTTCTCCACGAGTTGTCCGTCTGCATTGTAAGTCGGCTGGTTGTATATAAGCGTGTCACATGCAACCGTATCGTTTTCCCAGCGATAAGCGTGCTTGGTAAGAAGCAAACCGTGATCGTCATAGAAATCAAATGTCTTCATATCTATACCACGCGTGGAATAGTATGCCCAGTTGCCAAGCGAATCCTTCTTATAATCTTTGACATAAGCAACGACCCTCTCATTGGGTGCAGGGTAATAGTAGTTCTCCTGTTTATAGTATTGGGTCCAAGGTCCGACAGAGTCTTTTCTGCCTTTGGACTCATAGGAAACAGTGCGGGCAATGCGTCCCAACTCGTCGTATTCATACGTTTGGCATGTTCCGGAAACTGTTCCATCGCTATATTCCTGACGGTAGCCGACATCTTTACCCTCTTTGGTATAAAGTTCTTGAGAAATATATTTCGTGGTATAAGAGTGTGGTGTCCCGTCTTCATTGATTCCGAAACGGCTAATCTCAGTGCGTACATATAAATCCAGTTCAGCGTTATAGGTGTACACGTACAGGATGTTCGCGCGGAACTTGTAACTTGTATATTTGTTTAATTCGTATCCGGTAGCGGTAGATGGAGTGCCGTCTTCATCAAAGACCGTGCTGGTTTTTTCTCCGTAGAGCATTGTCCATCCTGTGTTGTATGTATAGCGTTCCGTAGTTTGATAGTTGTCAAAGCCATATTTATATGTGCGATCAATCCAGCGCAGCGTATCACGCACGCCGTTTCGAATATTGTTATCAGTAATACGAACAAACTCGGAGTAGGTGTCTTTCTGCTGTGACTCATAGATGGTAATCCATCCTCGGAATTTTTCATCGAGTAGGGTTATTCGTTTATACACAAGACTCCCTGATTTGTACCGTTCGCACTCTACCCTTGTGAGTGTACTATCCCACTCCAGCGTAGTACGCCAAAGCGAATCGTACTCGATAAGATGTTCCCGTGTGATACCATTTTCATTATAGGTATATTCCTTGGTGAGTGCATATTCCTTGCCTCCGGTCATACGGTTTGGTTTGTGGAGATACTCCACCTCGCTACGCAGTTGCCACTCTCCGTTGATATATTGCCACGTGGCACGTCGGTAATCCAGATTGACATTCAGGTCATAGAACCTGTCAGAGCGTGTCAAGGATTTTAATTGTCCGATGGAATCGTAAACATATGTATATGTTTTTTCCCACGAGGTGTCCAAACGCGAGGTGTAGTACGGATGTATTACTTTCTTTGTGAGCATTCCGAGGGAATCGTAGGTGTAATCGCGATAGTCATACAGTGTGCCTGTTAACACGCCGCCTTGATTGAAACTATCCTCATTTCGCACAGATGTCGTATCGTTGCGATCGTTCCAACTGATGTCAGTGGCAGTGCTATGATACAGAACGCCCAAATGGTTGAATCTGTCGAGTGTCGAACGGTACGTTGCCGGCTGACCGTTGGCGTGGCGGGAACGTTTGATATTGTACTCTTTGGATATCAGACGGTGGTTGGAGTACGTATAATATGTCTCTTTGTACAGAGAAGTAGGCCATACGCCGTTTACCGGTTCGTCTGTGGTGAAGTTATAAACGAGTTCCGATGCCGACGTGTCGTTGGCGCAAAATATGTAACGCTGGCTGGGATACAATGTGTATGTCTTCTCACCCGTAACAGAGTCTTTTGTCCAATCGTTGTCATACGTGATATAGTCATAGTTGCGTATTTGCCGAAGGATGTGTCCCTCGTCATCAAAAACAGTACGGATGCTGTCTTTGAGATACAACTGTTTCTTTGTCGGTGTACGCCACTGGATATAATCAACGGAGTCAATATAGACAACGGCAAAACTATTTGCTGCACTATATTGTTCTTTGAGATACATGCCGCTATCTACATCGAACGAATAAACGGTGCGTGTCGGCATTAAGAGAATAGTAGTGTCTTCCCATGAAAAGCGACGAGCAGACAGCACTATCAATGAATCCTCGCCATAGGTATAGCGTGTGTATAAACTGTTGTACACTATGACGGAATCCGTTTCGCCTTCATATATGCTTTTCTCGGGCGGAAAGTCATACATGATACTATCCAGGCGCCAAGCGTAGTTGGAGGATGATTGTGCGCAAGAAAGTTGCGCTATTGCAAGCGAGCCGGCAACCAGAAGCAGTGCAAGCGTACGATTAACGAGTTTCATATATGCTACTAATTTGCTGTTCACTTTTTCAGTTGTCCCTGGATGGTGTATATTCTATCGTCATGGCGGATGAGGAGTTCGCCGCTGCGGATGAGCAGACAGGGGTTGGCGGGATCTGATCCGCCATGTATGGCGGATTCCATTGCATCATCGACAGCGGTTACAATGGTGCTTTCGGGATCGAATGGAATGATCGGTGGTGTGGGCGTGATCTCATTGCCGCTGTCGGGGTTGAGTTCGCCCGTATAGCCCGTGGTGGCAAAATCGCCGATATATACGTGCAGCGGTGTGCCGTCGGTATCGAGCGTCGAAAGGACGTAGTTGTATCGTGATGCCTCGTCCAGACCTGTAACCATGAAACTCAGTGCGTAGGGTTGGGGATTAGTTCCCGCAGATTCGACGGATTGGACGGATTTGTTGTTTCTGCCGGGGGCGAACGCTATACCGAGCAGACGGCCGTAGGAGTCAAGCGTTAGGGAGCAGAACTTCGTACCATCCTTGTAAATATCAATCTGGTAGGTGACAGCGGCAGTGTCTGTAGGCCATGTGAATAGAGCCGTCGTCTGCTCGGCTTCGACGGTGACCTTCGTCGGCACATACAGCGAGTCGGGCATCGCTTGCATACGGAACCGTCCCCACTGCTCGTCATTGGCATAGAGCGTTCGCGCCTCGGGCAGAACAGCCAACCATGCGCTATCGGGGATAGCAGCGAGCGAGGTCTCGCTTACCGTAGGCGGTACGGCAGCCAGCAAGGTGAGTTGTGTTACCATTGTGTCGCCCGCAAACGCCTCATCGCCGATGAGCATCACTCCTTTGCCAAAATGTACGCTCTCCAGACTTGACCAGTTCTTGAACGCCTGCCCGCCTATGCTGAGCACCTTGTCCGGTAACAGAAGACTGCGCTGGAGTTTCATTCCTTCGAATGCCGATTCGCCTATCGTTCGCAACTCGGCCGGCATAAGCAACGAGTCAAGTTCGGCACAACCGGAAAAAGCATAATCGCCGATGACCTTTACCGATGACGGCAGACTGATACGCGACAGCAGACTGCAATTCATGAAAGTCGATGAATAGATAGTAGGTATCCCTTCGGGCAGCGCGAGTTGCGTCAATGCCTTGCAGCCCTTGAACGCCTCTTTACCGATATATCGCACGGCATCGGGGAAATTGACGTATCTTAGATTCTTGCACCCCTGAAAAGCGTTCTTGCCTATATGCGTCACGCCCTCTGGCAGTACGAGCGTATCGCCCAGATAGCCGTAGAAGAGGTAGTCGGGGATATACTCCACATCCTCACCGACGATTATTTTCTTGAATGAATAACCGTATCCCACACCAATATTCAGTGGGCTTGACACTCCCGACGGGTCATCCGGATGCCGCGCGTTCCACACTGCTACAGGTACATTTGGCATATTGGACACGCATATACATTTCATCGAGCGGAACGTAGGAGGGAAGTACAGTGTATCACGCAGTGGAATAGGCAAATCAGCTAACGTATTACTTATATTCCAAAAAATGCATCCGTCAATCGTTTCCAAACAATCCGACCAACGCAAGTGCTCAAGTGCAGTGCATCCATAGAACATTGCTTCCCCTATATACTTCACTCCATGCCCGAGATCACAGGATTGCAGGCTCTTGCAGTCGGAAAAGGCGGCTTTCTCCACTCTTTGCACCGTGTTAGGCAGCACAATAGATGTGAGCCCTGTGTTATAGAATGCATCTTCCTCCACCACCGTTATACCATCCGGCAGCGAAACTGAGGTCAGATTCTCACAGTTGGCGAATGCCCAGTAACCCACATTGGTCACACCCGGCTCTATCACCACCGAGCGGATGGATGAGTATAGTTTGTTTCCCTGCCAGTGCAAGGTATCAGAGAAGTGCCCCTCATGGTACATCTCACCCTCGCCGCTGATGGTGAGCACCTTTGTCTCGCTGTCCAACGACCATGTGACATTCTCACCACACACGCCTGTATATATTGTACCGCGTGCAGGCATGCACGTACAGGTAAGAACGATCGCCAAAAAGAGGTGTTTTGTTTTCATATTGCAGAAATTTTAACCGTATTCAAAATTTTCTTTCCAAAAGATTTGCAAATGTCAAAAAAATGTTGTACTTTTGTCCTTCGAAAAGACACTGCAAAGGTACAACAAATTTTTCAAATATGCAAATTTTCGTGTTGTACGAGTGCATTTTTTTGAAATTCAAACACTGCTGAAAATCATCATGTTACACTCTGGGACGAAAAATCGTGTTGTATGGCATATTTTGTATATGTCGGTTTTTATGCTGTTGAGCATAAATTCCTGCCATCACGCCCCATCTGACGCCTCGTTGACCCTCTCTGACGAGCGTCTGTTAGTGTGGGAAAATCCCGACAGCGCACTGGCTGTTTTGCAGCGTTTGGACACCCTTGCCCTCACTCCCCACGAGCGGAACATATATCGTATGGAGCAGGAGCTTGCGCGCTCGCGCACGCGTCATACTCCTTATTATACAGAAGCCATTGACGCGATCCTGCCGGAACTATTGGAGTCGGGCGATGCGCTGGCTATCGGCGAAGCGTACTACATGCTTGGCACCTCGTCCAACCACACCAGCCACTACGAGCAGTCCACATCCTACCTCAAACAGGCGGAGGAGTGGTTGCTAAAGACATTGGCTGTTAGCCATTGGCCATTAGCTGAGCAGCTATTAGGTGTGACGTGGTTCTGTCTGGGGAATACGTCGGAGAGCGAGATGCTCTATCAGATAGCGCACAGTTACTACAGCAAAGCGATACCGCTCTTGGAGAAGCGTGAGAACAATATCTTCCTCGCCTGCGCCTACCGCGATCTGGCGCGCACGAATGCACTCATAGGCGGCGACGCCGACTCCACGCGGCTGTGGTTTGCGCGTGCCGCACGCTACGCCGATGCGGCGCAAAGCGACGTGCTCGGTGCAGACATATCGGCGTACTACTACCAATATTGCGCGCCGGACAGCATTGACGAGCGTCTGCGCGCCTGCCGCACACTCGCCGAGCAATATCAGGTCACTACGCGCTACGCCGAGATGGTGGATATCTACCTCTCGCGCGGCGAGACAGACTCGGCGGCCATGTATCTCGAACGACTGCAGCCCGTCGATTCGACATACTCCTACTGGTTCGTGCAGACGCATGCCTACTGGTTGAGCCGGCTCAATGCCGCGCAGCACCACGACTCCGCAGCGTACGCCACGCTGCGCAGCTTGTACGACCGCACGATCATCCGTATGCAGAACGATGCCTCGGCACGCACATTCACCATCGCGCAGCACTACGATGTGGAGCGTGAACAGAAACGTGCCGAACAGGCGCAACGCGAACAACAGTGGCACAAACGTGTGTCGGCAATCTTGATCCTGACGCTTGCCGTCACGCTGTTACTGCTCGTGCTGCTCTACCTCTTCTACCGCATCAAGCGCCGTGAGCAGGCAACCCAGCTGCAAGCGTTGCGTGACAAGTACGTACAGCAACTGCAACTCGCCTTGGAGCGGCTGCAACAGAAAGTCAACCTCACGCGCGAGATAGAGATGCAACGTATGCGCGGCAACGAGGTGGCGTTCCCCACATGGCTGCAGACCTACCGCGACGAGCAGCTGACAATGAACAAAGAGAGTCTGAACGAACTTATTGACTCGGTAGACAAAGCCTTGGACGGTGCCATCAGCCGTTTGCGTTACGAGTACCCGCAACTGACCGAATCCGACATGCAATTCGCCATCCTCAGCATCATCGGCGCCTCGGACAACGACATGAGTATCCTCATGAACGTCCAGAAGCAGACGATATACCACCGCCGCCAGATCGTACGGAAGCACATTGTAAGCAGTAAGCAGTCAGCCATCAGCAGTCAGCCATCTATCGGCGAGGCAGATGATATAGATGCGTGGCTCAGGAGCTATGTACTGCGCGTGCGATAAGAGAAAATGTGGAAAATATTTGCAAATGTTAATTATTTTTTGTAACTTTGCAAGCAATTTAGATTATTTGATATGTATTTTGATGAATTACCGCTGTCGGACGAGGTGCTGGATGCACTGTGGGACATGCATTTCGATACCTGCACGCCGGTGCAGGAGCAGACTATACCGATCATCCTGGAGGGCAGGGATGTGATCAGCTGTGCGCAGACGGGCACGGGTAAGACCGCCGCCTATATCCTGCCGCTGCTCACGAACCTGCAGTACGACGGTCACGACCCCGACAAGCTCAATGCGATCATCATGGCGCCCACGCGCGAGCTGGCGCAGCAGATTGACCAGCAGATGGAGGGCTTCGGCTACTACGTGCCGTTCTCATCCGTGCCCGTATATGGCGGCAACGACGGCGGGAACTTCTCGACGCAAGCCAACGGACTGAAGACCGGTGCGGATATCGTGATCGCCACGCCCGGACGACTTCTCAGTCACATGAACATCATGGATATCGACTTCTCCGGCGTGAAGTACTTCATCCTGGACGAAGCCGACAGGATGCTCGACATGGGATTCTACGACGACATCATGAAGATCGTCGATCACCTGCCCGCAGACCGTCAGACGATCCTGTTCTCCGCCACGATGCCGGAGAACATCCGGAAGATGGCGAAGAAGATCATGCGTAACCCCGCCGAGGTGAAGATTGCCATCAGCCGTCCGCCGGAGAGCATCGCCCAGCGTGCGCTGTGCTGCTACGAGGCGCAGAAGATACCATTCATCATCGGACTATTGAAAGAGAAACATCTGAGTAAGGTGATCCTGTTTGCCGGCAAGAAACAGCGCGTGAAGGAGCTGACGGTGCTGCTCAGCCGCCAGGGACTGAACGCCCGCGCGATGCACAGCGATCTGGAGCAGAAGCAACGCGACGAGGTGATGCTGGACTTCCGTAACAACAAGGTCGATGTGCTGGTAGCCACGGATATCGTAGCGCGAGGCATCGATGTGGATGATATACCCTTAGTGATCAACTTCGACGTGCCGCGTGACGCCGAGGACTACGTGCACCGCATCGGTCGTACGGCACGCGCAGAGAACAGCGGCGAGGCAATCACCCTTGTCACACCGGAAGATTCACGGTACTGGGGAAAGATTGAGCGGTTCCTGCAGAAGCAGATCCAGCGTCTCACCTTGCCATCCGCCCTCGGAGATGCTCCTGATAATAGCGTATATTCACAGCCTGCTGACGGGCATCGGCGGAGCGGAGGGAAGTCAAGGCATTCAGGGCACGGTCGCAGGCAGCGCAAGCCGCGTCAAGGTCGCCCAGGAGCTCGTACGTGACGGCGCAGTTAGCGGCGGCGTAGGCTTCGGTTTTCTTGTCCCGCTGCGGCTGCGACCAGGCATCGATAGCCTGCTGCCACTGCTGGCGCACGAAGCAGTACATCCCCTGATCGGTTTTACCCAAGTCATACAGATAACGATCCTCGGTCTCGACGGAGGGCATCAATCGTTGTGCCAGCCGCTCGCCGGCGTACAGGCACATCTCACTGCGCGCCTCGTCGGTTGAGGGCAAGGTCTGCACCGCCGCGGCACAGGACACTTCCTCACTCTCCCAATACAAGGTATCAGCATACACGAGCGTGCGCGTGTGCAGCGCGCCGTCCTGCGCGTCGCGGAAGAACAGCGTCCAATGTGTTGCCGCCACGCCCTGCGTGCAGGCGTAGAACGTCTCGTCATCGATAGCAAAACACTCGGTAGCCGGATGGACGATGAGCTGGTTGAGCACCAGCAAGGCATCGCTCTGGTAGTTGATGAGCAGCGAATCCGCGCGGTCGGCAGTGAGCAGCTGCTTGCGGTACAGACTGCCGCTGCTGTTCTGCGAGGTCTCCAGCACCGAGGTCAGGAACTCCGATCCCTCGAGGCTCTCCGCCGCTGCCATCAGCGTGAAGAACGCGCCTGACGGATAGTCGGGGTGCGCCACGGCATTGTTCACCAGCAGCAGCTCGCCGACAGACTCCGGCAGCGTGACCTCGGCAGGATGCACGATGTCAACCGTCGTATGCCACTGCTGCGCGCAGAGCGGCATAGCTGCAAGCAGCAATATTATCAAAGATTGCGGATGCGCCATTCGTTAGGATAGAGATTGTTACAGCGCGAGCCGACGTTCTTGACGAAGCCGAGCGGCACGCCGTGATAGGTGACGAGCAGCAGTCCGAGCGGCAGGTTGGCTATAGGCAGCGCCTCGGTGCGCAGGAACGCCAGCGCGCTGTTCAGATCAAGCTCAAGCTGCGGGAACGCCTCCATACGTATGGCTTTGGACATACTCAGGCTGTGCTGCGGCGCGAAATGCTTGCCGCGTTCCTCAGCCAGACCGAAGCCTAAGGATATGCACAGGAACCGCGTGCTCATATAGTCAACCAGCTCCTTGTACTTCATCGGGTACGCCGTGATGAACCGGTCGAGCTGGCGCAACGCCCACTCATCGGGATGGCTGAGCCACGAGCGCACGAGCTGCTCGTCCTCACGGGTGATAGGGGTGCTGTTGGGTTTCTTGCCCTGGCGTATGCGGAACGGTGTGAAATCCTTGCGGCGCTTGCGCAGCACGCACAGATAGAACCCCTCGCCGCGCACCAGATGCGGATAGCAGTGATAGCCAGCTATACTCTCCACGACACCCCACGCCGGATCAAGACTGAGCGGCAGCATATCCGCGCCGAGCTCATCGGCAATCCACATGGCGTTCTCCTCGCACTCATGGCGGTTGAACGTGCAGGTGGAGTAGATCAGTATGCCACCGGGCTTGAGTGCCTCCCACGCGCCGCGCAGGATCGAGCGCTGGCGATCAACGCACATACGCACGTTGCGCATCGACCATTCGGCTACGGCTTGCTCGTCCTTGCGGAACATACCCTCGCCGGAGCACGGCGCATCAACGAGCATGCAGTCGAATGCTCTGGGCATCGCCTCGCTGAACAGCTCCGGGGCGTTATGCGTGACGATGGTGTTGCCGTTGCCCCACTTCTGGATGTTCTCCGAGAGAATGAACACCCGCTGGCGCACCACCTCGTTCGCCACAAGCAGACCCTGCGAGCCCAGGTACTGGCTGATCAGGGTGGCTTTGCCGCCCGGTGCGGCGCAGAGGTCGAGCACCAGACTGTCCTCGCTCACGTACTGCTCCAGCGCACGCTCGATGAGCATCGACGATGCCTCCTGTACGTAGTAACAGCCGGCGTGCATCAACGGGTCGAGCGTGAACTGCGGACGTTCAGACAGATAGTAACCGTCGTAATGCCAGGGCACCTCGTCGATATCGGCATCAAACGACAGCTCGTCGATCTTGTCATTCAGACGGATAGAGGTCACCGGCTCCTGCTCCAAGGCATGGAAGAGTTGAGGCGCCTGCGCACCCAACTGCTGTTGCATCATATCGACAAATTCTACCGGTAGCATCGCATTTTTGCCAATTTCGCTACAAAGTTACAGATTTTTTTTCATTTTTGCAAAAAAAAATGCAAATAATTATGATTTTTCATTTTTTTTTTGTAACTTTGTGGCGTTAATGTGTGCAAACGCGTAAAGAATGCAGTTTATTGACGAGCTAAACGAGAGTCAGCGCGCCGCCGTGTCGTACAACGACGGTCCGCTGTTGGTGATAGCCGGAGCGGGTTCCGGCAAGACGCGTGTGCTCACCTATAAGATCGCTTACCTGCTCACGCAGGGTGTACCTGCCGGACATATCCTCGCACTGACGTTCACCAACAAAGCCGCACGGGAGATGAAGCAACGTATCATCCGCCTCGTGGGCGAAGATGTAGGACGGTACCTGTGGATGGGTACGTTCCATAGCATCTGCGCACGTATCCTGCGGGCGGAGGCGGACAATATCGGCTTCACGCGGGACTTCACAATCTACGACCAAGTCGACCAGAAGAGCCTGGTCAAGAAGATCGTCAGAGACCTGCAACTCGACGACAAGATATACAAGTCCGGCATGGTGCTCGCACGTATCAGCTCCGCCAAGGCGAACTTCGTCGATCCCGAAGCTTATGCCCAGAGTGAGGCGTACACGAAGATCGACCGCCTGGAGCGGCTGTATAAGATGGCATCGGTCTATGCCGAGTACAACCGTCGCCTGCGTGCAGCGAACGCCATGGACTTCGACGACCTGCTGATGTACACCGTGCTGCTGCTCAACAACAACCCCGAGGTGCGCCAACGCTACCAGCAGCGATTCTGGCACGTGCTGGTGGATGAGTATCAGGACACGAACCACACGCAGTACCTGATCGTCAAGCTGCTGGCGGAGCCGCAGAATCACGTGTGCGTCGTGGGCGATGATGCGCAGAGTATATACAGTTTTCGCGGGGCGACGATCGAGAATATCCTCACGTTCCAGAACGGCTACACCGGCGCCAAGCTCTTCAAGCTCGAGCGTAACTACCGCTCGACGCAGAACATCGTCAATGCCGCCAACAGTCTCATCCACAAGAACAAAGGACAGATATACAAAGAGGTCTATTCGGAGAAGGAGGTCGGCGAGCGGCTGCACCTGACCGGCTACAGTACCGACCGCGAGGAGAGCAGCGCTGTAGCGCGGCAGATACTCGGACTGCACCGGTTGAACAAACGCGACTACGAGCAGATAGCTATCCTCTACCGCACGAACGCGCAGAGTCGAAACCTCGAGGAGGAGATGCGCAAGCTCAGCATCCCCTACCGCATATACGGCGGCATGAGTTTCTACCAGCGCAAGGAGATCAAGGATGCTATCGCGTACTTCCGCCTGGCAGCTAACTACAGCGATGACGAAGCGCTGGAGCGCATTGTGAACGTACCTAAACGCGGCATAGGCGACACGACGATCGGTCGTGTGCGTGCAGCTGCCCTGCGTGAGGGCGTACCGATGCTACGCGTGATGCAGACCCCGCAGGTCTATGCCGCAGAGATAGCTGCCGCCACGCAGCGCAAGCTGCAGGCGTTTGCCGAGAAGATAGCACTGTTTGCCGAGCAGATGGAGCAGCTCGATGCGTTCGAGTTCGCGCAACTCGTACTGAATCAGTCGGGCGTGATGGCGGATGCCGCTACCGACACGACGGCTGAGGGCATCGACCGCAAGGGGAACCTGGAAGAGCTGCTCAGCGGTATCCGTCAGTACGTCGAAGACCGCAGGCAGCAGGGCGAAGAGACGCGCATAACGGACTTCGTGCACGAGGTGAGTCTGCTGACTGACCAGGACGAAAATCCCGATGACTCCGTAGCGCGTATCACGATGATGACCGTGCACTCCGCCAAGGGCCTGGAGTTTCCCGTAGTGTTCATCGTCGGCTTGGAGGAGAACCTGTTCCCCTCGCCGTTCTGCCAGAGCGAGAGCGAGCTGGAGGAGGAACGACGGCTGCTGTACGTGGCTATCACACGTGCCGAGCAGGAGTGTTATCTGACCTACGCCTCGCAGCGCTGGAAGAACGGACAAGTGAACTTCAGCAATCCCTCGCGGTTCCTGAAGGACATCGACCGGCAGTATATCCAGCAACTCAGTGCCCCGAGCAGCGAGCCCTCACCGTGGGAGCGGTCAACAGTCAGCGGTCAGCGATCAGTTGTCAGTTATCAGCCAACGGTGTCACCGAGGAATTTGAAGCCGACGACGGGCGTCAAACTTAAGACGGAGCAGCAGTCTGTAGCCACCGAGTGGAACAAAGGTGACAGGATCGATCACAAGGTGTTCGGCAAGGGCACGGTGCAGCGTGTGTATCGCGAGAACGAGAACGATAAGATAGAGATCGACTTCGACGACAAAGGCACCAAGACACTACTGCTGGCATACGCTAAGCTCAATCGCATATAAAACAATCACGATTATGGAATACAAACGAATCTTACTGAAACTCTCCGGTGAGAGTCTGCAAGGCAAGCAGGGCTTCGGCATTGACACCGAGCGTCTGCACGAGTACACCGAACAGATCAAAGCCATCGCCCAACAGGGTGTACAGGTGGCGATCGTCATTGGCGGCGGCAATATCTTCCGCGGCCTGAGTGGTTCGAAGCGCGGTTTTGACCGCGTGAAAGGTGACCAGATGGGTATGCTCGCCACCTGCATCAACGCGCTCGCGTTAGCCAGTGCGTTCGAGGCTATCGACCAGCCGGCACGTGTGCTGACGAGCATCTGTATGGAGCCTATAGGCAACCACTACAGTCCCGACAAAGCCAAGCGTCTGCTCAGCAAAGGCACGGTGGTGATCCTCGCCGGCGGCACGGGCAGTCCGTACTTCACGACCGACACCGGTTCGTCGCTGCGCGCACTGGAGATACAGGCCGACGTGATGCTCAAGGGTACACGTGTGGACGGCATATACACCGCTGACCCCGAGAAAGACCCGACGGCAACGAAGTTCGAGACGATTACCTACGACGAGGTAATCCGTCGCGGACTGAAAGTGATGGATCAGACTGCCACCGTGATGTGCAAGGAGAACGGCATGCCGATCTATGTGTTTAACATGGACGTGCCCGGTAACCTCGGTAAGGTCATGAACGGTGAGAAAATCGGCACATTAGTAACCCCATAACAGCATCCGCCAAGCTTGGCGGATATAAATCACTAAATACTATGATTGAAGCAAAACAAATCCTGAACGAGGCGGAAGAGTCGATGCAGGCAGCAGTGCTCTTCCTTGACGACGCGTTGGCACATATCCGTGCCGGCAAAGCCAGCCCGCGCATCCTCGATGCTATCCGCGTGGATTACTACGGCACGATGTCGCCGCTGGCAAACGTAGCGACGATCACGACGCCCGATGCACGTACGATCTCCATCCAACCGTGGGAGAAGAAGATCATCGGTGACATTGAGCGCGCTATCATCAACTCGAACATCGGTCTGGCGCCGAACAACAACGGCGAGACGATCCGTCTGATCCTGCCGCCGCTGACCGAGGAGCGTCGTCAGCAACTCGCCAAGCAGTGCAAGGGCGAGGCGGAAAACGCCAAGGTCAGCATCCGTAACGCCCGCCGCGATGCCATCGAGACCCTGAAGAAACAGGTCAAGGATGGCATGCCCGAGGATGCCGAGAAAGATGCCGAAGGCGAGGCACAGAAACTGCATGACAAATATATCCGTCAGATCGACGAGGTATATGCCAAGAAAGAGAAGGAGATCATGACCGTCTAATCTGTCGGCGGTAGGATGTCTTATCGGTTCATGAAGCGAGGTATCGCGGTAAGTGTACTGTTGGTGTGGATGAGTGTGCTCAGCTCATCCGCTGCCCCGTTAGACTCGCTGCCTAACTGGCCAGCCATGGGCGTACCGGTGATCAACTACACGCCGGAGACGCGCTGGGAGTTCGGCGCGGCGGCACAGGTCTATTTCAAGGTGCTAAGCCCCAAGACCTCGATCATCCAGGTTGGCGGTGCTTACTCGCTGAACAAGCAGTGGTACGCCAACGTGCAAGGCACGTTGTATGTCGGCAAGCTGCTGCCGTGGCTGGTGCAGTTTCGCGCAGGCTACCGCCGGTACCCCGATACGTACTACGGCATAGGCAACCAAGCTAACCTGCCCGACACATATGCGCGCATAGGCGAGCCGTACGACTCCGAGCGAGCATACGCCTACGTGCAACCGCTGATAGGCATCCGCGACAACTGGTTGCTGGGTGTGCACGTCGACTATATCTGGGAGCGAACGCACATGCAAAACTCCGATGAGACCGTGACGATACAGATGCCCGGTTTGGGCATCACAGCACAGTACGACACGCGCGATGTGCTGTACTATCCGAGCAAGGGAATGTTTCTGAAAGCCGGCGTGACGCATTACAACCGCCGCTGGCGGGCGACGGCCGATCTCACGCGTTGCAGCATAGATTGGCGGCAGTACGTGCCGATAGGTAAGTATGTCGTGTGGTGCTATCAGTTGCGAGCGGACATAGCATTGAGCAGCAAGCCCGGGCAGATACCGTTTCAGATGCTACCGACCATAGGCGGTCAGGATCTTGTGCGCGGCATACCGTACGGGATGTACCGTGACAACACGATGATAGCCCTGCAGGGCGAACTGCGTTTCCCTATATGGCGATGGCTGCGCGGATGCGCATTCGCGGGTATAGGTGATGTGTATGATTATACGCACTGGCAATGGGCACTGCCGAAGGTAGGTTACGGTGTGGGACTGCGCGTGACCATCAACCGTGCGAAGATCAACATCCGCGCTGATGTGGCGAGGAACAATATCTACCCGTCGTGGTCGGATATCAAGAGTTACGGATTCTACCTGACCGCCACGGAAGCCTTCTGACACACCCGCAATAGAACGGATTAGAACAATGGACAAAGGATTAGTCATCAAATCAACCGGCAGCACCATCGGGGTTCTCCGCTCCGACGGACAGACCGTGGATTGTCATGTCAAGGGCAACCTGCGCATCGCCGGTATCCGTTCGACGAACCCCGTAGCCGTAGGCGATCAGGTGACCATCGAGCAGCAGCCGGACGGCACGACATGGATCACGTCGGTGTTGCCCCGCCGTAACTATATCATCCGCCGCAGTACGAACCTGAGCAAGCAGTCGCATATCCTGGCAGCGAACATCGATCAGGTGGCACTGCTCGTCACCCTAAACCATCCGGTCACCTCCACCACGTTCATCGATCGCCTGCTTGCCACCGCCGAGGCGTACAGCGTGCCGGCGATGATCATATTCAACAAAATCGACCTGCTCACAGCAGAAGAGCATGAGCAGCTGAGCGAGTTGCGCGAGCTTTATGAGTCGATAGGCTATCACACGATAGCCATTAGCGCAAAGTACGATGACATCGAAGATCTGAAGCACGAATTCATCGGCAAAACGACACTACTCAGCGGAAACTCCGGCGTAGGCAAATCCACGCTGCTGAACGCCATCTTCGGGCAGACGCTCACCCGCACGGCGGATATCAGCCATGCGCATAACAAAGGCATGCACACCACGACGTTCAGTGAGATGTATTTCCTGGAGCAGTCAGCGGTCAGCGGTGGAGCAATCATTGATACCCCGGGTGTGAAGGGGTTTGGTACGCTGGATATGCAGCGGGAGGAAGTGGGGCATTACTTCCGCGAGATCTTCGACAGGAGCCGCGGTTGCCGCTATTCGAACTGCCTGCATTGCGGTGAGCCCGGCTGCGCCGTGCTGCCCGAGGTAGGGGTGTCGATAGCCCCGTCACGCTTCGACAGTTACCTGAGTATATTGAACGATATCAACGAAGAAAAATACCGATAAACGATCTTTCTGACGCGCACCTTTAGAACCGCTCCCGGAACTCGGAAGGCGTGCAGCCTTTCGATTCACGGAACAGACGGTTGAAATGGCTGAGCGTGTTGAACCCGCAGGCGTAGCCGATCTCTGAAACGGATTGTTTCGTGGTCAGCAGCATACGTGCAGCTATACCCAGACGGTAGTCGATGAGATAACGGTTAGGCGTACGCCCTGTCTTGTTATGGAAGAACCGGGAAAATGAATCCTCGGACATATGTGCCAGATCGGCGAGCTGGCGGAGAGGTATATCGTGCATGTAATTCGTAGCGATGAACTCCTTGGTCTTGGCGACACGTTCATCTTCATTGCTTTCCGATGCGTTGACAAACGACGAGGAGGACAGTTCGCGTGCATCCGCCACGAGTGAGAGCCGGTACAAGAGGTTCAGCAAGCGGATGACCGATGCAAAACTGTCAACACTCTGTGCGAGGTTGATGATATCCTCGCGGATGATCTGTATAGCCGGTTCCGGGAACGCTAAGCCGCGTTGTGCGCGTTCGATCATCCGGCGGATGGAGGAAAACGCCCGCTTGTCAATCAGTGGACCATGGAACGTGTCAGGATCGATGTGGAGGGTTATCTCATGAATCTCGTGCTGCGGGCATGAGCCTTGGTTCCACACATGTACGAGCTTGCTGCCCGTGATGAGCACCAGGTCAAGATTGCCTATCGTCTCACGGCTGTCACCGATGGTACGTACTGCGCCGGCAGCGTTCTCCACGAAGTTCAGTTCGTACACCTCATGGCTGTGAGCCGGATATTCGAAGAAAGTCTTGATGCGCTCACCGACGTAAAAGACGTCTAACGGTTCAAGTCGGGGGATTTCAGTGAATGACTCTTTCATGGTAGGCGGGATTTTATGTTTTACAGCACAAAATTACTGAAAAAAAATGACTTATGCAAATATTTTTTCTTCTATTTTACAAAAAACGCTTAAAAACGGTCGGAAAAGTATTTGTGCATGTCAAAAAATAGCAGTAATTTTGCATCGTAATTTCAATCAACCTATCATGAACACAGAATATGGTCATTTCGATGACGCCAAACGTGAGTACGTCATCACCAATCCCAAGACGCCGTTTCCTTGGATTAATTATCTCGGCAATGAGGATTTCTTCGGTCTGATCAGCAATACCGGAGGAGGGTATAACTTCTACAAAGATGCCAAGTTCCGCCGCATCACACGCTATCGCTACAACAGCGTGCCGATGGATTCGGCAGGTCGCTATTTCTATGTTAAGGATGGCGAAACTATCTGGAATCCGGGATGGAAACCCTGCAAGACGCAACTTGATAGCTACGAGTGCCGTCATGGCCTGAACTATACGCGTATCACGGGCGAGAAAAACAATGTACGCGCGAGCGTGCTGTTCTTTGTTCCGCTGGGCGTGAAGGCTGAGATTCAACGATTGACATTGACCAACCTGTCAAATGATACAAAGACGCTGAAACTGTTCAGCTATGCCGAGTGGTGCCTGTGGAACGCTGCTACGGACGGCGAGAACTTCCAGCGCAACCTGTCAACGGGAGAGGTGGAGATTGAAAAGTCTGATTTCACAGCCATCTATCACAAGACCGAATACAAGGAGCGTCGTGACCATTATGCCTACTATAGTGTGAACTGCGCGGTGAACGGCTATGATACGGATCGTGAGTCGTTTGTTGGCTTGTACAACGAACTGAGCGAACCGCAGGCCGTGCTTGACGGAAAGGCTACTGACAGTTTGGCACACGGCTGGAGCCCGATTGCAAGCCACTATATCGAAGTGGAATTGAAGGCGGGCGAGAATAGGGATTTCGTGTTTGTACTCGGCTATGAGGAGAATAAGCAAGAAGAGAAGTTTGCTGCTAATCATGGCGAGCTGACCTCGCTGGGTGAGCTCGACCATCACATTATAAATAAGGCGCGCGCGCATGAAGTGATTGAGCGTTTTGCGACGGTTGAGGCGGTAGATAAGGCGTTTGCCGAGCTCTGCGCATTGTGGGACGAACTGCTGAGTAAGTACCATGTAGAGAGCAGCGACGAGCGTCTGAATCGGATGGTGAACATCTGGAACCAGTACCAGTGCATGATCACGTTCTGCATGAGCCGTTCGGCATCGTTCTTTGAGAGCGGTGTAGGTCGCGGAATGGGATTCCGTGACTCAAACCAAGACTTGGTAGGATTCGTTCATCAGATTCCATCGCGTGCACGACAGAGGATCATTGACATCGCTTCGACACAGTTCCCCGACGGCGGTTGCTACCACCAGTACCAGCCGTTGACCAAGCGTGGCAACAATGATATTGGCGGCGGATTCAACGACGACCCGATGTGGCTGATCTTCGGCACGACGGCGTATATCCGCGAGACAGGCGATTATAGCATCCTCGACGAGATGGTGCCTTGGGATAACCAGCCGGGGAGCGAGGTGAGTCTGTTGGAGCACCTGAAGATCAGTTTCAACCATGTGGTTGAGAACCGTGGTCCTCACGGGCTGCCGCTGATCGGCAGAGCGGACTGGAACGACTGCTTGAACTTGAACTGCTTTAGCAATGATCCGAATGAGTCGTTCCAGACCACAGGCAACAAGAACGAAGGCAGCAAGGCGGAGAGCTTGATGATTGCCGGTCTGTTTGTGTTCTGCGGGCGGCAATACGTTGAACTCTGCCAAGTGCGCGGACTCAGCGACGAGGCGAAACGTGCACAGGGACATATCGATGCTATGTGCAAGGCGGTGGAGCAGTTCGGTTGGGACGGTGCATGGTATCTGCGTGCATACGATTACTTCGGCAATAAAGTCGGTTCGAACGAGAACGAGGAAGGCAAGATCTTCATCGAGAGCCAAGGCTGGTGCGCTATGGCACGTATCGGTGCGGAGTCAGGACTGCCGGAAAAGGCGCTCGACAGTTCGGCTCAGCTGCTTGACAGCGAGCATGGCATGGTACTTAACTGGCCGGCATATACGACCTATCATGTGGAACTCGGAGAGCAAAGTACGTATCCCGCAGGCTATAAGGAGAACGGTGGCATATTCTGCCACAACAACCCGTGGGTGATCATTGCGCAGGTCTTGGCAGGCAGAGGAAACGATGCGTGGATGCTGTACAAGAAGATTGCTCCGGCTTGGATCAAGGATCAGGATCTGCACAAGGTGGAGCCGTACGTATATTGCCAGATGGTGGCAGGTAAGCAGGCCGCCAAGCCCGGTGAGGGTAAGAACAGTTGGCTGACCGGTACGGCAGCCTGGAACTGGCTCACCATCAGTCAGTATATCCTCGGCATTCACCCGACATACGAGGGACTGAAGGTTGATCCGTGCATCCCGAGCGATCTGAAGGAGTACAAGGTAACGCGTAAGTGGCGCGATGCGGAGTATGTCATCACAGTCAAGAACCCGAACGGCAAGCAGCGCGCAGACAAAGCTACAATTCTGCCGTACGAGCCGGGGCGTCACGAAGTAACCGTTGAATTATAATCTAGGAAATCCAGAAAATCCAGAAAGTATAGAACTAAAAATAGATAATACCATGAAAAAGTTATCAGTAGTATTAGCTGTACTCTTGGTTAGTTTGGCTGCATGTCAGGCACAAGAGAAGAAACAGCGCCCGATGGACAATGAAGCCATTCAGTTTGCCATGTCAATGGGTATCGGCTGGAACCTCGGTAACCAGATGGATGCTCACTACGACGGTTGTTCGTACGAGACCGGTTGGGGCAACAAAGCCGCTACGCAGCAGACCTTCAACGGCCTGGCTAAAGCAGGCTTCCGATCTGTCCGAATCCCTGTCACCTGGATGGGACATATCGGCAATGCGCCGACCTATACGATAGAGAAAGGCTGGATGGATCGTGTGGACGAGCTCGTTCATATGGCACATAAGGCCGGACTGATCGTTATCATCAATATCCACCACGACGGTTTTGGTGCATCCGACACCCCGAGCAAGGGGGCACACTGGATTGACCTGCAGGCAGCTGTGGCTGACGAGGAGCGTAACCAACTGATCAAACAGGAGTTGACGATGGTTTGGCTGCAGATCGGCAAGCGTTTCGCTAACGACGGCGAGTGGCTGGTGTTCGAGACGCTGAACGAGATCCAGGACGGCGGCTGGGGCGGCGGTGCCAACCGTACAGACGGCGGAGCACAGTACAAGGTGCTCAACGAGTGGAACCAAGTATGTGTGGATGCTATCCGTGCAGCCGGCGGCAAGAACGAGACACGTTATATCGGCGTGCCGGGATATGTATGCAACCCCGAGTTGACTGTGGAGAACCTCGTGTTGCCGACGGACAATGTGCCGAATAGACTGATGGTGGCTGTACATAGTTATGACCCGTGGGATTTTGCGGGATCGGCAGCCGTCCAGGAGTGGGGACATACGGGCGTGGATGTCGTGCAGGGCGTAGGCGAAGAGGCGTACGTGAATATGCTCAACCGCTTGTTCAATATGTACGTGCGTCGCGGGATTCCTGTGTATTTCGGTGAGTTCGGTGCAGTACGTCGTGCAAACAAAGATGACGAGCAATTTCGTCTGTACTACTTCCGCTATATATGCAAGGCGATGCGTGACCGCCGTATCCCGGCATTGTATTGGGATAACGGCAACAGCAAGGGTGGCAACGACGGTTTCGGCGTGATAGACCATGCTACAGGACGGTACATTGGCAGCGGCGAGCAGGCAGTGCGCGCGATGGTGGATAGTTGGGAAAACAACGATCCGAGTTACACGCTGCAGTCGATCTATGATAGTGCACCCACATCGACACGCAAATAACAAAACAATATAGTATTAATTAAAATTAGTTTATCATGAAAATCTGTTTCAGACATCTGCTATGTCTCCTTGCTTTCGCTTTGGGATCAGCGAGCGTGGCATTTGCACAGAACACGGTGACGGGTACAGTGGAAGACGCTGACGGTCCGCTGATCGGCGCGAGCGTACTCGTCAAAGGAACGACGCGCGGTACGATTACCGACTTCGACGGTAACTATTCCATTGAAGCGAACATCGGCGATGAGCTGGAGTTCTCGTACATGGGCTACAGCGCACAGACAATCGCTGTCAACGGCAACGTCATCAATGTGATGATGCAGGAAGACACAGAGGTGCTCTCGGAGGTTGTTGTTACAGCCATGGGTATCAAACGTGACAAGAAAGCTCTCGGTTACGAGGTCGGCGAGATGAAAGGCGAAGACCTGACGAAAGCCGGAAACCCGAATGCCGCGAACTCGATGGCCGGACGTGTTGCTGGTCTGGTTGTACAAGAAACAGCCGGCGGAGCTTCGGGTTCGACGCGCGTTGTGTTGCGTGGTGCAACGGAGATCACCGGTGACAACCAGCCATTGTATGTGATTGACGGTGTGCCGATGGATAACACCAGTTTCGGTCAAGCCGGCACAGAAGGCGGTTATGACTTGGGCAACGGACTGTCGTCACTGAATCCCGATGACATCGAATCGATGTCAGTACTGAAAGGCCCGGCAGCAGCAGCCTTGTATGGTAGCCGTGCCAGCCACGGTGTGATCCTGATCACCACGAAGAAAGCCGATACCGGCGATGCCAAGTGGAGCGTGGAGTACAACGGAACAATCACTCTGGATGACCAACTCAGCAAGTGGGACAACGTACAGCAGGTGTACGGAATGGGTTCCGAAGGTATGTACAACGTCGATGCCGTAAGTAACACGAACAAGTCGTGGGGACCGAAGGCTGACGAGGGACTGATGTTGCGTTACTATGACGGTCAGGAGCACCCCTTCAAGATTATCCCGAACAACACGGCGCACTTCTTCGAGCTCGGTCTGACAGCCACGAATACGGCTGTTGTATCGATGAACACCGGCAAGACGGGTATTCGTTTCGCTTATTCGGATATGCGCAACAAAGACATCCTGCCGAACTCGAACATGAGCCGTAACGTGCTGACACTGCGTGCCAACACATCGATCGGTCCGGTTGACTTGGACTTCAATGTCAACTACACACACGAGGATGTGAAGAACCGTCCGGCATTGGGCGATGACAAGTCTAACGTAGGTAAGAACCTTATGACACTGTCAACGACCTACGATCAGGCGTGGCTCAAGAACTACCAGAACGAGCTGGGTGAGTACCAGAACTGGAACGGAATGGATCCCTACAACGTCAACCCGTATTGGGAGATCTATAAGAACAAGAATCAGTCGTACAAAGACCTGCTCCGTATGAACGGAAAGATTGTGTATAACATCATTCCGCAATTGAAGATTCAGGCAACGGTAGGTGCCGAGCTGAACCGCTTCCAATTCTCGGACTTCAAATATCCGACCACACCGGGTTATGAGGCCGGTCGCCTGCAGAACAGCTATTACAACAACCGTATGATCAACGCCGAGGCGTTAGGTATCTATACGGACAGTTGGGGTGACTTCGACTTCACGGCAACCGCCGGTATGAACATATATAACGTGAACAACCGCACGGTGATCAACACCGGCACGGACATGAGCGTGCGTGAGGTGATAGCAATGTCGAGCTTTGAGGAGCAGTCGGTACAGGAAGAAGCTTATACCAAACGTATCGTATCCGTATTCGGATCGATGAACCTCGGCTGGCGTCATATGCTGTACTTGGACGCCACGGTGCGCGGAGACAAGTCTTCGACCCTGGCAGCAGGCAAGAACATGTACGTCTATCCGTCTGTGAGCGGATCGTGGGTGTTCTCCGAGTTGATAACAGGTAACCGTAAGGTGTTGCCTTATGGTAAAGTCCGTTTGAGCTGGGCTGAGGTAGGTAGCGATACCGATCCATATCAACTGGCTCTCCGTTATGCGAAATCGCAGTTCAGTTACACGGGGTACACGATCGGTTCGGTGTATAGCAATCTTGTTCCGAATGCCGATCTCAAGCCGACGCGTACACGTTCCATCGAAACAGGTTTTGAGACCAAGTGGTGCAACAGCCGCATCAGCCTCGACTTCACGTTCTATCATCAGAAGTCGCGCGATCAGATCATCGCTATGGCTACATCGCCTGCCAGCGGTTATGAGTACCGTCTGATCAACGCCGGCGAGATCCTCAACCAAGGTTTTGAGATCACGTTTGGCGCACGTCTGGTGCAGACTAAGGATTTCAGTTGGGACTTGAACCTCAACTGGTCGAAGAACAACAACAAAGTGCTCAAGCTGGTGGAAGGCACGACGGAGCTCGAGTTGGCGAAAGCTACGTGGTGTAATGTCTATGTATCTGCCCGTGAGGGTGAGGATTACGGTTCGATCTGCGGTCCGGCTCTGGCGCGTAATGCGGAAGGTCGTGTGATCGTGGACGGAACGACCGGTCTGCCTAAGTATACTACGGAGAACAAAGTGCTGGGTAACGCCCAATGGGACTGGACAGGCGGTCTGAGCACCACCTTGCGCTACAAGATGGTCAGCTTGCATGCCTTGTTTGACGTGAAGGTCGGTGCAGATATATTCTCGATGTCAGAGCGCTCGGCATACGAGACCGGTAAAGCCAAAGAGACCTTGGTGGGGCGTGCCGAGTGGTACAAATCAGAGGAAGAACGTAAGGCTGCCGGCGTGACAAGCGGTTGGAAGGCTACAGGCGGTTACCTCGTAGATGGTGTGATAGACAATGGCGACGGTACATACCGTGAGAATGATATCTATATCAATCCTGAGAAATACTGGTATGAGGTATCGCGTAACTCGCCTGAACTGTTCATCTATGACAACTCGTACATCAAGTGCCGTGAGCTCACGCTCACACTGGATTTCCCGAGAGAGTGGCTGGATAAGAAAGGTATAGTGAAACACGTAGGCATCAGCTTCGTGGCTCGTAATCCGTTCATCGTATGGAAGAACATCAAGGATATCGATCCTGATGCACAGTACAATACTTCCGGTTTAGGTCTGGAGTATGGTTCGCTGCCCAGCCGCAGAAGCTATGGTCTGAACTTTAATATCAAATTCTAACTCGTGAAGTGAAAAATGAAAATTAAAATGAAAGGAAAAAAGTTATGAAGAAGATATTTTATATTGTGGCTTTGTCCCTTGTTTTCGTTTCTTGCTCTGACGAGATTTACAAGGAGATCAATACTGACCCGACCAAGGCTTCGCAGTTCAATCCGGCGCTACAACTCACATACTCGGAGTTACAGACGTACGGAGATATGAACTACGTTGATGTACACCGTTTGTACATCTATGCCTTCACACAGCATCTGATGGGATGTTGGAATACAACGAACTACGGTGGTCAGCACCGTATGGATGACAACGAAATGGCTCGTCCGTGGAACAACCTGTACCCGGGTGCGATGCGTAACCTGACGGACGCTATTGCCAAGTCCGGTGACGAACCGACGTACAAGAACGTCAATGCAGCACTGCGTATCTACCGCGTATATGTCGGTTCGTTGTTGACGGATTACTACGGCGATATACCATACACAGAGACCGGATTAGCTTATCTGACCGGTGAGTCGAACCCCAAGTACGACACGCAGGAAGAGTTGTACAAACTGTTCTTCAGCGAGCTGAAGGCTGCTGCTGCCCAGTTGGATGTGCAAGGCGGTCCGATCACGAGTGACCCGTTGTTTGAAGGAGATGTGGAAGCATGGCGGCTATTTGCCAACTCGTTGCGCTTGCGTTATGCAATGCGTATCAGCGGCGTCCTGCCAGACCTGGCTAAGACTGAGTTTGAGTCAGCGCTGGAAGACGGTGTGATGGCAAGTGCGGCGGATAATGCATGTGTCAAGCACATGAATGTGGCCTATAGTTTTGGCCAGGAGTCGTACAAAGACTTCCGTGGCAATGCTCTGGCGAAGTACTTCTACGGTAACGATCCATCGAACAACCCGACATATATCTGCCAGACGTTCTGGGAGCAGCTGTACAATAACAATGACCCACGTACAACCCGTCTGTGCCGGTTCTATATCGACGACTTCATGTCGCTGTCAAGCGCAGACGGCCGAATTGATATGACAGATGCGGTTATAGCCACGCAGAAGGCTAATTCCGAGTCGGAGATTATCTACATGGTTCCTCCCGGATATTTCTCATGGGACAACTGGCCCAGCTATACGGATATCCCGGGCAGTGCGTTGGCAAACCAGATTGCGGATGTTAAGGCCGCTCATCCGGACTACAACCCTGGAGAGAACCCTCGCTGGTTGCTGCCTAAGTTGGCAAACAACTTCCTGCGCTCGGATAATCCGGGTGTGTTGATGACCTATGCAGAAGTATGCTTCTTGCGTGCCGAGGCTTCGGTGCTGTGGGGTATAGGAGGCGAAGCCAAAGCGTTGTACGAGGCAGGTATTCGTGCCGCTATGGATCTGCTGGCTGATTATTACGGTTGCACCGCAATTACCGATAGCGAGTATGCTGATTATATAGCTCAGCCGTCTATCGCCTTTGGCGCAGCATCCGAGCAGCAGAAGAGCCAGATCAATACGCAAGCGTGGATCTTGCATTTCCATAACCCGGCAGAAGCCTGGGCTAATGTGCGTCGTTCAGACTATCCGAAGCTGAAAGCACCGGAAAGCAAGAACCCGCTCATTGACGGTGCTGATATCCCTGTACGCCTCTGCTATCCGCTCAAGGAAGAGACTTACAGCAAAGAGGAGTACGAGCAGGCTAAGAGCCGTGTAGCCGGAACGTATGACTGGCATGCGCGCTTGTGGTGGGATGTGAAGTAAGTTTAGAGTTTAATGTTTAGAGTTTAGAGATATGAAAAAATTATTTTATATAGCAGCAATGGCGCTACTCGTTTGCTTCACAGCGTGCGAGAACGAGACTCCGTTTGACACGCAGTCGCCCGATGATGCGCCGCAGATCCTCAAGCCGTATAACGAGTCGGGAACTGGTTCGTTTACCTACGATTTGGCTAACCCGGACACGCCGCTCTTTGACTCCGTGACGGTGACTCCGTCGGCTTATACCACAATCAACTGGTATTTGGATGGTCAGAAGATATACACCGGCAAGAAGATTGAGATGTGTTTCCCTGCCGGAACGTATGCATTGCGCATAGAGGCTGTGACAAATAAGGGTTTGAGCACATACCGCGACGGAAAAGTTGTCGTTCATCCGTACGATGCCGACCCGTATTCCGCTGCTCCGGCAGGCGGGCGACATGCAGCTCCCGAGATGAGTGTCACGATTGACGGACAGAACTTGAGCAAGGTTTCCGAGATCGTTATTTCCGATGACCTGTTTGCAAAGGAAGTACGGAACTCTGTAACTCCGACCACTGCGACAGATGCCGAACTCACATTTGTTATGCCCGAATTAGGGGACGGAAAGTATTATCTTCGTCTGAAGGATGCTGACGGTAAGTTGTATGGTGCTGACGGCATCGAGGTGCACAACGGCTCCGTTGTTCTCGCCGGCTTTGGATCATTCGAGCCGGGCGCGGAGTGGGTACTGACCGGTGTAAATCTGCAGAACGTTGCGTCTGTCAAGGTGGACGAGACAACGATCACCACTCTCACTGCAACGGAGACATCGGTTACCCTTACAGCTCCTGCTGCTGAGGTCGGCGAGCACAAGCTATCCATGCTCAACAAGGACGGTTCAAGTGTGCTGTTTATCACATCGGAGGGTGCTGTGGCAGAAGCGAAGACGATTGTCAGTGATGAGAAGACTATTTGGACGGGACCGAATTATATACAATGGAATGAAAATCGCGTACGCATTGAAAGTAGCGATATGGCGCAAGTTCCGGTCGGAGTAACTATCATTATCTATTATGAGAAACTGCCGGCAGGACATGAAGGTTACTACGAAAATGGCGAATACAAGGAGTATCAAAAGATGAAGGTGATGACCGCTTGGTGGACAGATCTCTTCCCTGAGTTTGATGTCACCGACAGTACGCCTAACCCGTATACTTTCACCTACACGCAGGAAATGAAAGATCTTGTAGAAGCTCAAAATGCATTGTCAATTGCCGGTTGGGGATTACAGATCAACAAGATTACCTATAAATAATCGGTTACTATGGCTCCGTTAAGAGAAAAGATAGGCTATGCTCTGGGTGATGCCGCGTCCGGCGGCATCACCTGGAAGATTATGTCTATCGCCTTCCCCTTGTTCTTTACGAATGTGTTCGGCCTGACGTTTGCCGATGCGGCTGCGTTGATGCTGCTGGCACGACTGTTCGATGTAGTGACTGATCCGCTGATGGGCAGTATCGCCGACCGCACGCAGTCGCGCTGGGGTACGTACCGCCCGTGGCTGATCTTCGGCTCGATTCCTTTCGGACTGATCTTTGCCATGCTGCTGTTCACGCCCGATCTGGGACCAACAGGCAAACGCATCTGGGCATATAGCTTCTACCTGCTGATGATGGCGTGCTACACGATGGTCAATGTGCCTTACGGGTCGCTACTGGGCGTGATGACTACCGACGACAACGAAAAGAACCAGTTCTCCGCGTTCCGTATGGTCGGTGCCTATGCCATGGGCTTTGTGACGCTGTTCTCATTCCCGTTCTTGCAGAAACTTGTAGGCGGAACAGAGCAACATCAGTATGCTGTACTCGGTGCGGGCTTTGGATTAGTGGCAGCGTTGATGACGTTCGCTTGCGGTATGCTGACCAAGGAACGTCATGAACCTATTCGTGCCGAGAAGTTCGAGTTCAAGCAGTTTGCGGATCTGTTCCGCAACCGGCCGTGGGTATATATGACGCTCGTAGCGTTCAGTTCGAACTTCTTCAACGGATTCCGTTATGCCGTAGTGGGCTACATGATTACGTACTGCCTTGGTGGGGATGTGACGTTTGGCACATTCATCATCAACTACACGGCCTTCATGGCGTTCAGCGAGGTGACCTGTATGCTCTTCGGTGCGCTGAGTCCGGCATATACGCGTAAGGTTGGTTCCAAGCGTATGGCATTCGTCTGGGCATCGGTGATCTGCACGATATTCTCTGTTGCGTACTTCTTTATTCCGATGGATCCGTCGTATCTGTGGCTGATGTTGGCTGTATCTATCCTTACCTCGATAGGTGTAGGATTCTACTCGCCGCTTATCTGGTCGATGTACGCCGATGTGGCGGATTATGCGACGGAGAAGAATGGAACAAGTTCTACAGGTCTGATCTTCTCGTCAGGAACGATGGCGCAGAAGTTCGGCGGAGCTATCTCCGGCAGTTTGACAGCCTTACTGCTTGGTTATGCAGGTTTGGTATCGCATCAAGATATGCTAACAGGCGAAACGATTGTCATGATTACCGATGAGCAATCAGTACGCACGATGATCTGGGCGCTGTTCTCTCTGTTCCCCGCTGCCATCGCGGCTATCATGGCACTGCTGGCATATAAGTTCCCGCTCCATAAATAATCACTATTATGAAAAAGGCAACTATGATTCTTACGTTTGCTTGCGCTCTCCTCGCAGGGTGCAAGCAAACTGCATCCAATCCTGAGATCCGCATCAATCAGGTTGGTTTTGCACCCGATCAGGAGAAAACCGCTACTATAGATGTCAATTCAGCCGATGCCAAGCCATGTTACGTAGCTATCACGAATGACGACAGCGAACTGCTGTGGCACGGTGTAGCTTCCGAAACGATGCTCAATCCCGTTTCCGGTAAGCCCCGGCAGATCATAGATTTCAGCTATTTCGATAAGCCGGGCACCTACATGCTCTATGTGGACAATGGATTATCGACTTTCACTTGCCCGTTAACCATAGCTGAGCATCCTTATCGCGAATTGACGCGTAAGGCGCTTCGCGCATTCTACTACCAACGTGCGTCTATGGATATCGTTGAGCCGTACGCCGAGGGCTACGAGCGCAAAGCCGGGCACCCGGATGACCATGTGCTTGTACATGCATCGGCAGCAACTGCTGAACGACCGGAAGGAACAGTCATCTCGTCCCCTGGAGGTTGGTACGATGCCGGCGACTACAACAAGTATATCGTCAACAGCGGCTACACAATGGGCGTCTGGCTGATGGCATACGAACTGAATCCCGAATACTACAAGACGTTGAGCTTGAATATCCCGGAGTCGGAGCAACCTGTACCGGATATGTTAGCCGAAGCAATGTACAATATCCGCTGGATGCTGACCATGCAAGACACCGATGGCGGAGTATATCACAAGCTCACCGAAGCCAGTTTCGAGGGATTCATACGTCCTGATGAGTGCCAAAAGCCCCGTTATGTGGTACTCAAAACTACTGCTGCGGCTCTTGACTTCGCTGCTACTATGGCTCTCGCAGCGCGCGTCTATGCGCCGTACGAGGCAACTTATCCGGGCTTTGTAGCGCAGGCCACAGATGCCGCCAAACGTGCCTACGCGTGGGCGGAGGCTAATCCCGAAGTCTATTACGACCAGCCGAAGATGAACGAACAGTTCAACCCGGAGATTACTACCGGCGCGTACGATGATTTCGATGTCTGCGACGAGTTCTACTGGGCTGCTATCGAGCTGGCTATCCTTACTGGAGAAAAAGCATACAAAGTGGCCGCTACGGACCATGCCAAAGCTATCGCAGAGGCCAATGGTCAATACACCCCTTCTGTCTGGGGCAATGTGGCCGAATTGGGTTACCTCGACTGGCTCATGCACTCCGAAGATAAGGCCAAAATCAAAACCAATATGGAAGCCATGTTGGAGTATCTCCAACCTTTCCTCGATGAGGCAGAGAGCATCTCGGTTCACCGCTCGCCTTACGGCAACCGCGAAGATGATTTCTATTGGGGTTGTAACAGCGAGGGCTGCTGCTGGCGCGGTATAGAGTGCCTATACGCCTACCGTATGACAGGCGATGAAAAGTATCGCATCAATGCCGAGCGCTGCCTGAACTATATCTTAGGCCAGAACGCCACAGGTTACTGCTATGTCACAGGCCTTGGCAGCAAACCTGTATGCCATCCGCATCATCGTTTGTCGTACAGCCATCCGAAGGGTACGCATCCGGGATTCCTTGCCGGAGGACCGAATCCTATGCGGCAGGATGCAGAGACCGACGGTGTGCAATATCCGAAAGATGTACCCGCCGACGAGAGTTACCTCGACTATCAGCCGAGTTATGCTTCCAACGAGGTGACTATCAATTGGAATGTTACTTTGTTTGCTCTGTCAGCCGGTCTGGATGCGATAAGATGATTTCTCCGAAGAACTCGGGGCAGTGGAAGTTCGGTGCCGGCAGGTTGATCGGTTGCCAACTCAGGAAATGAGGGCACTTGGTCTTGTCAGCACACTTATAGAAATTCGCGCGAAGCGCCTGCGGAAACGCGGGCACTTGCTCGCGGAAGATAAGCTTCAACGGAATTTTCAGTTCAACCTCCCATTCATAGATACCGTCTTTCTCCTCAATCACCTCACGCGGGAACGTGCAGTGGCGCTCGATCTGCGCCATATCCTCCGGCGGAAGCGGTTGTACATCCTCTGTACGGCTCATACGACGCGAGGCAACCATTGCACCGATGCAGTTCGTCTCAAAATTCATGTAGTGCTTTTCGCCGGGCACCTGACAGAAGAACTCCACGCACGAATCTTCCCACACGGGGCCTTGATCTTCGATGGTCACTGCGCGTAGCTGTGCTCCCTTGACATAATAGTGCAAGTACAGCCACTCGTAGTCGTTGTGTACTTCCACGCATACCTCCGGCTTCTCTGGAAAAGCCTCAGGCCAATTCACATTATCGATACGAAGTTTCATTATTTGCTTAGTTTTTGGATGATTGCCTGCATCTGCTCTGCTACGCGTTCCTGCTCTTCTACGAGGCGGAGTTGGGCGCGTGTGCGGACGAGATTATGCTCCGGGTATTGTATCTTGTAATAGGTGTCGCCATTCAGATAATCAGTGAAGAACCGTACTGTTTGCATGTAACTGAGCAGCCGGCAGCCGTATGGCAGTAACTGCTTCTCTATATCGGTGAGGAACGTCGCTTGCTTGAGGTAGCCGCGTGCGTATGCCTCAAAGATTTCGAGATCGACTTGTATATTGTCTAGGATAGGATCGTCTTCCGCTCCTTTGTTCGCCGCAGTACGCATGAAGTCGCCGAAGTCGCTTAGTACGAATCCCGGCATCACGGTATCCAGATCAACGATACACAGCGGCCTGCCTTGCTCATCAAACAGGATATTGTTCACCTTTGTGTCACAGTGGTTGATATGTTTGGGCAGTTTGCCCTCGCGGAACAGTCGCTCTGCCAGACACATCTCATCGCGGCGTTTGTCTATCTCCGCCACGATATCCATCACTTCGGCTTTCCGTCCGACTTTGTCCTCTTTCAGAGCCTCATCCAGCTGCCACAAGCGGAACTCTATGTTATGGAAGTTCGGTATGGATTCGCACAATGCATCAAACGGCAGATCAGAAAGCTGACATTGGAAACGTCCGAATGCCTCGCCTGTCAATTCAGCCGACTCGGGAGTCACCTTCTCTTGCGAACTTGCATTCTCGATCAGCACATACACGCGCCAATAACCTTCACCCCCCTGCGCGTTGCTTGCGGGGACCCCGACATCACCTTCCGAAGTGCAGTAATATAACTTGCCGTCCTTCGTGGGCACTAACTCCAGCACCTTGCGGTCAATATCCGTCTCGCCGGCTGCGGCTAACTTCTGACGGATATGGTCGGTCACAATCTGAATATTCCGTTGCAGACCTTCCACGTTCTGGAAGATGTGGTGATTGATGCGCTGCAAGAAGTAGGATCTCTCGCCTGCTTTTGCAGCCTTGACGATAAACGAATCGTTGATGAACCCGATCTTCAACGGTTGCGGGTCGGCTACCTCATTCGGGATAGCGAAATGACTGAGTATGTTTTTCATATCTATTTTGAGTTTCAGTTCTTCTATTGATGCGCAAGTCTGCCAGTTCTGGAATCGCTCACCGGCAGCGCGGTTCTTGTCCAGATCGTCCACATAGATCGTTTCCACCGGATTGATATCCGCCTCGCGGGCTACGTAATCGAATATCTCTTTGTTCGGTTTCGCCATGTGCAGGTAGTGCGAAGCAAAGACCGCGTCGAAGTAGCGATTCAGATGGTATTGCTCATAGATCGGTGTCCAATGCAGATCGTTGGAGTTCGATAGCAGGATCGTCCTGTAACCTGCTTGACGCAACGATGCAATATAATCCAGCCTCCACTGTGGCAGTTCGTCCAGCATGGACATCCATGCAGCGCGAACATCCTCAATGGTTGTCCCTTCGTGGCAATACGAGCACACGGAGGTCAGAAAATCATCGGTAGATATGTTGCCATATTCGTAGTCATGCATCAGTTGGCGCGTGGCGGCACTTACTGCTACCACGCCCTCACCCTCGTCATCTATACCGAGGATGTTACGCACATTTTCTTCGCCCATTATGCGCTTGAAGTTTCCTACACACCGCGGCACGTTCAGGTTGATGATCACGCCGCCTAAATCAAAAACGATTGTATTCATTGTGCTTATTTTATCTTTGTTCCTGTCATGGTGCACCGTGCTCCGTCCGGCATAAGGATGTACAGCACGCCGTCTTCTACGATTTTGTTTGGCAGGGAGCTTGGTATACTTCGTGTCTCCGACAGAGCCACTACCTCCGGCAGTTCACCCGGATCAAGGGGAGCAGAGGCGCTGATGCTGACCGTAGCGCCGAGGTCATTCATGCCCGTTGACTCATCCCATACGCCGGTGTTAGCCAACCGCACGGCGTATCGCGGATTGTCGGCTATCGTGCTATATTTGTCCGGAAGGTACAGATAGAGATGATAGGTACCTTCGGGCACATCGGCAGGGATTATCACTTGCTCGTTGATAACGCTCTTTGCCCCGTTGGGCAGCCATCGCCGCGGGTCGGCTGTGAGGGGCAGATTATAGGATTTGTTTCCGTTCTTCAGTACCAGATACACATAGCGGTCATTGTACATCGGCGCATAGCCGTCGTTGCGCACCCGAATCGTGACGTTCATCTTTCCCGCAGGTGCAGCATTGTCGCTAAACTGTGCGTCTATGAGGTTATACCGATAGCCCATATGCACGTTCAGCGTATCGAAGATGCCGCTGCTGCGCCAACGGCTGGTTACCTGTGTGGCGTACGACCTCCCGCAGAACGACCAGTGGTACTCCGCCATTTCTGCCGGTGCTTTCGTATATACTTTCTCCGCCAAACTGTTACTCTCCACATTCGTCTCTCCGCCATTGGGCACAAACAAGGTCTCTTGTGCTACGTATGCACGCACGGCAGGATCGTCACTCAGGTCATCACTCGCATACGTGCCGTCGTTGCCCCAGTTGTTCAGAAACGCATCGTTATGACAGCCCCACCGGGCACGCATCGTTCCTGAAAATCCTTCTGCAGCACTGAGCGGCGTCTGGTCGTTGAAGTATTCGGTTTTTAGCATCGAATAGCGGAATAAGACAAACCGGTCTTCCGGTGCGTTTTCGAACAGAGACTGAATGACCTGACGCCGTTTGTTGTTCATATGCTGACTCTCGTTGCCGTAGTTCGCGGTGTAGTACCACTCGCCCCATACGCCTACAAACCCTGCTTCCATCACATAGATCACATCGGCATTCGCAGCCAGGTGCGGTTTGAGTTGTTCCAGATGCCGTTTGACCCATTCGGGTGTAGCATCCACCTTATCACTCTCTGACTCGGTGTAGGCGAAACGCAGTACGCATTTCAATCCGTATGTACGCAGCTCTGCCATATCTTCGTCAAAGCCCGCCAATACCTTGTTAGATAAATCTTTGTCTTTGAAATAGTTGAAGTTATACAACACCACCGCCAGACTGCGTTGCTCCGTTGCACCCCAACTGCTGCTGACGTTGCCTTTCACGACATTCGGATGGCTGTCCGATACCTTATAACTCAACTCCTCCGTATAGCCTCGTTCGGGATTACGGAAAACGATGGTGTTGTCAGGTGTGTAGGTAACCACTGTAGCACTTGCTGTTGATAGGATAAGCAGGCTAAAAGCAATCAGAGAAAATAGATTTTTTTTCATAGTATTCAAAGGATTATTGTCCTACCTGCATCGTCTTCTTTCCATTCCGGATGACGATACCTTGATATGAAGTACGAACCGGGCGACCTAAGATGTCATAGGCTTGTGTTTGCACATTCTCTTCCATCGGTTTTTGAATCCCTGCCGGCAGAACGCCATCGTATTGCAGGCTGAGATATTGCAACTTAGGTTGCCCCCATTCCATTATATTCTGCACACGTAGCTTGTACGTTCCCTTTTCCTTTGCACTCAGATCCCACTTTTCTTCGCCGGTCTCGGTCACCTCTCCCACGGTGTATGATGCCGGTAAAGTGTACGTATCAGTGTTAGTTCCCTGCAATGTGATCTTCCATTGATGACCATTGGGATAGTACCCTTTCGCTGAAACGATATATTTCCCCGGATAGCGCAACTCGACGTTCCACTCTGCCCAACGTCCGGTGTTCTCAGCATCCTCCGGACCGAAGTCAAAATAGTCGCCGTTGTACCATGTCATGTCCTCACTGCACTCGCTGACGTTGGCTTTGTTGAGCGTAGCCGGCAGCAGAACAGCATCGCCAATAGGTGTTGGCGGTTCTGATTCGCCGGTGACGGTCACGGTGGCATTCAGTTTGTTCATGCCTGTCGATGCCTCCCATACATTCGTGTTGGCGAAACGCACAGCATACGCCGGATTAGCAGCAATCGAACTGTATGCATCCGGCAGATAGAGGTATAACTGATAGGTACCGGCAGGAACGGTAGCAGGAACGGTAATCTGTTCATTGACGGTAGAAACGACGCCGTTAGGTAGCCAGCGGCGCGGATCGGCTGCGAGCTTGAGCGGGTAGGTCTTATTGCCGTTCTTGAGTACGATATACGCCGGTCGTTCGTTGTAGAGCGGTGCGTAACCGGCATTGCGGATCTTGATGTTCACCGACAACTTGCCTCCTTGTGCCACCTCGTTGCTATACGTGCCGCTTACTAACTGATAGCGGTATCCCATCTTTCGGTTCAACTCATCGAACGTGCCGTTATTGCGCCACATATTCGTGGTTGTCTCTGCGTAACCGCTTTGGATGAACGTCCAATGCAGACGGCTCATCTCAGCCGTTGTCTTCTCATACGTAGCCCACTGTTGTGCCTTATCGGCTTCGGTTATGTCCGTCTCGCCGCCTATTGGCACATATAGCGTCTCTTGCGCCAGCCACGGTTTCTCTTTAGCTGTATCTTGATACGTTCCCATGTTATCATAGTCGTACAGGAAGGCATCGTTATGTTGCGCCAGACGGGCTTTGGGAGTATTCTGATAAGCCTCTGCGGCTGTCAGAGGTTGCGTGCTGTTGAGGTATGAAGTCTTGAATTTCGGCGTGCGCAATTGGATACAACGGTCCGAAGGGACGGCATCCAGCAAGGCATCCACTACTGCCCGACGCGCGTCGTTCATCGTTGTTACCTGATTGCCGTAGTGCTGGGTATAATACCACTCTCCCCAAGCGCCTACGATACCGGCTTGGAAGACGAAGATGACGTCGGCATTCGCCTGCCAATGGGATTTATACTGCGAAATATGTTGCTCCACATAGGTCCATGCAGCATCGTTTCCATTGGAGGAGTTGGTGTAGGAAAAACGGATAATGGCTTTCATGCCTTTGCTGCGTAGCACTGCCATGTCTGCATCAAAACCGTTCAGCACTTCATCGGGTAAGGTGGTAGTTGTTTTGAAGTTGTCCAGATAGTAATGGACAAGCACGATAGACATCTTCTCTGACGATTTCTTGTCATCCAAGGTACTCTCCTTGCCTTTGACGGCATGCGGTTTACTCTTCGTCAGGTGCCCTTCCAGCATCGTGATGAACCCTCGCTCGGGATTGGAGAAGATAGACGTGTCGTCAGCCGTGTAAGTGACGCTGGCGGCATTCATCGTGAGAGCAATACCAAGTAACAGGTTGGTCAGTAGTAGATTTCTCATAGGTCACAGTATTTTGATGGTTAACGGTACAAAGGTACTATTTTTTTTTGAAAAATGCAACTATTAAACGCGTAATATGTGCTTTTTTTAGAAAAAAATTGTTTTTGATAGTCTTTTTCTGTTTTTTTTTCGTTTCTGATTAGGATTTTTGAATTATTTTTCGTATTTTTGTAGCCACATTATGTAGAACACAACCGATTCGTCATTATGCCTAATACTACCTCATCCTATCCTGCGTGGATAGATTTGCATCTGCATTTGGATGGTTCCATATCCGTCAAGACCGCTCGTAAGCTGGCGGGTATGCAGGGAATTGCTCTGCCCGTTTCTACGGATGAGCTCCGTCGTCGCATGTCAGTCATGACGAACTGCCAAAACCTGAACGAGTATCTGGAGCGGTTTCAGTTGCCATGCTCGCTGTTGACGATTCGCGAAGCATTGTATCTGTGTACGTACGAGTTGTTGGATGAGTTGTATGAGCAAGGTCTTCGATACGCAGAGGTGCGTTTTGCTCCCCAGAAATCGTGTGCAGGCGGTTTGACACAATACGATGCCGTGGAAATTGTGCTGCGTGCCATCATGGATGCTCCTATCCCCTGCGGACTGATTCTGAGTATGATGCGTGGTGACGATTGCCATGCGCAGAATATGGAAACCGTTGAGGTGGCGCGCCAGTTCTATGGCAATGGTGTGGTGGCTGTGGATCTGGCGGGAGCTGAGGCGCTCTTCCCGACGCATATGTTCAACGGGGAGTTTGCTGTCGTACGCCGAGCCGGAGTGCCGCTCATCGTGCACGCAGGCGAGGCTTCGGGCGCAGACAGTGTGCGTGAGGCTATCATGGCTGGTGCTGTGCGCATCGGGCACGGTGTGCGCTCACTCGAAGACCCCGAGGTTGTCCGTATGCTTGTGGAAAGACAGATCATCCTTGAGCTATGTCCAACCAGCAATCTGAATACCTGTATCTTCCGCTCCTATGACGAATACCCGCTGCGCCAACTGATGGATGCCGGAGTGCGTGTGTGTATCAATACTGATAACATGACAGTCAGCAATACCACGCTGCGCCAAGAGTGGCAACAGATGATAGAAACCTTCCACCTGACAGATGAAGAGGTTCAGCGCATCGTGCGAGATACGATAGATGCGTCGTTTGCGCCTGAACAGATCAAGTTATCGCTATACCCCTGATTTGCGAATAAACACAGCAACTATGAAAACCCAAGCCCGACTAACAGATTCTCTCACCGAACGTGAACAGCGCAACCGCCAACTATCGTTCCTTGCCGCTACGGAAAGCATCGTACTGTTGGCTAATGACGGTGTACTTCCGCTTGCTCCCTGCCGGATAGCGCTCTACGGCGCAGGCGCGGAATATACCATCAAAGGAGGCAGTGGCAGCGGGGAGGTGAATGTGCGTCATACGGTTTCCGTACTTGAAGGATTGGAGCAGACCGGATTTGATGTAGTCGGTAAGGACTGGATTCACCGCTACGATACACAGTGGAAAACCGGCAAACAAGCTTTCCTGCGCGCTGTGCGCCGACGGCTGTGGTGGCCTACAGCGAGCGTGATGAACGATGTCATGGCTTCTGAGTACCGGTTCCCGTCCGGTGACAAACTCACGGAAGAAGAACTGGCGGCAAGCGGTACAGATACCTGTCTCTACGTCCTATCAAGGCAATCCGGCGAGGGACACGACATGCGTGACGTATCGGGGAGTTTTCGTATGGATGACACGGAGATACATAACATCCGTCTTTGCGCCGCGCATTTCGCACGGTTCATCCTCGTCATCAATACCGGTTGCCCTATCGACCTGTCGCCTATAGATAACATATCAGGCATCCGCGCCATCGTCTATATGGGACAACTCGGCATGCAGGGCGGCAGAGCATTGGCGACTGTTCTTACCGGTGAATATACGCCTTCCGCCAAGCTAGCGGTCACGTGGCCGAAGACCTACGCCGACGTGCCCTTCGGTAGCGAGTTTGCTGATGGCGCACCGCGAGCCGCGTACAAGGAGGGTATCTATGTCGGTTACCGTTATTATGACAGTTTTGATGTCGCGCCGCGTTATCCTTTCGGTTACGGACTGAGTTATACGACCTTCGCTCTCAGTGGCTGCAAACTTGTGTTAGACAAGGGGCAAGTACACGGTAGCCTGCGCGTGACGAATACGGGCGGCGCCTATGCCGGTAGAGAGGTCGTTCAGGTCTATGCCCGTTGCCCTGGTGCTGACTGTGAGTACCAACGTCTTGTGGCTTTTGCCAAGACCGATCTGCTTGCACCCGGGCAGGAGCAAGTACTCACATTTGCGTTTCCACTCTCAACCCTCTCGTCTTATGACGAGCAACAGGCGCAAACGGTCATCGAAGCGGGCGGATACCTCATCGGCGTAGGTACATCGTCGCGTGATATCCCCCCTGCAGTTGTCATCCGTGTGAAGGAGCGTATCATACTATGCCGGCACAGACATCTATGTGCATCGGCTGGCAAGGTAGCTGAACTACATCATCCGAACAACTTCGATACCCCCGCACATCTGCCGGAGCTCATAGTGGACGCGAAGCACTTCACTGCGCAGACTGTTGACTACACCGATAGCTCGGAGATCCGCTCCCAACAGGTTGCACAAGTTCTCACCACCTTCACACCGGAAGATTGTATCCGCCTTTGTGTCGGTACGAGCATGTCCGGCGAGGATACGCGTGGCGACGGATTCCGTACGCCGGGTGCAGTCGGTCACACCACTACGGCTTTTGTCCATCGAGGGATTCCAAACCTCGAATTCTGCGACGGTCCGGCTGGCGTACGGCTGGAACGACGTGCTGTACGATACCCGAGCGGCGAGATTCGTGCGGTGGATATATCGCTCTCCGTCTATGAGTACCTGCCGCCGTTCATCCTGCGATGGTTCGTTCTCGGCAACCCCGACAAAGGGCAGTTACTCTATCAGTTTGTTACAGCCTTCCCTGTCGAGGCGATGCTGGCGCAGACATGGAACACCACTCTTGTTGAGCAGATCGGTCTCGCTGTGGGCGAAGAGATGGCCGAGTACGGCGTGACATTCTGGCTCGCGCCGGCTATGAACATCGTCCGTAATCCGCTATGCGGACGAAACTACGAGTACTACAGCGAAGATCCGCTGCTAACCGGACTGATGGCGGCGGCGGTCACACAAGGCGTGCAGCATATCCAGGGTTGCTATGCTACTGTCAAGCACTTTTGCGCCAATAATCAGGAGACCGACCGGTTCACCGTCTCGACCGATGCGGATGAGCGGGTATTGCGCGAGATTTATTGGCGTGGGTTCGAGATTGTTGTCCGCCAAGCGCACCCACGCGGTGTGATGGCAGCATATAACCGGCTCAATGATATCTATTGTGCTGAGAGCCGTGAACTGTGTACAGACTTGCTACGCCACGAGTGGGGATTCGAAGGAGTGGTTATGACTGACTGGTTCGCTACCGACAAGGGACGTGCTGATGCAGCAAAAGCGCTGCAAGCCGGTGTGGATCTAATGATGCCGGGGAGTAAGAACGATACCAAAGCACTCCGTAAAGCCTATCAGTCAGGCCTGCTGCCAGGTGCTGAACTGCGCTGTGCGGCAGCACGAGTGCTACAGGTTATATGCGACTCCAAAAGACAATCGGAAGAATAATTCGATTTTTCAGAGCGAAAATTTGCAAATATGGTATATTTTTTGTAAATTTGCAGGCTGTTAGTTAAATTGCAACAACTGATGTTACTCAAGCAGATTATAGGTCAAGATGTCGTCAAGCGCGAACTGTGCCGCAGTGTGCAAGAGGGGAAAATCCCTCATGCCCTGCTGCTGTCCGGTTCGTCGGGTGTCGGCAAACTGCCTTTAGCACTGGCTTTTGCGCAGTACATCGCGTGCAAGCACCGCACCGAGACCGATGCCTGCGGCGTGTGCCCCACCTGTCTGCAATACAGCAAGCTCCAGCATCCTGACCTGCATTTCGTGTTCCCGATAGTCAAGGTCGATAAGGGCGCAGAAATCTGCGACGATTATCTGAGCGAGTTCCGGCAGATGGTGCTCAGTAACCCCTACTGCGATGCTGATGACTGGACGCAAGTCATGGGGGCAGAGAAGAAACAGAGTCTTATCTACGAGAAGGAGAGCAGCGAGATCCAGCGCAAACTCTCGCTCAAATCCTTCGCCGACGGCTACAAGGTGATGATTGTATGGCAGCCGGAAAAGATGCATATAGCCTGCGCCAATAAACTGCTCAAACTCCTCGAAGAACCGCCTGAGATGACAGTTTTCCTCTTTGTGAGCGAGCACCCCGAACAGTTGCTGCCTACTATCATATCCCGCCTGCGCCCGCTTCCTGTTCCTCGGCTGAGTGATGAAGAGATAGTGAAAGCTTTGACAGATCAGCAATTCACTCCCCAACAGGCGCAAGACGCTGCACGTCTCGCCGCGGGCAGTTACCGTGAAGCGCTGCGCATACTCGATGCCGAAGACCGAGACAAACAACTCTTCGCCGAGTTTCAGGAGCTGATGCGTAATGCATGGCTCGTAGGCGTGCGTAAGAACTACGAAGCACTGCAACGACTCAACGAGTGGTCGCAGAATATGGCAAAAGAGTCGCGTGAACGACAGTGTGCATTCCTGCAGTTTGCCCAACGACTCATCCGGGAGAACTTCATATACAACTATGGCGAACCTTTGCTCAACTACGAGACAACCGATGAGCAACAGTTCTCTGTGAAGTTTGCACCGTTCATCAATGAGCGAAATATCGAACAGTTCACCGAGCAGTTCGCACAAGCCGAAGCGCAGATCATGCAGAACGCTAATGCACGAATGGTGCTTTTCGATCTATGCTTGCAATGTATAGTACTGATTAAACGTTAAAGAGTTAAATAGTTAAAATGGTTTCGATTGATATCGAAACGTTAAAGAGTTAAAATGAAACAGGATTTTGTGTTAAATAGTGAATCCGGTCGGTACACCGAGAAATCCTATCGCCGCAACTCCGAGCATATGCTACCGGTGGTAGACTGGCTCGCTGACCTGCCGGAGACGGTCGCCAAAACGGAATTTGTGGAAGTGCAGTTTAAGAACACTCGTAAATTCTACTACCGCAACGTCAACCATCTGCCGCTGGAGAAAGGTATGAAGATCGTCGTGGAAGGCAATCCCGGGCACGACGTGGGAGAGGTTACACTGGTCGGGCAACTCGTTCTCCTGCAGATGCGCAAGAACCATATCGACATCGAGCACTTTGAGGCACGGGCTATCTACCGCTTGGCTACCGAAGCTGACCTCCAGCGCGCTGAGGAAGCGCATGCTTTGGAACACGAGACGATGATCAAGGCGCGTAAGATTGCCAAGGACATGCAACTTGAGATGAAGATCGGCGATGTGGAGTATCAAGGCGATGGTGGCAAAGCAATCTTCTTCTACATAGCTGACGGACGTGTGGACTTCCGCCAACTCATCAAGGTCTATGCCGAGACGTTTCGTATCCGCGTGGAGATGCGGCAGATAGGCGCGCGCCAGGAGGCAGGGCGTATAGGCGGTACAGGACCTTGTGGACGCGAACTATGTTGCTCCACATGGATGACGAAGTTCTCATCTGTCGGCACGGGTGCTGCGCGACTGCAGAACCTATCACCTAACCCGCAGAAGTTGGCAGGGCAATGTGCTAAACTCAAGTGCTGCCTGAACTACGAGATTCCTACCTACGAGGAGGCAGTAGCGAAACTTCCCGACAGACGTACTCCGCTGGAGACGCTCACATCTACCTGGTACCTGTTCGCTACTGACCCGCTGCAAGGCACGGTCACGTATTCCACCGACCCGCGTCAGGCGGTGAACCTTGAGATTATTTCTGCAGAACGCGCCAAGGCTATCATCGAGATGAACCAACGTGGCGAGAAACCCGATGACCTCGGAGGCAAGCATACAACGATTGAGGGCTCGGAGGTGGGCTATGCTAATGTTGTCGGGCAGGATGATGTCCATCGCTTTGACCGTCGCCGCGGAAATGACCGTCGCGAGAGCCGCGACCATCGCGAACGCCGTGACAACCGCCCACATAATGGTTCATATGACCGACAAAGACGTGATCGCCATGAATAACCGACTGCTGATACTGTTATGCCTGCCGCTGCTGATGACAGCCTGCCGCCGCGATGTGATTAGCAGCGTGCATCATGACCTGCCCGAGCAAGGCTGGGCAATGACCGATACCGTTAGGCTCGCTCTGGATGTTCCTGACAGTACCGTATCCTACGATCTCGCGCTTATGCTGCGGCACACCGATAGGTATACCTACCAGAACCTCTGGCTTTTCATCCAGTCTTGCGACAGCCTTTCGCCTGTGCAGAGCGACACCGTCATGGCGTGTCTTGCCGATGACCGCGGACAGTGGCTTGGCACCCGTGCCGGACGATACTACTCGGGGTATGTGATCATGGAACGTGATATCACTTTCCCTACAGCCGGCACATACTCCTATGTCATCATACATGGCATGCGCGACTCTGTGATATACGGTATAGCTGATGTCGGATTAGAACTTCGCAAACACAATCATGGGCAAGAATAAACTGAAGAAATTCGCCGAGATGGCTCAGATGTCCTGTGTCTTCCAGTGCGGAGCGCGGGAAGTCCTTGCGGAATCTCCCGTCCTCACGATGAAAGGTGAGTGGCGGAACAAGTTTTTCCACAACGCTCATCCTCTTCTGTTGGAACTCGGTTGTGGTCATGGCGACTACACCGTCGGTTTGGCGCGCGTTTATCCTGATACGAACTATATCGGCGTGGATATCAAAGGTGCACGTATGTGGCAGGGAGCCAAGCAGGCCACCGGGGAGGGGCTCATGAACGTAGCGTTTCTGAGAACGAACATCGAGATGCTGCCTAACTTCTTCGCTGCCGATGAGGTCGATGGACTGTGGATCACCTTCCCTGACCCACAGATGAAGAAAGCCACCAAACGACTGACCTCCACCTACTTTATGGAGCGCTATCGCCAACTCCTGCGTGATGGAGCAACGATTCATCTGAAGACCGACAGTCCTTTCCTTTATACTTATACTCGCGCGATGATAGAGGTGAACCATCTGCCCCTGCTCTGCGACACTGATGACCTCTATAATCAGCAGCCAGCAGTCAGCAATCTGCAATCAGTTCGGCTGGAAGATGCCCGGAGATTACAGACTCACTATGAACATCAGTGGCTCGAGCGCGGATTGACCATCAAGTACCTCGCGTGGCAACTACCTAAGTCCGGCGCACTCGTCGAACCCGAAATAGAAATAGAAAAAGATACCTATCGTTCCTACGGTCGTAATTATGTATCCCAAGCAAATCATTGACGCATTACAACATGTCCGTTACCCGGGTAACGGCATGAACCTCATCGAGGCAGGAATGCTTGAAGACGATATACGCATCTCCGGCATGGAGGTTTCGTTCTCGCTTATCTTCGATAAAGATACCGATCCCTTCCAACGCTCCGTACTCAAGGCGGCGGAAGTCGCTGTGCAAACATATGTCGATGCCAATGCTGCCGTACATATCCACACCAAGTATCGCAAGCAAGTGCAGCCCGAAGCCGGTGCCGAGCAGCGTTCGCTGCAAGCGAAACACATCATCGCCATCCACTCCGGTAAGGGTGGAGTAGGCAAATCCACCGTAGCGGTGAACCTCGCCGTGGCTCTCGCACAACGGGGATATAAGGTAGGGCTGTTAGACGCGGATATCCACGGGCCGAGTATCCCGAAGATGTTCCATGTCGAGGATGCTCGCCCTGTAGCCGAGACAGTAGACGGCCGTGACTTGATAGTGCCTATCGAACAGTATGGCGTCAAGATGCTGTCTATCGGGTTCTTCGTCGATGTGCAGTCCGCTGTCGTATGGCGCGGAGGCATGGCTTCGAACGCTATCAAGCAGCTCATCAACGATGCGCTGTGGGGAGAACTCGATTACTTCCTCATCGATCTTCCGCCGGGCACGTCGGATATCCATCTCACACTCATCCAGACACTCCAACTCACCGGTGCTATCGTGGTTACTACGCCGCAGGATGTAGCGCTCGTCGATGCCCGCAAGGGAGTGGATATGTTCACCAATGATAAGGTCAACGTGCCTGTACTCGGGCTGATTGAGAATATGTCGTACTTCACGCCTGCCGAGTTGCCGGATCACAAGTATTACATATTCGGCCGTGGCGGAGGAAAACGTCTGGCAGACGAGTTACACATCCCCTTGCTTGGCGAGGTGCCGCTCGTGCAGTCTATCCGTGAAGGCGGCGACGACGGGATGCCGATTGTTTTACAATCCGGACACCCCGCCGCACGTATCTTCGACAGCATAGCTGCCGCTATCTAAACTCTCAACACTAAACTTTTAACTCCTCTTCGGCATTCGCTTCGCTACGCCTATGGCTCCTGTCGGACATACGAGGCGACACAGATGGCAGCCTACGCATTTCGTGCCTACGATCTGCGGTTTTCGGTCGTCACCGAAGGTGATAGCCTGGTGTCCGCCATCGGCGCAGGAGACATAGCAACGTCCGCAACCGATACACTTCTCGCGGTCGATCTTCGGGAAGACCATCGTCTCGCGGTCAAGATCGGAAGGCAGTACGATGTTCTTCAGTTCCTCGCCTACCAGTTTCTTCAGCTCTACTATACCGCGCTCCTGCATGTAGTGTTGCAGACCGAGTTTCAGGTCGTCGATGATGCGGTAGCCGTATTGCATCACGGCGGTACAAACCTGCACGTTACGGCAACCAAGCTGGATGAACTCCAGCGCGTCACGCCATGTCTCGATGCCGCCTATACCGCTGATATCCATGTGTTTCTCGATGCCGGCTTTATGCAGAATCGGATTAGCCGTCATCTCATATATCATTCGCAATGCGATGGGTTTGACGGCCTTGCCCGAATAGCCGCTTACGGTTTTCTTTTCGCTCACTTCGGCGTCGCGGCTCATGGTGATGGATTTGATGGTATTGATGGCGCTTATGCCTTTGGCGCCGCCGAAGTAGCAAGCCATGGAAACCTTGCTCATCGTTGCTATGTTCGGCGTCATCTTCGGGATGACCGGTATATGCACGGCTTCCGATACAAATGAGGTGTATGCCAGCACCAGTTCGGGGTCCTGACCTATATCCGATCCTAATCCTGAGAGCCGCATCTGCGGGCAGGAGAAGTTCAGCTCCACCGCATCGCAGCCGGCCTTTTCAGCCATCTTTGCCAGCTCGATCCACTCCTCCTCGGTCTGACCCATGATCGAGGCGATGACGACCTTCGTCGGGTAGTTCTGTTTGAGCCGGTGCAGGATGTCGAAGTCCATGGTGTAGGGGTTCTCGCTCAGTTGCTCCATGTTACGGAATCCTACAAACGGCGTGCCTTCCTTGCGTACCGCATCGAAGCGCGGTGACACCTCACGGATATCCTGTTTGCAGATCGTCTTGTAGAACACGCCACCCCAGCCGGCTTCGAAGGCACGGGCTACCATCTCGTAGTTCGTGCAAACGGCTGACGAGGCGAGGAAGAACGGGTTCTCGCACACAATGTCGCAGAAGTTCAACTCCAAGCTCGGCAGTTCGCCTTTAGGGCTTTCAGCCTCTTTCAACTTTTGACTTTCAACTTTCAGTTCGCTGATGCGTATCGGCCGGTCATAGTGGATACAAGCCTGCTCTGCGGCTTGCAGTTCGGCATCGGTCATCGATTCGAACAGCTCGGTAGCAGTCCAGTGGTTGTCGAATCGTAGTGCGCGGATTGCGCGGGCGGCTTTCTGACCGCAGGGAGCGTCTGCACATAGTAGGCAACGCGCCACTTCTTCTTGAATGTGTAACATGGTTGTTAGGTCTTTATGTGGTTTCTAAATATCTGTTACGCAGAATCTGTATATCATCGTTGGTGAGGCAGAGTATGTCGTGCAGGTAGTTCTGCATGCCGTCGAACTCGCGGTCGATGAGGTCGAGCGTGCGGATGAAGTTCTTGGTGCTCACGCCCATGAATGCCTGAATGACATCCATCTCGTTCTCTCCGCCGCCTTTGTCGAGTATATCCTGGTTGAGTTTGCGCACGATCGGTTCGTAGGCAACATTGCTACGGTCGAAGTCCGCAATGATCTGCTCTCTGTCCACGCCCAGGGCGAACAGCAGGAACGCTGCTCCCCAACCTGTTCGGTCTTTGCCTTGCGCGCAATGCCACAGGATGCCGGCATCTTCAGGAGCCTCGACGATCAGCCTGAGGAACGCTGCGTACTGCAACTGCGAGAACTCGCTGCGGATGAGTGACGGATACATGTTCGCCGCCATCTGTTGCACCTCGGGGTAGAACGAGTAGTTAACGATATGTTTGTCGAGTTCGAAGAATGCCTCCTCCGGAATAGGCTTACCGGTGTCCTGCTCTGCGCGCATGTCGATGGTGGGCAACAGGTGGTGTTGTACGCCTTCGATCTCGCGGTCGGGCAGGTGCTCGCTTTCGCCCATTGATCGGAAGTCGAACACGCGGCAGAGGTTAAACTCGCTCTTCAGCCGCGCTACATCCGCATCGGTGGCATCATGCAGGTGTGCCGTCCGGAGCAGGCGATGCGAACGAACTATCCGTCCGTCTGCACCGATCATCCCGCCCATATCGCGGGCATTATCTATATTGTCAAAAACAATGTGCATTGTTTTTTCCGTTAAATAGTTAAACCGTTAAAATGGTTTTTATTCCATAAAACCGTTAAACGGTTAAAAAACCTCATCAATCAGTCGTACGAACTCCTGATAGGCAAACGTATCGTTTAGCTCGCTCAGCGACGCAGCTAATCCGCGGTAATGCCATTCGTGGGAGGCTTTGTCCTTGACATGGAATATCTGCCACAACGTGTCACCTTTCTGCTGGTAGTCGCGCCAGATAGCGCGCATGTTACTCAGTTTGTCGCCCATGGCTACGATCTTCGCGTCATGCGATGCGGCAGCCAGACGGTCGATAGCAGCCTGCTTACGCGCGTGCCAGGTCTCTTCCTCATTATTCCCTCCAGTAAATACCTCACCGTCCAGTTGGTCACTCTCCGAATGCACCAACTCTGCCACACGGTTGCCAAAAGCCTCGCGGAGTTGCTCGACGGTCACATCGGTGTCTTCTATCGTGTCATGCAACGCAGCTGCTGCCAGCAGTTCCTGATCGGGCGTGATGGTTGCCACTATCTCCACAGCCTCCATCGGATGCACGATATACGGGAATCCTTTACCCCGACGCTCGGTGTTGTGGTGTGCTTGAACAGCAAAGACGATAGCTCGGTCAAGCAGATCGGTGTCCATATACTTGTTTGCCATAGTGGGTCTGATTATTACATTTTCACTTTGAATTGCAAGGCGTGGTGAATGCAGTGGATCTCTGTCGGTCCCATGACGTTATGCAGAATACCGTCCGCCTCGAACATCAGGTGTTCCTCCGTCTCCATGCGGATGTCCTTACCTTGGTAAGCATGGATGAACGGCAGCTCTGTCAGTTTGCCGTTGAACAGGTTAGGCAGCGCCTTGATGACCTGCCACAGCGTAGGTTTGCATACGAACATCGCGTTGAACACACCGTCCTGCGGGTCGGCGTCCGGGTTCTGCTTGATTCCTCCACCCGAGAACGGACCGTTGCCGACGTTCATCGTGAACAGCGCCTCATCCACCAGAACCTCGCCGTCAACGATGAGCTGCATCGGGATAGGTTTCTGCTGTATGATGGCACCTATCAGACCTATCACATAGTTGAAGTGATGCGACCCGAGGTAGTATTTCAGTTTCTCGGCTTTCTGGCAGCATAGCGGATCGACACCGAAACCTACGGAGTTGATGAAGTACCGGTGATGCTCGATGTGATTGCGCCAGTATGTCACGCAACCTACATCCAGCGGATGTCCTTCGCCCGACAGGAATCGTTCGATAGCCTCGCGGTACTTCTTTGTCAGGTTCCAGTAGCGCGCCCAGTCGTTGCCCGTGCCGCGCGGCATAAGTCCGAGTTTAATGTTCCGGCGCTCGTCGGCAGTGATCTTCGCACGCATGATGCCGTTCAGCACCTCTGACAACGTGCCATCACCGCCAAGCACGAGTATCTCGTCGCAGCGGTAGTCTTCCACCAACTCGCGTGCCAGCTCCGTGGCGTGCGCTGCGTACTTGGTTACGCGGAACTCGTACGGGATATGCCGTTCACGCAATAGGTTCCATAGATACATTCGTTGCATGCGGTAAGCACGCTTGCCTGATTTCGGATTGATGATTACTCCTAACATTGCTTGTTGATTGTTTAGAGTTTAGTGTTTAGCGCCTCAGCAAAGTGTTCGGCTTCGTCAAGTTGGTCAATCTTTCCCACATCCATCATTCTATAGTCTTGCGGCACAAAGGCGCGCACGGTGCCTGCTTGTCGCTCTACGACTGACAGATACGCATCAATGAGTGAGAACTTTTCCCCCTTCTTCCGCTGCGTCCGTCTTAGTTCGTCAAAGAACATCGGACTGACAATCTGCATGCCCGAGAATGCTAATCGGGTTAGCGGGTTAGCGGGTAGCGATGCCGGACGGCATTCGCCGGTTTTGATGTTTGTCCATCCGCGCAGCACTCCCTCGTTGTCAAACAGCAGGTACCGCTGCGTCTGCCTGTCCGATACCACCACCGTTGCCAAATGCTGATCGCTGACCATTGACTGCTGACTGCTGTATGCCGCCATGAGTTGCCGGATGTCGATGTTCGACAGTATATCCACATTGCAGACCAGTACCGGCTCTTCTGCGCCCAGTAGCTCTGCTGCTTTCAATAGTCCTCCGCCGGTCTCCAGCAGAGTCTCGCGCTCGTCGCTGATCTGCACCCGGCAGCCAAAGCCCTCGTTCTCTTGCAGATAGTCGATGATCTGCTGCCCCAAGTGATGGATGTTTACCACGATATCCTCTATGCCCGCCTCCTTCAGGCGCTCTATCTGCCATTGCAGCAAGGTCTTGCCTGCCAACGGCAGCAAGGCTTTCGGTATCCTGTCGGTCAGCGGTTTGAGCCGTGTGCCCAACCCCGCCGCAAAGATCATCGCTTTCATCGCTCCGGTAGTGTTCGTTCTACATTCTGCTCGCGGTGTATCAGTCGCACCTCTACGCCGAACTTCTCATTGATATGCTCCGCCATCTTCTCCGCGGCATATACCGAGCGATGCTGTCCGCCCGTACAACCGAAGCTGACCATCAGGTTCGTGAATCCGCGGTCTTTATAGCGTTTCACGCTCGCATCCACCAGCCTGTACGCCGCATCCAGGAACGGGAATATCTCTCCGTCGTCCTCCAGGAACTTGATAACCGGCTCATCCATTCCCGTCACGTGGTTGTATCGCTCGTACTTACCCGGGTTATTCACCGCACGGCAGTCGAACACAAATCCTCCGCCGTTGCCGCTGTCGTCTGCCGGTATACCTTTCTTAAACGAGAACGAATACACCTTCACTACCAGCGGTTTGCGGACACTCACCTCCTTGAACTGCTTCATCTCCGTCATCTCGTGCAGAACCTCTATCAGGTAGGGGTAGTCGTCTGCAGCATCCTTGAGCAGCCGTCTTAGATTCTCAATGGCAAACGGTATTGATTGCAGGAAATGCGGTTTCTTCTCAAAGTATCCGCGGAAACCATACGCGCCAAGTACCTGCATCGTGCGGAACAGCACAAAGTGCCTGAGCGTAGCGTAGAACTCCTGCCGGTTCACCTCCATATACTTGCCCAGTTCATCAAGATACTCCTCGATGAGTTCGTGTCGCAGTTCATCGTGGAAGTTCGCCTTCGCCTGCCATAGGAACGATGCCACATCGTAGTAGATCGGTCCGCGTCGTCCGCCCTGGAAGTCAATGAAGTACGGCTCGCCGTTAACTACCATGACGTTCCTACTCTGGAAGTCGCGGTACATGAAGGCGTTTTTATCTTTCTGCTGGAGCAGAATGTATGCCAGTCGCTCGAACTCGTTTTCGAGCTTGTCTTCCTGAAACTCCAGCCCCGTTGCCTTCAGGAAGCAGTACTTGAAGTAGTTCAGATCCCAACGAATACTGCGCAGGTTAAACTCCGGCTGCGGGTAGCACACGTTGAAGTCGAAATCCTCCGCCGCCTTGACCTGAAACTGCGCCAGCGCCCGCATAGTCTTGCGGAGCATCACTTTCTCGCTCTCGCAGAACACTCCCGTCTTCCGTCCTTCGGCTATATAGTTAAACAGCAGCGTATCGCCCAAGTCTTCTTGTACGTATGACATCTCGTCATCGCTTACAGCGAGAACGCGCGGCACATTGAGCCCCTGCTTCGCAAAGTGTGCAGCCATAGTCAGGAACGCATGATTCTCGTCATGCGACGTGCCCTCCACCCCGATGAGCGAGACAGAACGGTCCTCACTGTAGATGCGGTAGTACCGCCGGTTGCTGCCGGATGCGGTGAGAGCGACAGTCTCTCCGACCGGCTTGCCGGTGGCTTGGGTAAAGAGTTGAGATAGTATCATCTATACGTGTTTTTCAAAAATTATTGCTCCAAAAACGTGCAAAGTTACGAAAATTTTTCTATATTTGCAAATTTTTATGGCAAAAACAACAAAATTTATCGCAGATAAATGCTATTCTGTCCGTATTTCGGCTTATTGATAGACGACGCAGAAGCCTATATGCGAGAAGTTATCCACGCTGCGGAACATACCGTACGGGCAGTTGCCGTGGTAGGCACGCACGCCGATGGCGAAGCGTGAGAAGTAACCGTCGTAGTGCGGCATGTTGTAGCGCGCACCGACAAACACGCTATAGGTGAAACGTCTCGGGTCATATTTCGCTTCGCGGGGTGCGGTAGCATGTTCCGTTTCGGTCAATGAGTAGCCGTACATCGCACGGTTGCGCACCTCAGCGGATACAATTGCCTGAAAACCATGACGACTGCAGGCTGACTGATACTGGTATTGCAGCCACATCTCAAACGGCAAACCGCTCGGCCCGTAGCGTTCGTTAATACCTATCTTGTTCGTACGCACCGGTTGGTTGGAAGCGATGTTGTTGACATCGCCGTCACGGCTGTCGATGAAGTACCAGCCATGTTTGGGATTGATTAGCACCAGACCGCCCAGGCGGAGGGTGTGGCAGGAAGCATAGCGGTCTTCCGGCTCGTTGAGCGTGACGACGGTCTCGATGTAGTTGTAACTGACATTCACGCGCCGCAGCGCATAGCCCTTGTCCGCGCGCTGCAAAACCATTTCGTCGCCTATATGCGTTGACTCGTGCTTGAATGGACAGAACTGGATGCTATAGTTCTTTAAGAACGGCACAGACTCCTTGCCTTGCAGACGGTGAATGAACGTGAATGTCGGTGCTGCGATGCGGTAGTCGGTATTCACCACAGGCGAGGTTGTATGCTCGGATATATCCATCCACAGATGTGCGCTGGCAGTCTGCGACATGTCGAACCCGAAGCGCCGGTCTTGGATATCCATGTTCCAGACGCTGATTCGTACGCCGAACACAGCGAACATCTGCGCACTGTACTTGGCCGGCGAATTGCCGTAGTTCGTCTCGGGGGCGTAGGACACGGCGCCAATATCCATACGCATGTAATCCGGATGCTCGTCGGCATAGAACGAGTGACCGTACGGCACGTACTGAAACCACCGTCCGGCTTTGTATGCTACCGAGTCCGGCAGAAGGTCTGCCGCCTGACTCGCAACAGTTGTTGCGCACAATAGTATAAGTGCAGAAATAATCCGTTTCATCTTATTTATGATTATTGTTGGCTATTGGCCATTAGCCGTTAGCTGATTGCTGCCAGATACTCCTGTTCCGGCTGGCCGGGTGTAGGATGCCACTCCACCTTCTGCATCACGCCGAGGGCATACATATCCATCACCGACGAGTACCCCGATCGGCATATTACTCGCTCTGCCCCGAGCATGTATGCAGCCAGATGACTATCGTCCAGCCATGGCGCAAGGGTGATCTTGCCGTGCTTGACTACGGTAGGCGGATCTTGCATTCTGCCGCGAACGATCAGCACGGACTCATCGGCATTCTCGTAGCGGCGGATGATAGCTTGTTCGAATAGCGTACGCTGCGGCTCCAGACCGGATAGCACGGCTACGACCTGATATGTTGTGTCGGGAGCGAATGTCTTGCCGCTGAAACGCGACAGCACACCTATATACCTCGCATTAGCGGGCAGTACGGCGGGGTGTGACAATCTGCCAGCCAATCCAGGCTGCTGCTCATCAGGAATCCAACACTCGTCGTAACGATTGATGATCCTCCGGTGCCAGCGTGCCACCAGCGGCTCCAACCACCGCCACGGGCGTGGCAACGCTATCGTCAGCTGGTGCGTTATATATATTGTTCTGATAGCTGACTGCTGACCGCTGACTGCAGGCTGCTGAACGTACAGCCCAAACCGGTTATCGGATATAACCTCATCAATCTGCTCATAGCGCAGGTAGTTAGCAAGCATCTTATGGTCGGTAATTGCCGAGCGGATGATACGTGGCAGAGCACGCAGCATAGCCCATACTTGTCTCCCACCTGTGCTGTAGCACAGATTCAACGGTGCCAACGGCAAAACGCGCAGAGTGGGGAAGTGCTTCCGTAGCAGCGTGAGCGACTCGCCGTCACCGCCCAGTAACACCTCATGCCCCTCCGATAGCAGCCGCTCGATGAGCGGTACACACCGAGAGGCGTGACCTAATCCCCAGTTCAATGGTGCTACGAGTATACGCATTTCCTACATGTAAAAAACTTTAATTGATTACGCGGAGATCTGGATGTTGAATCCCTCAGCCATGAGCGGTGCGGCTATGGCTTCCATCTCAGCGCGGGAGATCTTCTCCAGCGTCTTGACAGGTGTAGCGCGGTCGATGACGTAGATCATGATCTGCTTGGGGTGTAACAGCCGTACTGCGTTGTACCATGCAGCAAGTTCGTCGGGCGTGGTGTTGTCCACTACGCTGCCATCAGGCAGTACACCGCGCAGAAAACAGGTCTGCAGGGTGAAGTCGCCGTCGAACAGCTGCAGTTTGCCGATGATGTCGTCGGCTGTTAATCTATGATTAACGGGATCGTCGATAGCGCGCATTGTAGCGGTGATAGCGGAGTCGAGTTTGAGTATGCGGTTGTCGCAGCGGTATAGTGCGCGCACCACATCCTCGCGACCGAGCTGCGTAGCGTTGGATAGTACCGAAACCTTCGCCTGTGGGCAATAGCGGTCACGCAACGCGCAGGTGTCACTGATGATCCCCTCAAACTCCGGATGCATCGTCGGCTCGCCGTTACCGCTGAACGTAATCACATCAAGGCATTTACCATTTTCACATTTACCATTTGCCATTTGGGGATCCGCATATCTGATTAAAGCGGTCTCCAATGCTTCGCGCACTTCGGCGCGCGTCGGCAGAACGGGGTGTGCAAACGGCTGGTTGAATCCGCACTCGCAGTATATGCAGTTGAACGAACAGAGCTTGCCGTCCACGGGCATGAGGTTCACACCAAGCGACACTCCCAAACGGCGGGAGTGAATAGGACCATATACTATTTCAGAGAATAACATGATTCTATCTGTAATGGAGTTAGTGTATTATTTACTATCAAAAGCAGCATCCGTCAAATGGGCGAATGCTGCTTTTGGTCGAGAAGAGGCGACTCGAACGCCCGACCCCCACGTCCCGAACGTGGTGCGCTACCAACTGCGCTACTTCTCGTTTTTTTCGCTTCGTCGAAAAAACCTCGGAATTGCTTGGGATTTCGTTATTTTCCGGGTCGTAAAGCAGGGGACCCCTCCCTCCTTTACTTCCGAAAATAATCTCATCCCTTCACAAATTCTCGTTCGCGTCAGCGAACGTAATCGTTCACTTTCCGCTTACTTCGGAATTTCTTGAAAGTTCGTTGTTTTCATGGGCGAAAAGCAGGGAACCCCTCCCTCCTTTTCTTCCGAAAACAATCTTCTTTCTTCGAGAATTCTCGATTTCTTTTACGAAAGCGGGTGCAAAGATAGTGTTTTTTTCGCAAATATGCAAATAAATGTCCGAAAATCTTTGTATTTTTCTACAAATTATGCCTATTTGTATAACCTTGGTTGCATTTTCAGTGTGATATACTTACCAAACTATACGAATGGCGAGCAGAAATATTCCGGTGGTATAGCACCTCGTACGATGAACGGATTAGAAACCTTTGCCATAACTATACTGAATAAAGAATTTCTGCAAAGTTACAACTTTTATTTAAATTATGCAAATCGAATAATTCATTTTGCATAAAACGCATAAATATTTCCTTATTTGTGTCAATTTAGATTACAATTTCATCCATTAGTCGGCTACGAGTTTACGCCGCCTGCGTGCAATGACGCAAGCGGCATAAGCCATAGCGAATAGTAACATCGGCAGTGCGGCATCACCGAGGGGTGTAGGATCGCCCTCAGGAGTAGGAGGACCTACGCGGCGCGGGTTACCCGGAGCATGCGCTGCTGCGCTGCTGCCGTCATCGTATGCCGCGGTACCGTCATCGCCCAGCGTTGGGGATGAGCTGTAGGTGCTACCCGAACCTGAGAGTGTACTTGTGGACTGAAACTGTGTGTTTGGCTCTTGTGCAATACTGAACTGCGCCATGGCAGGCAGCGCGAACGCTGCCGCCATGAGCACTATGATAATCTTATTTTTCATTGTCTTCATAATTTCTTAGCCTTTCAATATTCGACATTCAACTTTCAGCTTTCAATATTCAACTTTATCGTACCATGATACCTGTCACATCGTACATCAGTCCGTTGCGGATGATGAATACGTGGTCGTTGATGACGATCTTTCGGATTGCCGGCTGCTGCGCTCCGGTTGCAGACTCTACAGCCGTCGGCGTGCTGTGTATCGGCGAGCGGCTGATGATGAACCGTGCCTCCGTGTCGTCAGCTTCCGAAGTGAAGGTATAGCTATCGAATGCGCTGATCAGCGTCGATGTCTGCTCCTTGATGTCGTTGAGGTACCACATGTTATCACCGTCGTACTCGAAGGTGAAGGTGTAGGTGTTATCCTGTGCACCCTTGCGGAAGCCGAGCAGTTGTCCCTCGAATGTCGGGATACAGTTGATAGCCATGTTGCCATCCGGTGTGATGGCGTAGAGTTGCGGTGCTACATCCTCGCCGAACATCTTACGGCCGTCCCAGCCATTCTCAAAGCCTTCTGCAAAGTCTTCGCGCTCGAGCATGTACAGCATATCGCCGTAGCCGCTCTCGGCACCGATGTACAACCGCATCTTCTCCGGCTCATCGGTCTCAGTACGTTGCGGAGCTCTGTTTTTGCCCGGTACAACGGATCCTGCCACAGCCGGATCATATACGATCTTGCTGTAGTCGAGGCTGATGCTCGGGGTGCTACCGTGCGTATATACCGAGAATGCTTGCATCGACGGGATAATAGCCGTGGTTGGGCAAGTGTTGACAGTATATAGCGAGTATTGTCCGGCCTGCGTGCCGGTGGAAGTAGCACCGTTGTTGTCGCGGTAATCATCCGGACTGCCCGTGTTGTAGATATAGATCGTTGCATCGGCGTTCGTGAAGTCGCTTGCGTCGAATGCACTGATTTGTATCGGCGCCATCCATGAGTTAGCAAGCATATTCTCGTTGTTAGCATTGCTGCCGTCACCGCCGTTGTGTCTCAGGCTGATGGTCTGATCCTCAGAAGCAACGAGCGTACCTTGCATCCAGTAAGTGTGTCCTGTGCCGTCAGCAGAGAAGATACAGTAGCCTTGGAAGGCATCCAGTCCGTCTTCGCCGTCAACACGTGTCCAGCCCGGTACGCCGGTGTTGATGAACTTGTACATCCACGAGTTGTAGAACTGGTAGACCATCTTCGGATGGTTGCCGAACGGTGTGCCGACATACTGTGCATCCGAAGCGGTATTGTCTTCCTCGCCGTTGGACAGCGTGGAGAAGTTTACAGTTGCGTTATTCAGACCGTTAGCCGTGGCGTGCGATCCGATAGCCAGAGCACCGAGTCCTGCACCGGATGTCGAGTTGAACACTATATCATTTTCGCCTGTAGCTGTATAACTGCTGCCATTGGTGGTTTTACGCACTGTCGTAGCAACTACCAGTTCCTTACCTGCGTCCAGAACCAACTGACCGGTATTGTCACCGCTTTGGTCAAGAACCACGCTGTTAGCACGAGCCGTGGTGATATCAACGGTTACCGGCTTGGTGATGATGACATCTTTCTCTATCGTCGGCAGCGCACCGCTCAACCAGTTGGATGTAGTGCTCCACTTCCCGTCACCGCTGTTGTCGTCATAGATGTACGTACTAACATCCGTCGCCGACCACTCGTACTCCCAAGTATCCAAGTCAAACGTAATCTTTGCATATTGTGCCGAACCGTCGTAGGTCACTGCTGACGGAGTGAGGACATTCGTGCGTTTGTTGCCTGTTGCTCCTTGGTCATGGAAGATCAGTTTGAATGTCTCGCCCGAAGTGACATAACCTTCCCACGAAGCATGTGTACCATCCGTCCATGTCAGAGCGTGAGCAGCATCTTCTGCATCCACAGCTGTTCCTACTGCATCACCGGCAATATAAATCGTATGGCTGTTGGATATATACGATTCCAAACCCTTCATCGTGATGATAAAGTCGTTGTCCTTGGTGACGCTTATTGTATGGTCGTTAGCTGTACGTATACTATTATTCTTGTCATATACGAAGCATGCAACCCAATCCTCTGTGGTGGAAACGGAATGTGACAACTTGTATATACCATTAATGGCAGTAGTCTTGAATCGCCACTCTACCGGATCAGGACTCCATCTGGCAGGATTATTTACACCTAACCATCCGTTCATGTTACCCGGGAAGTAGTACTGCGTATATCCGCCCAGTTCGAGAGTGGTGAAACTTACAGTGCGGTAGTTCGCCGAGCGGTTGGATGATATGTCGCTCGTCTTGGCTGCCCAGATATTGACGGTATAAGTATCGCCATCGCGGAGTTCATCCAAACTGAATACGCCGTTGGTTATGCTTGCCGAAGTGATAGTACGACTGCCGCTGTCACCGCCTGTACTGGAGTATTCCACGTGATAGAGCAAGTTTTCTGAAGCAATGCTCTTGTGGATAGCACCTACGTAGATGTCGGCTGCCGATACATATACATTATGTTCTTCCGCCTCTGCAAAGAGCATGATAGGTAACTCGGTGTCATCATAGCAGTCACCATGAACGGCTATCTCGCAAATTTCCATTCCATATGTTGAACCGGCTGTTATTGCCCACACGCGCACGTATTGGGCAGAAACATTGGTGAATGTATATTTGCAGTTTTGGTTAGCCGGTTTAGTAGTGTAATGACCTATAGGTTGATAATCCGATCCGTCATACGAGACTTGCAATTCATAATCCTGCGGCCATGTTCCATCGTTACCTCCCCAAGTGATCTTGATAGAGTCGATACTGTACTTATCCGCAAGGTCTATACTAATCCACTGGTTCTCGTTGTCCTTGCGGTCATAGTTACCGCTCCACATGGAACCGGTATTGCCATCCACGGCGTTGGCTGCAACAAATCCGCCTTGTGTTGTGCCGGCTGTAGCCGTCTTGCCGCGTGCAAGGTTAGTTGTGGAGATGATCGGCACACGTACAGCAATGTTGCTTACAACAGATAGTTTGGCTGCTGTATCCATTGCCTGTACTTGGAAGGTGTAGTTCTCGCATTCCGTCAGACCGTCAATTACAATTTGGTTAGAGCCGTTGGTCTGTTGCAGACTATACGAACTGGTAGCCGGGTTGTACAGATAGAACCATTTTGTTGTTCCGTCTTCAACATCGGTGGCTGTCAGATTGAGATAAGCCTTACCGTCGTCGTTGTACGATGCTGTGGCTGTAGTGATAACCGGCACATTTGTATCGGCATCCGCAAAACGTGTAGTGAATACGCGGAACTCATATAAACGCAGGAATCCGGCACTGCGTGACAGAGAGTGGAAACGTACGTACCGTGCGCGCACATCTACAGCCGTGCTCTTCGTGCTGCTTGCAGTCGCATCCTTCACCTCAGCTACAGGGAACCACAGGTTGTCATCCGCCGCAATAGCCGATGTAGCCGGAACATCCTGACGAACTTCCAGCACATAGTCAGTGGAATAAACTTCACCCCAGACTAACTCTATGCGGCTGAGTTGGTAATACGCACCTAAATCGACGTAGAACCACTCAACGGACTCAGGTTGATATTCATAGGTAGTCCATCCAGTGCTTGTACTGCCGTCCACAGCATATTCAGAATGCTCACCGGGATTACCCGGTTCATAACCTGCGACAATAGTCTTGCCTTGTGCCATGTTATAGGTCGGATCCCATATCAATACGGCTACATTCTGACTTGCTGAAAGCAGTGCACCCGGATCCATTGCCTGAACGGTCAGTGTGTGGTGCTCGAACTTCGACAAGCCGCTAATCGTTACAAGGTTATCGCCATCCGTAGTAACGATGGACACATTGCTGCTCTCGTCAGTAATCTTGTATGTATGGATAGCTGTACTCTTAGAGTCTGTACCTACAAGGTGCAATACAACATCCTCGTAGTTGCTCGGATAGTTGTCCACCTCGGCAGTGCTGAGTGTCGGCGTGGTATATGCCGTTGCTGTTGCTGTACCGAATACGCGGAACTCTTTCACTCGGATGCAATTGTTGCTACGAGACAATGAATGCAGACGTACATAACGGGCAGGAGCACTGACAGATGTACTCTTGGTCGAATTAGTCGCAGCATCTGTTACTTCGGCAAGGGTTACCCAACTATTATCATCAGCAGCTTCTGCTGAGGATGCCGGAGCATTTTGGCGAGCCTGTATGATATAGTCGGTGGAACAATCCGCTCCCCAAACGACTTCAACATTGTTTAATTGGTAGAAAGCACCCAAATCAACATAGAACCATTCGTCTGCTTCATCTTTATCAACCCAAGTTACCCACGCCGTACTTTCACTTCCGTCGGTTACTTTTGCAGCCACTTCATCAGGGTTTCCATCTTCGTACCCTGCTACAACAGTCTTATTATATGCCAAGTTCACTTGTACAAACGAAGCTGCTACCGTCACATCACCATCCGGCATATTGAACTGATTGTTTGTTACAGTGACTGTTCCTCCGCCGGCTTTCGTTACCGTCCAGTGGTCAAGTTCATAGCATACGTTTGCCGGCGTGGCAGCAAGGGTGATGACGGTGTTGTAATCCACATCAGCAATATTCGTACTTACAGCCGAACCACTACCGGCTTTGATGGTATAAGAACCATTGGTCGCAGCCGTGTATGTGATGTCATAGTTACTAATTGCAAAGTTTGCTGTGATAGTCTTGCCGTCCGCTGTAGCGTTGATAGTAATGCTTGTGGAGGTGGTCGAACCACTGGCGATAGTTACACCATCAGGAATTGTCCAGTTAACGAAGTGATAGCCTGTGTTAGGTGTTGCTATGATTGTGCCGGAAGCCGTAGCTATGCCTACACCACTCACAGATGTCGGACTAACCGTTCCGTTTCCACCAGATGACACCGTAACGGTGTGGGTGTCCTCCGTCCATTTTGCGTAGAGCGTGGATGTACCGGCGTGGATCCATTTTTTGCTGCCATCTGTCCAGTTGGATACCGATGCCGTAACAACCTTGCTGGCATTGATTACTACCGTTCCTGAACCTCCCGAACCGGTTGTCCAACCGGCAAAGGTGTAGCCCGTCTTGCTCGGGTTGGTGATACTGGAAGCATCCAACACCTTATTATACGTTGCTGCCAAACTGGTTGAACCGCTGGTGGTGGCACCGTTCTGGTTGAGCGTGATGTTTTGCGTCCAAATAGCATACAGCGTGGGGGCATCGCCACTACTAGTCCATCTGCCATCACTATTAACATACGAACTTTGGCTACTATTCAATGTGCCGTTGGCTTTTATCAAGGTGTAGCCTGTACCATCTGCACTCGTATTCCATCCGCCGAAGGTATAGCCTGTCTTTGCGGGCGCTGTGATAGCGCTGATGCTACTGGAGTTAAACACCACTGTAGCGCTTGTCGAACCGTTGGTGGTGGCACCGTTCTGGTTGAGCGTCACAGTTTGCTTATATTTGGCATAGAGGGTGTAGCTTTGAGCTATGGATGAGATAGTTGAACCGCCGGCATGTGCTGTGCCGCTAATGGTTGAATTCTCGTTCCAACCGTCAAAGGTGTAACCTGAACGTCCAAGTGAACCGGAGTTGTTGTCAACCGTCACATTTGTACCTGCCATATACTTGTTACCGCTCGAAGATGGCACCATTCCAGCGGTTTGACCATTACCATTGTAGGTAATAGAGTAGCATGTTACCGTCTTGTAGTACAATGTATCACTCTTCAGCGTCTGTGTACTATTCACGCTGTTGTACGTGTTGTACGGCTTAACAACCATCTTGTGTACGACATTTGCACTTGAGTTAGCAGTCATACTATACGTTGACCCCGTCTGATCGACTTTCTGAGTAGCACCGTCGAAGAATATGTACTTAGCTGTCATGTTCGGGTCATCGACATAGGTAGTATTGGTGGCTTTGACCCTGACTGCTGTACTCTTTTCAACCAGATACGGGTTAGCCTGCGTACCGGCTCCGCTGCCATACTTGACTGTACTGTTATCCGCTAATGTAACAGCCTTGATAGGCGGACAATATGTCGTCCAAGTCAGGTTAATATCGTCCCAACCGGAAGATGGCGCTACCAAGCAGTTCTGATACTTGGTTGAACGATCCTTCGCATGCTCTATGATAGAGTGATTCCAGTGTACTCCGTCGTTATTCGTGCGGTTCATTTGCACGCGACCTACATAATCGTTGTCGGGCACTTGCCCAAAGTATATCCAATCTACCGCAGCCGACTTGAGGCACAAGGGCGCATCAATATCTATTCCGGTCAGTGCATTTTTGAACCAGAACTTAGCGGCAGGATTATCCGTCTTCCAGTTGCTGCTATTGCTTATGTCGAAATAGATGTATGTGTTTGGTGTAAAGTATGCTTTCTCATTGTCTGCAGGATAGAGGACGCTGGCCGAATGGTTGGTGCCGTTCCAGCCGAAGACGTATGTGCCTGCTGTAGCCACGGAGAGCGTACACGGCTTAGCAACATTCGTATAGAAAATATAATCATTCACAGTACCGCTTATCGTGGCATCACAACCGTATGTCTCGTTATTAAATTTGATCTTGAACGTATATGTTCCAGCAGCCAGATCCACACTCACGCAACCATCACCGTTAAACGGAGTATCTGAATTATTCCACGAGCCGTTAATGTACTGGTTCGGATAGTCAATAGCAAGCTGCGGGGTGGTGTTCGTATTGGTAACAGTGAATTTGTACGCACCCGTTATGCTCGGCGTCATGTATATTGATTTCGCATCATTAGTATAAAGAGTTGTAGCTGTAACCGAACTCGTCACATTACCAAGGGCGGTATTGTTACTCCACATTTGATCATTAACCTCGTTGTATACCTTCAATTCGTATTGGGTGTCTTTGGTCAGATTCATGGTTACCGAACCGGTATGCGTATTACAGGTTTCAGTTATCGGGTTTGATTCACTCCAAGAGTTCATCGTTCCTTTGATATACCAAGCAGAAGTGATAGCCGCCTCCTTACCTGTTCCAGAACTATTCTTGTAGTAATAATGTCCGTCCGCAATAGTCAGATTCGCTGTTTTGCGTGAATCGTTGTTATCATTAAATACTACTCTGTCCCATCCGTCAGGATCATCAGCAGTACCTCCAACACCATCACCCTCTGTGTAATACTGGTAAACATAGTACGTTACACAGTTGATAACCTCTGTGGTTGATAAGGTAACACCCGGATAAGCAGCATTTCTTTTGGAGTCATCACTACTTTTCCATGCGTAGGCGCGTGCGGTGGACCAACTTAATGCAGTCGGTTTGGCAAAATACATCTTTACTCCGGCACGAGTGGCATAATTAGCCGTCAATGTATATGTTCCGCTAGACAGAGATTTTACATGGATAGGATTGGAAGTGTTGCTATCGCCTGCTTTAGTGCTCAAGCCACCGCCAACAGTCCAATTGACAAAACGATAACCTTCTATTGCAGGAGCAGAGATGGCAGAATAAGTCATTTCGCCTATTGCTTGGGTCGTACTTTCTATTTGCGTGGATGTCGTAGTGCAATAGTGGCTTATTGTTACTTGATGCGTTGGCTCATAACTGAATCGTGCGTAAACAGTAGTCGCTGACGTAGGGTAGTAAGTATATGTGGTATTAGTTGATAATTCCGTTCCACCACTTGCAGCAGTGTACCACCCCACAAACGTATAGTCAGCAGCAACATTGCTAACTGTCAATGTTGTGGTAGCTGTACGGGCTGCAGTAATAGTTGCGTTATAGTACGAGCCGTTTGCCGTCAGCGCATGATTAGGAGAACTCGATGATACAGAATTATAGGTTCCGTTTGTGAATTTATACGAACTGATTGCAATGTTAGCCGGAACAATACCTGATGTTAACTCAACCGGTGTTGCTCCATGCGTCGAAACGGCATACTTGATAGTCTGCGTGGAGTTAAGAGAATTATATGCCGTCTCATAATAATTTATCGTTGGTTGCTCACCCGCTTTACCAGCAGGAACCACTAAATATGCATTATTGGTACTAGTCGCTGTTAAACCATAGTTCTTCCAACCGGTATATTCAGCAGCTTTATCAGAGACATCAGTAAGCCATTGGTCAGTAGAACCGGATCTGCTTGTTCCGCCCACAATACCAAATCCCATTGCATCACTCCAGGTATCTGTATTCGTTCCATAATACAATTTGGTATTGGTTATGGCAGAAAGAGCGTAGTACTTCTGGTGATTAGCGTGACCGGTTACCAGTTTGATGGCAGTCTGACTCCATGTGGAAGCATCAAAATACACACGTGCTCCGTTTGTCATGGATACATCGCTATACTTCGCGCCATTTGTTGCATCATAGTTAAAAATTCTATTCTGGAATGTAGACGAATTGGTCCATGTGGAATACGGTGTCTTTTTGGATATCCACGTAGAGCCACTATAGTAGTGTATATCCAAATTATCTACACCACCATATTTTTCATTCATGGTGCCGATGTAAAGCTTTTTGCCCTCAAAGGTGATGCCTGCTTTAGTGAGAGCATAGGGACCCCATTTCGTTCCACCATCACCAATTGTCGGCTCAACTTTTACTGTGTAGTTAGAGGCATTTGTGCCTGCAACACCTACAACAATGGTGTTGTCAGCACCCATCTCTCCTACACCGAGGGTGAGGAGCATGATTAGGATTAGGCATAGAACGGAGGCGAATCGGCCGATTATCGAGGTTGTCCTAGGGGTTACTCCGATTTTTTGCCTTGCGGTAGTGCAACCATCCGCCTGCACCATAGCGGAACTTCTCAAGTTAAAGTTAAACAATTTAAACGTTCTCATTGTATTTTGTTTTAATATTATTCGGGGTTAGTTGTCGTTGTTGAATGGCAACTCTTGTGCCTTAATTTCCTCAATAGGATGAATATAGTCGCTGGCTTTTTTGCTGGAGATAACACTTCTTTCTAATCAAGCAGCCAACCAACGTTTCAGAGGCTCGGCTTTCTTTGACGGAAAAGATTGAATAATACGCAGAATGCCCTCTAAATCAGCGACATCCGTCAATCGCATCTTGCCATCAGGAGCCGGTAATTTCAACTGGTTACAATTTGTAACCGTTTCACTTCCCTCTTTAACAAGGCGATGTTTAAGAACTTTCCAATAATTCCGTGCTGATTGATATTCAGCACTTTCGGTGAGAGTGCCTACTACATCCACTACGGAGAAGAAGTATTTCTCCAGTTCATCATCCCAAATGACGCGTATCTTGGCGTTGTCGAATAGTTGTATTTGCGTTTCTTGTGACATGTTGTCGTTAGTTGCTATAGTTATTATTGCCAACTCGTCTTTTTCCCCTTGCGCTTTCTGCGTGTTTGTTTTTCTTGGTGTCACGTAATTGTCATCTTAGCCTTGACTGTCGGTTGACCGTCGGTTGACCGTCGGTGAACGACTAAGATTGCATCAACACCAATGTATGTTTGGCAGGTATGTGTGTGTACCGCAATGCGCAGGTAGGGCATGTATGTGGGTGGGCACATGTACGCACGCTCATGCTCATACAGGCACGCTCATGCTCATACAGGCACGCTCATGCACGCACACTAAAAGCCAACAAAATTACAAATATGTTTGTAATAATGCAAATTTTAGTGCAAATTTTTGGCAAAAAGCAAGAAAAAAGTGCCGTTTTTCAGCAAAATGGCAGTTTTTGGGGTGTAAAACCGATGAAAAAGTATGGTTTTTTGTTAGCTGACGGGGTGAAGGCCTTTTTGTTGGGCGAGGTGGAGGAGGTAGGTGACGGCGGCATCGTGGTCGTTGGGGATGATGCCGTCGAGGATGGCGTCCTTGATGGCAGACTTGAGTTCGCCGACCAGCGAACAGGGTTCGAGACCAAACATCTGCATGATCTCGTCGCCCATGACAGGCGGCTGGAAGTTACGGATGCGGTCACGCTCCTCGAGTTCGACCATCTTACGCATGACGAGTTCGTAGTTGTCGTGGAAACGCTTGACTTTGTCGGCGTTACGCGAGGTGATGTCGGCGTTGCAGAGGATCATCAGATCGCCTATATCGTCGCCTGCCTCAAACAACAGCCGGCGCACGGCGCTGTCGGTGACAGTCTCCTCGATGAGGTTGATGGGGCGCATGTGCAGATCGACCATCTTCACGACATAATCCATCTTCTCGTTCTGCGGGAGTTTGAGTGCCTTGAAGATGCGTGGCACCATCTTCGCGCCGATATAATTGTGGTTGTAGAACGTCCAGCCGACCTTCGGCTCGTAGTGCTTGGATTTGGGTTTTCCGATGTCGTGCAGCAGAGCTGCCCAGCGTAACCAGAGCTCGCTCTGGTGTTGGTGAGCTTCACTGTTTGTGACTTCTTTCGATCGGCAGAGCCGTGCGTGTTTTTGACTTTGTGTTGATGACTGCGTGTTAGTACGTTGGATCTCGGCGACGTTGTCGAGGACCTTGAGGGTGTGGTAGAAGATGTCTTTATGCCCGCGGCCATCGACGGTCTCAACGCCTTTCAGCGCTGCGAGTTCAGGGAAGATCAGCGGCAGCAGACCTGTCTTATCGAGCAGCAGCCAGCCTTCCGACGGACGGCGGGAGAGCATGATCTTGTTCAGCTCGTCGGCTATGCGTTCGCGGGTGATGATGTTAATGCGTTCACGGTTGCGGGCGATGGCATCGAAGCACTCGCCGGTGAGGTTGAAGCCGAGCTGCGTAGCAAACCGTATAGCCCGCATCATCCGGAGCGGGTCGTCGCTGAAGGTGATGTCCGGATCAAGAGGTGTCTGGATGATGCAGTCCTCGAGGTCGTACATCCCGTCAAAGGGGTCGAGGAGTTCGCCGTAACGGTCTTTATTCAGGCAGATCGCCATAGCGTTGATCGTGAAGTCACGGCGGTTCTGATCTTCCTCGAGCGTGCCGTCCTCAACGATGGGGTTACGTGAGTCGTGGCGGTAACTCTCCTTGCGTGCGCCGACGAACTCCAGCTCGGTGTCGCCTTTCTTGACCTGGGCAGTGCCGTAGGTCTTGAAGACCGATAGATGTGCGCCTTTGCCGAGGCGATTGGCTACTGCCTCGGCGAGGAGAATCCCCCAGCGCGGAGCGTCTGTGGTGTCATTTGAAGATTTGAAGATTTCTAAATTTGAAGATTTGAAGATTTCTAAATTTGAAGATTTGAAGATCGCTGAATTTGAAGATTTGAAGATTGCTGAATTTGAAGATTGCTGCGGTTTGACTACTACAATATCAATATCCTTGCTGTCGCGGTGGAGGAAGAGATCACGCACCCAACCGCCGACAACATAGCATTCAATGCCGAGCTTATCGGCTTCAGCGCCGACAAGCTCAAGAATGGGTTGGTGTATTTTGGGGTTGGTGATGATCATAGTTTTTGCTCGCGGACTTAACCGCGAGAGCAGAAGTTAGCGGTTGTTGTACATCTCGGCGTAGTACTTCTCGTACTCACCGGAGGTGATGTTGTCCACCCAGGCTTCGTTATCCAGGTACCAGCGTACGGTCTTCTCGATGCCCTCCTCGAACTGGAGCGTGGGTTCCCAGCCAAGTTCGCGTTGGAGCTTGCGGGAGTCGATGGCATAACGCATATCATGGCCGGCGCGGTCGGTGACGAAGGTGATGAGGTTCATATCCTCGTCCTCCTTGCGTCCGAGCAGACGATCGACGGTGCGGATGACGACCTTGATGATGTCGATGTTCTTCCACTCGTTGAATCCGCCGATATTGTAGGTCTCAGCCACCTTGCCTTTGTGGAAGATCAGGTCAATCGCGCGTGCGTGATCCTCTACATAGAGCCAGTCGCGTACGTTCTCGCCCTTGCCATATACGGGCAGGGGTTTGCGGTGGCGGATGTTGTTGATAAAGAGAGGTATGAGCTTCTCCGGGAACTGATAAGGACCATAGTTGTTCGAGCAGTTGGTGACGATAGTCGGCAGACCGTATGTATCATGGAACGCGCGCACGAAGTGGTCGCTGCTTGCCTTGGATGCGCTGTAGGGTGAGTGCGGGTTGTACTTCGTTGTCTCGACAAAGAAGTTCTCGCCGTAGGTCTCATGTCCGTCGGCTGAGGCTTTCGTGGTGAACGGCGAGGGCAGTCCCTCGGGGTGCGTCAGTTCGAGCGCACCATAGACCTCGTCGGTGGATATGTGGTAGAAACGCTTGCCTTCGAACTTCTCCGGCAGGCTCTCCCAGTAGAGCTTGGCGGCTTGGAGCATGCTGAGCGTACCCATCACATTCGTGCGGGCGAAGGTGAACGGATCCTTGATCGAGCGATCGACATGGCTCTCGGCAGCCAGATGGATGACGCCGGTGACCTGCTCCTCTTGCATCAGGGCGTAGATCGTATCGAAGTCGCAGATGTCTGCCCGCACAAAGCGGTAGTTGGGTTTGTTCTCGATGTCGCGAAGGTTGTTAAGGTTACCTGCGTAAGTGAGTTTATCGACATTGATGATGCGATACTCGGGGTACTTGTTCACAAACAGACGTACCACGTGACTTCCGATGAATCCGGCTCCGCCGGTGATGATGATAGATTTCATTTGATATTTGTCATTTGTTATTTGTCATTTATAGGACGTATCGCACTTGCTTGAAGTGGTAGGTGCGTTCGTTGCCTTGCTGGTCGATGAGCACTATCTCGCCGGTGGGAAGGAACCCCTTGATGCGTGCCATAAACTGTCCTTCGGCTCCGGCTGTGGCGTTCATCGTGGGCGCTGTGCTGACCTCACGCTCCACGAACGGCCAATAGCCGTCGCGGCGGTAGAGGTGCACGCGGTAATAGTTGCGCTGTTGTACAGGCTCCCACGGCAAGGTGGTCTCCAGTTTCTGCTCGAACCGCTTGGCGATAGCGTCAATGTCAGCCCTGACGCCTGTCAGCATCTTGATGCTCACGGGGTTAGGCGCGCCGCCAACCCACTGCTCCTGGTTGACATTGATGCCTATGCCGGCTATGCTGTGCTGTATCTTTGTGCCGCAGAGGCTGTTCTCAACGAGGATACCGGCGATCTTCCTGTTGCCGATATAGATGTCGTTCGGCCACTTGATGGTCAGCATCGGGCGTTGCTCTGGTGACAGCCACTCGGCTATTGTCCGGTGGGCGGCTACTGCGGCTGTCACGTTCAGTAGGAACAGCTCGGATATATCCACCTTCGGTTCGCGCAGCAGGTAACTCAGCAGCAGGTTCTTCCCGCGCTCCGACTCCCAGCCGTTGCCTGTCTGCCCGCGACCGGCGGTCTGGTAGGTGGTATAGATCAGCGGTACGTCCGCCTTCAGGCAGGCGGCATACTCCGGCTGCTCGCCGCGCAGCAGGCGCTGCATCAGGCTGTTGGTGCTATCTGTTTGGTCGATGTACATCTGGCTGTTCTGGGTATTCTGGGTATTCTGGATATTCTGGATGTTCTGGATGTTCTGGATGTTCCGGGGGAGCCGGAGGTTATTTTCCTTTGGTCTTATATAGATCCAGCAGGTAGTTGCCTATCACGCACTGGATGTCTTTGGACTTGCCGTTGCCGAAGCTGACCATGACGGCGAACACCCAGGTCTGGCCGTTCGGCAGTTCGATGTATCCGGCGAAGTTCTTAGTAGCGGCTATCGTTCCTGATTTTGCATGTACGCGACCATCCAGTTCCGTTCCCGGCAGCAACGAACGCAGTGTGCCCGACTGCCCGCTGACCGGCAGCGAGGCGTAGAACGCGTCTTTGTTCGGTGAGCGGTACATATATGTCAGCAGTTGCACCAGCGTCTCGGCGCTGACAGCATCCTGTGGCGCCAGACCGCAACCGTCCACGATACGTGCACTGCGGATCTTCACACCCCGACGCAGCCAGTAGTCCTTCTCAAAATCCGCAGAGTTATGGATTGTGCACGGCAGCCAGTATCTGCCTCCGAACGTGCGGAACAGCGACTCGGCAAACAGGTTGTTGGAGTGGATGTTCGTCTCGTAGATGATCTCCCGCAATGTCGGCGACAGCCAGGTGTAGATCAGTGTGCGGCTCTTGCCGTCCGCCTCGGAGATATACATCGGCTCGGCGGTGATCGTCACGCCGCTCTCCTCCAGCCGTTGGCTCAGATGTTGCACGAGCAGCAGCCCGGGGTTAGGCAGATCGCCCTGCACGCCGAACGAGCCTTGGTTACTCGGCACGCTGCCTGTCAGGTAACGTGTGTAGTTGTACGCTGCGCCGTGGACATAGGCGCCGTCGTGGGTGATGCTGGTGCAGCGGATATGGTTATCGAACTGCACGCCAGGCACTTCGGGCACGGTATATTGCACCTCGGCGATGCTACCCACGGCTCCGGAACGCAGCACGACGTTCATCGTGTTGTCCATGTACGAGAGCGCATATACGCCGGGCGCGTAATAGTTACCTATATCCTCCCATATCCACCCGGGATTGATGGCATCGGCATCGAAGTAACTCAGGTCGGCGATCACCGCGCCGCGTATCTCGCGGATACCTGCCTCGCGGATGGCTTTCACCCAGCGGTTGAGGAAGTTACGGTCGCCGATCTTCTGCGAACCCAGGGTAGGGTCGCCCGTGCCTCGCACATACAGATCGCCGTACAGGATGCCGCCGTTGATATAACCGCTGTGCTCGATGTACGTGCTGAACCGGTAATCGGCGCCTAAGGTCTCAAGAGCGGTGGCGGTCGGCAGGAGCTTCATCACCGACGCCGGCGGCGCTACGTTCTGCGGACGGTAGCAGTCGATGAGCTCGCCCGTCTGCAGATTCTGCACCAGCAGACTGATGTTCGCCGTGGAGGTGACCGGACTCTTCAGGAAGATATCCAGGCTCTCCGCCGAGGCGCTGAGCCACACCGGCAGACAAACCGCAATGGTACATATGTTTCGCAGTATATTTCTCACTGTTGTTGGTGCTGATTACCGAAAAAGCCCACAAAGTTATAAAAAAAATCCCAAATTTGCAAATTATTGTATCATTTTTCTTCCGAAATATACGAATATCACAAATATATTTGCAAATATGAGAATTATTTTGTATCTTTGCATTCACAAAAACAAACCCGAAAACAACATTTAAAACGTTAGTAATTATGGCAGACAAGAAACTTACCCGTAGTACCAACAAGATGGTGGCGGGAGTATGCGCCGGAATAGCTGAATATTTTGATCTTGACCCGACGCTGGTGCGCGTGGTGTATGCCGCGTTGTCGCTCTTCAGTGCCGGTTTCCCCGGGCTGTTGCTCTACATCATCCTACTCATCATCATGCCCCAAAGCGATTACCGGCAGTTGGATTGATACCCGTGATTTTGGTATCCTTTGCTGCAATTTGAAAGATTTTACAAAAATTATCCCGCATTTTCTTGCAAATGTGGGATTTTTTTTGTACCTTTGCAGCCGCGTACGATTCAGGGAAGGCTGTGCAATTCAGCCGCTGTCCCGCAGCCGTAAATCTCAAAACCGAACTCTACGTCCGAATGGTCACTGCCGAAAGGTGGGAAGGCCGGAGTAAGGGAGATGAGCCGGAATACCTGGCGTGCGTTGTGATGACTTGTTGTCCTCGAGGATTGGGATTGGTCAGATGAAACGTTTGCTATTGTACATAGTGTCTATTGTTGTGTGCGCTGCTGTTGAGGCAGCGGATGCTGTGTATAGCTCGGCGGAACAGCGCCGAGAGCCTGACAATCAGCAGTTAGACAGTATTCTTCGGGAGTTCAGCATTGATGAGGTGGAGGTGACAGCCCGGCGCAGAGAAGAGCCGGTTATACCTGTGCAGAAACTCGACGGTGCGCGGCTGGATGGACTGAGTGCGCAGAGTGTGGCGGATGCGGCGCGGTACTTCTCGGGCGTGCAACTCAAGGACTACGGCGGCGTGGGCGGCATGAAGACGATAGACGTGCGAAGCATGGGCACGAACCATGTCGGCGTGTTCTATGACGGCATAGAGATCGGCAACGCGCAGAACGGGACAGTCGATCTGGGAAAATTCTCGATGGACAATATCGAAGAGCTGGCGCTATACAACGGTCAGAAGTCGGAGATCTTCCAGTCGGCGAAAGACTACGGAAGCGCAGGTACGCTGTATATCAAGACCCGTCGTCCGAAGTTCACGGACGGCAAGAACTATAACCTAAACGTAACGATGAAAGCCGGCACGTTCGGTCTGGCTAATCCTTCCGTCCTGTACGAGCAGAAGATTGCGGAGAACATCCACCTCTCCGCCAGTGCGGAATATACGTACGCCCACGGGCGCTATCACTTCCGCTACCGCCGGGTACTACCCAGCGGCGCTGTGGCGTGGGATACGACGGCTGTGCGGCAGAACGGCGATGTGCAGGCGCTGCGTGCCGAGGTCGGACTGTTCGGGTATCTGCCGGAAGGCAAGTGGCATGTGAAAGGCTACTACTACCAGAGCGAGAAAGGTATTCCGGGCGCGATAGTGAACAATGTGTGGAAGAACAGCCAGCGCCAGTGGGACAGAAACGCGTTTGTGCAAGGCAACTACACCCAGCGCGTGACGAAAGGTTACGACGTGCAGGTCAACGCCAAGTACACCAACGACTATATGCGTTACCTCAACCCCGACACGACGCTGATGTATATAGACAACAGTTTTACGCAGCAAGAGGTGTATCTGAGCATGGCTCACCGCCTGGCGGTGGTGGGCGTGAAGGGATTAGTGCCGCACAAAGATGTGAACTGGGACGTGAGCCTGAGTGCCGACTACCAGTGGAACTACCTGGAGGGCAACCTCGCCAACTTCGTTTATCCCGAACGTAGCACCGTGCTCGCCGCTGCGGCTACACAACTGTACTGGAAGTACCTGAAGATGCAGGCAAGCGTATTAGGTACATTCATCTTCGACAAGATTCACCAACCTACCATAGCAACACCGACCGCCTACAAACAGAAACCGCAATTCACTCCGGCGGTGTTCCTGAGTTATCAGCCTATACTTCGCGAGGAGCTGTTCCTCCGCGCGTACTATAAACGCATCTTCCGTATGCCAACGTTTAACGATCTGTACTACACCGACGTGGGGAATATCTCTCTTCTGCCCGAATACACAACCCAGTACGACGGTGGTGTGCAGTACGACAAGCGTTGGCAGGAAGGTGCGTGTCGCGCGGTGAGCGTGAAGGCGGACGGTTACTTCAACCAGGTCAAGAACAAGATCGTCGCTATCCCCAAGGGCAACGGTCAGTACCGCTGGCAGATGATGAACCTCGGGTATGTGGAGATTCGCGGTGTGGATCTGAATGCCTCGACGACGCTCGATCTGACGCATGACGTGCTGCTGAATATCGGCGGGACATACACCTACCAGAAGGCGCAGGACTTTACCGACCCCAAGGAGATAACCTACGGCGGGCAGATAGCGTATATACCTTGGCACTCCTGTTCGGCGATGGCGAACCTGTCATGGAAAGGACTGAGCGTGAACTACGCGTTCATCTATGTAGGCGAGCGATTCACGAACTCCGCGAATATCCCGGCTAACTACATGCAGCCGTGGTACACGCATGATATGAGTATCAGTTATGAGACCGCTATCGCTCAAAGACAAAAGACCGCTGGCGCTCAAATAAAAAAGCCTAATTACTCACCGAGGATGTATTTTGCAGTGGAGATCAATAATATGTTCAACCAGCAATACGAGGTTATACTGAACTACCCGATGCCCGGTATCAACGGCAAAGGAATCGTACGATTTATGATTTAGCTATGGATAGTCGAAAGAAAAAAGAAAAAAGAAAAAAGCCTAATCAGGCTTTGAGCGGCAGCGGTCTTTTGTCTTTGAGCATCGCGGTCTTTTGTCTCACGATAGTGGGCTGCAGAAAGGATGTGGTGGTGTTTCCGTCGGAGCAAGAGCAGCATGGCGAGAAGCAGATAAACGAGATCATCGGCTTCTACCTGCTCAACGAAGGGAATATGGGATCGAATAAAGCCACGCTCGACTACTACGACTACACCAAAGCCGTCTATAGCCGGAACATCTACGCCGAGGCGAACCCTGACGTGCCGAAGGAACTCGGCGATGTGGGCAATGACCTGAAGATCTATGGCGGCAGGCTGTATGCCGTCATCAATTGTTCGAACAAGGTCGAGGTGATGGACGCACGTACCGCCAAGCGCATCGGGCAGGTGGATATACCCAACTGCCGGTACATAACTTTCGACGGGCAGTATGCGTACGTCACTTCCTATGCGGGGCCTGTGTCGCTGGACGCGAGCCATGCGCAAATAGGTTATGTGGCGCGCTTCGATACCGCAACCTTGCAGATTGATGCGCAGTGTCTTGTCGGTTACCAACCCGACGAACTGGCAGTGGCGGACGGTAAACTGTATGTTGCGAACTCCGGCGGGTACATGGTGCCGGATTACGACAGTACGGTATCGGTGATTGATATAGCCTCGTTCAAGGAGATGAAGCGCATCACGGTAGCGAAGAACCTCTGGCGGGTGCGACCTGACAGCTTCGGACAACTATGGGTCAGTTCGCGTGGCGACTACTACGGCACGCCGTCTAAGCTCTATTGCATCGACACCAAGACCGACAAGGTCATTGACTCGCTGGATATAGCTGTTTCGGCACTGGATATAGTCGGCGACTCGCTCTACGCCTGCGCCACGACGTGGGATTACATCAACTACAAGGACGTGGTGTCGTACGCTATAGTAGATGTACGCACGCGCGAGGTGCTCACCACGAACTTCATCACCGACGGCACGGAAACGCAGATACAGAAACCCTACGGCATCAAGGTGCATCCGCTGACGAGGGATGTGTATGTGACCGACGCCAAGAACTACGTTACGCCCGGAATGCTGCACTGCTACGGGGCGGATGGCGTGCTGAAGTGGTCGGTGCAAACAGGCGATATACCCGCGCAGATAAGTTTTGTGCTCCGCTAAC
>CACZRD010000125.1 GCA_902783545.1 uncultured Bacteroidales bacterium
GACGGCGAGATACCCGACCTGCACGTGAGCACCGACTACCAGCAGATGATGAAGGATTATGCCAGCCGTAAGAACCAGCTCACCGATGCCGAGAAGGAGACCGTGCAGTTTGTCAAGTCGAAGATCGACAGCGCCAAGTGGTTCATCGACGCCATCAAGCAGCGTAACGAGACACTCACCCGCACGATGGTGGCGATCATCGAGGCGCAACGAGACTTCTTCTACGAGGGCGACGACAGCGCACTCAAGCCGATGATCCTGCAGGACATAGCCGAGAAGACGGGCTACGATGTATCGACTATCTCGCGCGTCAGCAACTCAAAGTACGTGCAGACGGAGTTCGGCATCTATCCGCTCAAGCACTTCTTCTCCGAAGGAATGCAAAACACCGAGGGCGACGAGGTCTCCACACGTGAGATCAAACAGGTGCTGCGCGAGATCATCGACCGCGAGGACAAAGCGCACCCGCTGAACGACGACGAACTGGTGATCGCCATGAAAAAAGCCGGTTACCCTATCGCCCGACGCACAGTAAGCAAGTACCGCCAGCAACTCGGCAAAACCATTGCCAGACTACGTAAGCAAATGTAGCCACGTTCGACAACGCGGTCGCACAGATTGCGCTTGGCGCAATAAAAGCGACGCGTGTCTCCGCTCTCCCCATCACAAACACTTCGTTGGTTTGCGCTGGGGACCCAAAATAAAGAACAAATGAACAATACATTATACTATATTTCGCGAGCGATATCGGCTATTCTGTACCCGATGTTCATTCCGACGTACGGAATACTGATCTATTTCCTTGCGTTGCGTTCGTTTATCACCTACCCCACGCCGCTGATCTGGATCGGAGTGATTGGCACATTCGTGTTTACCTGCCTGCTGCCGCTGTCCGTGGTGCTGGTGATGATCTATCGCGGTAACCTCACAGATATCTACATCCGCAATCCCAAGCAACGCACAATGCCGTATATCTATTCGACTATCTGTTACGGATTCTGGGCGTACTTCTGCTGGCAGGTTATGCATCTGCCGCTGTTCATCGTACTGACGGCCGTCGGATCGACTGCCGTGCTGCTGCTTGTGCTGCTCATCAACCGCACGTGGAAGATCAGTGCACATCTGACAGCCCTCGGCGGACTGTTCGGAGCGATGATGAGTTTCAGCCTCACGACCGGTGTGAGCGCCACGTGGGCACTCATCGGTTGCTCGGTAGCGGCATTATTATTGATGTTCGCGCGCGTGTACGACGAGTCACACACGCCGCTGCAAGTAGTCTGTGGCTACCTGCTCGGCACACTCGCCACATTCATACCCAACCTCATTGCCGAAACGATTTGAAATTTGAAATTTGAAATTTGAAAATCTCCCATACATATAACGTAGTTTGCACCCTGCTGATGATGGCAGGCGTTTTGTTCTCGCTGGCTATCCGTGCTGACGAGCAACCGCGTCTGCTCAGCGACGAGGCGAAGATTTACCTGCTGACCTGCAGTCCGGGCGAGGAGCTCTACGAGCGCTACGGGCACACGGCGATCATGGTGCTGGACGAGGAACTCGGCATCAGTGATGTGTATAACTATGGCATCTTCGACTTCTCCGCCGAGCACTTCTACTGGCGCTTCGTCAAAGGCGAGACTTACTACCAGCTCGGCAAGGAAGACGCCTCGTGGTTCATGCGGCTGTACGACTATGCCGGGCGGAAAGTGAACATCCAGGAGCTTAATCTCTCACCAGAAGACCGCGATGCCATCTACCGTGCACTGATCATCAACTACTATCCCGAGAATCGCGTCTATCTCTATAACTTCGTGTTCGACAACTGCGCCACGCGCCCTTACGACCTGCTGATGAAGGCGCTGGGTCAACAACTGTCAACTGTCAATTGTCCACGGCTATGCCGATCGAAAGAACTGTCAACTGTCAACTCAGATATTACGTTCCGTGAACTCATCCGCCACTATACTCCAAAAGGATCGTGGGGCGATCTGGGTATCAACCTCGTGTTTGGTCCCAAAGCCGACAAGCCGATGACCGACGAGCAGCGGCTGTTCCTGCCCGAGCAACTGATGAACCACATCAGCCGGATGCAGTATGCCGACGGCACGCCGCTGGTGGCAGCCGAAAATATAGAACCGTTCGTCATCCAGCGCGTACCGTGGTACGCAACGTGGTACTTTGGGTTGGCGGTGCTGTTCGTCGTGCTGGCAATCATCTCGCTGCACGACCGCCGGCAAGGCAAACGCACGAAGTGGGTGGACTATGTCTTGTACACCATATATGGCGCACTCTTGGTGCTGGTGACGTTCCTCACGTTCTTTTCTATTCACCCGTTAGTAGGTTTCGGTCCGTACCTGCTGATTATTCCTTCTATTCATCTATGCGCACGAATCATCTATCTTTGGCGATAATACTGCTGATCAGCATAGCGAGCTCTGCTGCCCCGCGATTGACTGTGGTGGTGGCTGTGGACGGTATGCGTCAAGAGACGCTCGACCAACTTCGTCCGTACTGGCAGCAGGGCGGCTTGCGCACGCTGTCCGAAGAGGCGTATCAGACCACGGTGCGTTTCCCGCATATCGTGTATGGCGGCAGTGAGTGTGTGGCTACGTTCATGACAGGCACGACGCCCTCGGAGCACGGCATAGCTGCCGACACGTACTTCCGTCGCAGTGACCGCAGGCCTCACGCTATCCTTGAGGATAACAACGAACAGGGTATAGGCTGCACAGCCGCTCTCTCGCCGCGAAACCTGTTGTCCGCCACCATCGGCGACGAGATTCGTATCCGCTACGGCGAACGTGCGCATATCTACGCTCTGGGGCTCAACGCATACAGCACGATCCTCATGGCAGGTCACGGCGCTGACGGCTGTTGCTGGCTCGATCCGGCTACGGCGAACTGGGTCAGCACCTCGTACTACGGCGAACAGCTGCCGCTGGCACTCAGCGACTGGAATGCAGGTACACGCCGGCAGGAGCTCCTCGCACGCACATGGACGCCGCGCATAGATATAGACCTGTACAGCGCACCCACCGAGCAGGAGCGCAAGAACGGATTCAGCTACACGGCTGCCGACAACTTGCTTCTTTCGCCCGTTGCGAACACAATGGTCATCGAGTCGGCGCTGGCTTTGCAGAAACAGGAGCATCTGGGTGAGGACAATATCCCCGACCTGCTGTGTCTGCACCTCTCGACCCGCAGCCCGCAGGCTACTACCGATCAGCTCTGCTCAGCCGAGCAGGAAGACATGTACCTGTGGCTCAACCAGGATCTGGGATACCTGATCGACCAGCTGGCACGCATCGTCGGCGTTCAGCATCTGCGCGTTGTGGTTATGGGAAAGCCTCTGCTCGGGCAGAACACCGAGTCCCTCGCCGCAGCACGCATGCCGGCGCAGTACTTCAATGTGGATCGAGCCGCAGCGCTCACCGCCACCTATCTGATGGCACTCTACGGTACCGAGCGCTGGGTGGACGGAGGTTACGGGCAGTCGATATATCTCAACCGTCCGCTCATCGAGCAGAAACACATCCCCCTGCCCCAGCTGCAGCAGCAGGTGGCTGCGTTCCTGATGGATTTCGAGGGTGTGGAAGCCGCGTACCCGTTCACGGAAGCCTTGGGTAGTGTCTCCCTTGCCAACACGGTCAACAAACGCGGCTTTGGCGATGTGGTTTTCACCCTGCAACCCCACTGGCTGCTGAAAGCCGACGACCGCGCCGTGCTCGATCACGTGGTGGAGGAAGATCCGATCGTGCCGGTCATGATCTGGTCAGGGGCTTATCAGGCTTTCCCTACAGGCGTATCCGATGCCACACAGATCAAAGCCCTGCTCATCGGCAACTGACAACTAACCGACACAATGGCAAACAGCAGTCACATCATTATCCCGGAAGGATTGCAGTCCGAAGGCTCGCCCGCCAAGGCAAGGGTGCTGTTGCACGCCTGCTGTGCACCCTGTTCGTCGGCTATCGTCGAGTGGATGGTGCAACACGACATCGAGCCGGTGATATACTACTTCAATCCGAACATCTACCCCCGCGAGGAGTACGAGATTCGCAAGC
>CACZRD010000126.1 GCA_902783545.1 uncultured Bacteroidales bacterium
AGCCACGATACACCGTTAGCCTCCTGGCAGGTGTTCAGCGCGAATACGGACATCGAGAACTTCTCGCTGCTGTCCTCGGGATTAGCGCGGCCGAGACCGATCAAGTCACCCCACTCGATGCCAAGTTTGTCGGCGTAGGTGTGCATATATTTGTAGAACAGACCTTCCTCGAAGTAGTCGTGACCTGCGGGCACCGGCGTGTGACAGGTGTACAGACCGCTGGCACGTACAACCTCCAGAGCCTGGCGGAAGTTCAGCCCCTCATTGACGAGGTCAACCATTCTCTGCAAGCCCATCAAGGCAGCATGACCTTCGTTGCAGTGGTAAACATCCTTCTTGATGCCAAGTTTGTTCAGAGCAATCACACCGCCTATACCAAGCAGAATCTCCTGTTTGATACGGTTCTCCCAGTCACCACCGTAGAGTTGGTGCGTTATCTGACGATCCCACTCGCTGTTCATATCGTTGTCGGTGTCGAGCAGATAGAGCTGGATACGACCTACATTCACTTTCCAAAGGAAAGCGTGTACGAAACGATCGGGATAAGGCACGTCAATCACCATCGGGCTGCCGTCTTCGTTTCGCACCTGCGTGATAGGCAGGTTGTTGAAGTTCTGTGCCTCGTAGTTGGCGATCTGCTGTCCTTCGGGTGAGAGGGTCTGTGTGAAGTAACCGTAACGATAGAGGAAACCGATAGCGGTCATATCGACATTGCTGTCCGAAGCCTCCTTCAGGTAGTCACCGGCAAGGATACCCAGACCACCCGAGTAGATCTTCAGCACGCTGGACAGTCCGTACTCCATCGAGAAGTAGGCAACCGACGGACGGTCGCCGCGAGGTACTTTCATGTAGTCCTTGAACTCATCATAGATCGAGTCAAGTTGCGCCATGAACACGCGGCTCTTGCTCAATTCTACGAGTTTGTCATAGCCGAGCATGTTGAGCAGCAGCACGGGGTTCGACTGTGCGCGATGCCATGCGTCGTTGTCAATCTGGCGGAAGAGGTTCTTTGCATCACTGTTCCAAACCCACCACAGGTTGTATGCAAGTTCGCGTAACTTGGCAAGGTTCTCAGGCAGGTGAGCCTGTACCGTTACCTCATGGAACTGCATTTGGTTAGCATTGCTTACTTTGATTTGCATAATAGTAATATATTTTAAGAATTTATTTTCAATCATTTCACCGCGACGCGGAGAACGTGGCTGCAAAGATACAAAAAAAATCCCACATTTGCAAATTTTTGTGGGATTTTTTTTATTTTATTCTTGCATAATATGCAAGTCGCCTTGTGAATGCGCCATCCTGCCGGTTCTACCAATCGGTTTTGAGGCCGTCTTCGTGGTTGAACAGGAACTGCGTATCCTCGCCCGTCCAGCGGAACTTATAGATGACTGACGCCTTCTGCGACAGGTAGCCGTCCATGAGGGCTATAGCGGAGTAGTACGTATGGCCTGATTCGAAGTCGGTGTAGGACGTACCGTCGCCCTCGCCGTTGTTGTTCTGGATATAGATACCGAAATGGACGCGGTCTGACTCCTGGAACAACATATAACTGCTGAATAACTCCAAGAAGTACGCCTCAGGACTTGCGTAGCCGGCCTCTCGCAGGTCAACCGAATCCGCCGTAGCACCCGCCCAAGGGACATAGTTGAGCAGTTCGCCTTTCAGACTGACAGGGTAAACATAGTCCCAGTAGCCTCGTATGCGGTACTCAAAGTCCAGATCATCCTCGTAGGCGGACTTCTTGGTCGTAGCAATGTTATCCACGAACAGCCTGCCGTCGGGCTGGTTAGTCTGCGCATTCACGGGGAAAGCAAATATCAGGTATTCGGTATCGGGCTTGAGGAGCGTAAAGTCGTAATCCACGGTGCCGTAGTGGAGCGAGTGTGTAGCGAACTCGGCGACATAGGGCGTGCCCTGCTCAAGCAGGTCGGAGCGCCACAGCAGGTACTCGGCATACGCGCGGTCGAGCATAAGTGCCATAAACCCTTTCGCGCCCGAAGCGCTTTTGATATCCGGCACTTCCTCCTTAGGCACTATACCGATGTGGTAATACGCCTCCTTGTTCGTTGAGAAGCGGACGCGTATGAACCCGGATGAGATGATCTGCGTCTCCATCTTCACCGTGACCGTGTTGCCGCTGACAGCCTTGGCTTTGGGATTGCAGGCGTTCATGCACAGCAGGAGCACAACGGACGCACATACTGCCAGATACGGAATGATCCTATTGTTTGTCATATGTTTCTGTTTATGATTAGTTTAGCAGTTTCTCTTTTTCCTCTTTCTGATCTTGCTCCAGCAGGGATTTGACCGTCAGTATGAACCGGATACAGGTGTTGACGTGTCCGCCGTAGTGTCCGAAGTTATACTCTATGTTCGCCGTAGCCCAGCGCTGTTTGGCGTTGGTGGCGTTGAGGTAAGTGACCGTCTCATCGTCCATCGAATGCAGGATATACACCGGTGCCTGAGGTTGCCAAGCGTAGGATACGACGGAGTTCTGCACCATGGCTTTGTAGAGTTCGCTGACCTCCTTGCTCTGCACGTTCATGCCTGTGGGCGTGAGCATATCGCTGGTGACCTTCGTACCGATGAGTGCGTTCATCTCGGCTGTGGTATATTTCTTGCTGTTCACCCACTCGTCAATATTATCACACAGCCACTTCTGCATGATCGTTTCCATCTTGAGGTCAAGTCCGTTGCCGGCAATCATACCTTGCAGCACGAGCGGCACGGCTATGGGGTAGTCGGCGCAGTTCGTCTGCACAAAACGGTCGTAGGTGGATTTGATGTCATACGGTCCGCCTCCGGCAAACACGCGACGGATCTTGATCTCGCCCATTCCGTCAACAGGAAACTGGTTGACGAGTTCCTCAATCCAATACTCCACCGCCATCGTTGTGGCACCGCCCTGCGAGTAGCCCATGAGGTAGATATCATCGTACTCGGGATGCAGTCCCGCAGCGTCGAAGTACTTGCGTACAGCGATGTACATATCGACCACATTGCTCGCCGTGAGATCCATCACCAGATACGGGTGGACTTTGTCCGCCGTGACACCATAGCCGATATAATCCGGGCAGATTACCGCGTAGCCCATGCTACAGAGCAGTCCCTCCAGCGGGAAGCAGTTACTGGGCGCCTCATTGTTGGAGCCTATGGTATAGTGCGAGACAAGGATGTAGCGCTTGAACTTGCCATTAGCCGGCAGCAGCACCTTACCGGAGAGAGTGATAAGGTCATAGTTCTGGTCGATGGACGTGTATATACCGCTCAGTTCGATCACCGAGCTGCTGTTCATCTGATTCAAGAGCGCCGACGCGAATCCTGCAACAGTGGTACCGGAGGTGCGTTTCGGCTGCCGAGCGCCGTCATGCTCGTCGCCCTGCCAGTCATTAACGCGTTCACCGCCAGGCAGATAGCAGTCAGCAGGTATACCGCCGTTGAGATCCGTGAGGCGCTTACTCGTCACGCGGAACATCGTGCTGTCGATAACAGGCACTTCATCAAAATTCACTACATAATAGTCGCCCCATTTGCACGCGCTGAGCACAAACGCTGCGAGTAGCAGATATATCAATCGTTGTTGTCTCATAAGCTTAGAATGTTACACCAATAGATGCTGAAAACAGGCGGCTGCCGAGCATGTATATATGCTGACCGTCGGAGAGTGATGCCAGCGTACCAAACTCCAAGGAGGCGAACCAGCTCTTATACCACGCCGACACACCTATGAGTGTGAGGTTCAGCGCCGGAGCGACAACGGTGGTACGTCCATGGGCATCCTTCTCCGTGCCGCCGTTGATGTTCATACCGATGCCCAGTCCCGAATAGAGCGATACATACTGATGGTTGAAGTACGTAAAGTATATCGTCGGTGTGATGACGAGGTTATACAGCGAGTGGTTGGCATCGCGCGACAGTTCGTCGCCTGCGCCGTTGCGTTTGACCACATCCCAGAGCACTCCGCTGCCGTCAATCAGACCGCCGTAGCTGAACCAGTTGTTCTGACGGTACTGGTACTCCGCCCACCAATGCTGCGTGTAGCGGAAATTCTCGTTGTAATCCTTGACATACTCAACGGGCAGAGGCATCTTAGAATGATCGGTGGCGTGCCACACAATATACTCAAAGTGTTGGTCACCCCAGCCCACGCGCAGCATGTGCGGGTTCATCTCGCGGTGCTCCTTATCCTCCGCAAACAGAGGTAGTGCCACACAGCAGACCATTAACAAATAGACTAACCGTTTCATCGTAATGTAGCTCCAAAGGTTGTTTCGAACGCTTTCTGCAGTTTCTGCATGATCGCTTCTATCTGCTTGTCTTTGAGTGTGTTCTCTTCGTCTTGCAGGATGAACGACAAGGCGTAGGACTTCTTGCCGGGCTCGAGGTTCTTGCCCTCATAGACATCGAACAGCCAAACGTTTTTCAGATACTTTTTCTCCGTCTGGTAGGCAGTACGTGCCAGATCGGCGAACTGTACGGTCTTGTCCACGAGCAGAGCGAAGTCGCGCTTTACAGCCGGGAACTTAGGCAGGTCGGTGATGACGGGTTTGTATTGTTTGTTCTGCTTGAGCAGGGCTTTCCAGTCGAGGTCGGCAAAGAAGACGGGGTTGTCGATGTCAAACTGCTTGCGCAGTTCGCGGCTGACGATGGTCAGGCAACCGAGACGCTTGCCGTTCTGTGCGCTGACAATGAGACCGTCGGCATAGAGCGGAGACTTATCCAGTGGCGTATAGACGAGTGTGTTGATGTTCACGCCCAAGCGGCGGAGGATGTTCTCCACGTACGCACGCAGTTCGTAGAACGTGGACTCTTGCTCCTTCATCACCCATGACTGGAGGGTCTTGTTGCCGGTGATCCACACGCCGAGATGCATCTCTTCGCTATAGGCGCGCAAGGGGTCTATCACGCCATTAGCTATTGGCTGTTGGCTCTTGGCCTGGTCATAGTGGTAGCAGTTGCCGAACTCGTAGAACTTGAGGTCAGCGTTCTTACGGTTGGCGTTACGCTGGATGCTCTCCAGTCCGCCGAAGAGCAGCGACTGCCGCAGCACGCCCAGATCCTGCGAGAGTGGGTTGAGGATCTTCACACAGGAATCAAGGTTGCCTGCGTACTCGTAGTAGGACACCTTGGTCAGGGAGTTATTCAGAATCTCGTAGAACCCTTGCGCCGAGAGTTGCTCGCTGATGCGCGTCTGCAGACGTTGCGGATCGGGTTTGATACCGTAGCTGAGGTTCGTGTTCAGCTTATCGGGGAACTCGATGTTGTTGTAGCCGTAGATACGCAGTATATCCTCCACCACATCGCACTCGCGCTGTACATCCACACGGTAACGCGGAACGCCTAATCGCCAGATTTCATCTGGCATTTGTGATTTGTGATTTGGGATTTGTGTTTTCTCTATTATCTCTATCTCCAAGGCACGGAGGATGGTCTCGATGGTCTCTTCGCCAAGCTCTTTACCGATGAGTTGGTTGCAGCGCTCGATGCTGAACTCCACAAAGAACGGCGGCATAAACGGCCCGTCATTGATAGGCTTGGATTCGCCGTTCTGCACATCGACGGGTTGGCAGATCGTGCCGCCTGCCACCTCGCGTACGAGAGCCGCACAACGGCGGAGTACGTGCAGGGTATTGTTGGGGTCACAACCGCGCTCATAGCGGAACGAGGCATCGGTCTGTAACTGATGACGGCGGGCAGTCTTACGGATACCAACGGGGTGGAAGTATGCGCTCTCGATGAAGATGTTCGTCGTCTGCTCCGTCACGCCGGAGTCGAGTCCGCCGAACACACCAGCAATGCACATCGGTGCCTGCGCGTTGCAGATCATCAGGTCGGCAGCGGAGAGTTTGCGCTCCACGCCATCGAGGGTGACGAAGGGCGTACCCTCGGCGCAGTTCTTGACGATAATACGGTTGCCGGCAATCTTGTCGGCATCGAAGGCATGCAGAGCCTGACCGTACTCGTGGAGCACGAAGTTCGTTATATCGACGATGTTATTGATCGGACGCAGACCGATGGTTGTCAGGGCTTTCTTCAGCCAGTCGGGACTCTCGGTCACATGCACGCCCTTGACCATCACGCCGCTGTAACGCGGGCACGCCTCGGTATTCTCCACGCTGACGGCAACAGGGCTGGTCTGCTCATCGATGCTGAATCCGCTCTCGTCGGGACGTGTGAGGGTGACATCCTTCTGTCCGTGCGCCTGATAGTAGGCATACAGATCGCGAGCCACGCCGTAGTGGGAGATTGCATCCGAACGGTTAGGCGTTATATCGACCTCGATGAGGGTGTCGTTCTCCAAGTGGAAGTACTCGCTTGCGGGCAAGCCTACAGGCGTATCATCGGGCAGCACCATGATTCCTGCGTGGTCAGAACCAACACCTATCTCATCTTCGGCGCAGATCATACCGAGCGACTCCTCGCCGCGGATCTTGCCGCGCTTGATGGTGAACGACTCCTCGCCGCTGTACAGGACTGTGCCGATAGTAGCCACGATGACCTTCTGTCCGGCAGCGACGTTCGGCGCACCGCAGACGATCTGCACGGGTTCGCCGTTACCCAGATCGACGGTAGTGATATGCAGGTGGTCGGAGTTAGGGTGCTCAACGCATGTCAGCACATGACCAACCACGAGACCTTTGAGTCCGCCGCGGATGGATTGCACCTCTTCGATAGTACCTACCTCCAGACCGATGGAGGTAAGGATGGTTGCTACTTGCTCTGCATCGTCCGGCAGAGTGATGTAACGTTTAAGCCAGTTGTAAGAAATATTCATAACTTTTATATTTTAGTCGAAAGATAAAAGACCGTTTCACTCAAAGAAAAAAGCCTATACTATTATAGTTGTTTGAGTACACTTTGTTCGTGGATGATGTCCATGATCTGCTTGGCAGCCTCGGGCTCAATGCCATGCTGCTTTGCCCATTGCATACGTCGTTGTAGCAGTTCGTCATAGCGGGCGCTTTGCAGTACAGCCATGCTGTGCTTGCGTTTGTAGTCGCCTATCTGACGGGCTATATCCAGCCGCTTGCAGAGTAATGCCCATAGTTCGTCGTCCGTCTCGTCAATCTGCTGTCGGAGAGCGGTGAGCTCCGCACTTTGGTCGGTCTGCTCGGCCGTATCAATGGTCGCCAATCGTATGAGCAGGTCTTGGAGTTGCGCCGGTGTCAGTTGTTGTCCGGCATCGCTCAAGGCAGTCTGCGGATCGGGGTGCACCTCAATCATCAGTCCGTTCATCCCCATACGTATCGCCTGCTCCGCGACCTCTGCCACGTGCTCCGCCTTACCGGCTATATGGCTGGCGTCGGTGATCAGGGGGATAGCCGGGTAACGGCGTTTGAACTCGATGGCCTGCGACCACACCGGCGCATTGCGATAGATGCTGGTGGTGTGCTCGCCCAAGGCGAAACCGCGATGGATAGCGCATATATGTTCATACCCTGCCTTCCTGATTCGTTCCACAGCCCCGCACCAGAGGTTGATGTCGGGCGATGTGGGGTTCTTGATGTACCAGGTGACACTTGGTTTGTCCGCTATCGGCGTTTGCGCCAGCATATCTACCGTGAACGGGTTCGATGTCGTGCGCGCGCCAATCCAGAAGTGCCGTATGCCGGCATCATATGCCGCGAGCAGGTGTTCGGGTTGTGCCACCTCGGTAGCCGCAGGACAGCCAACAGCAGCCGCAGCAGCGGTCAGCCAGGGTAATCCCTGTGCCCCGATGCCCTGGAACGTCGAAGGCTGACTGCGCGGTTTCCACAGTCCGGCACGCAGCACCGGAGCGAACGATTGGCACTCCGCCAGCACGCTGGCAAGCGAACGCGCCATAGCCTCCATCTGTGCGGCACTCTCGGCAGCACACGGGCCTACTATCAGCAATCGGTCATTCATCAGTCAGAGTATTCGTCACGCATCGGGATTCGGACGTTGAGTGTATCTATCGGCGGCAGGCGGTAGTCATCCAACGGGTAACCGTGCTGCACGCTACGCACCACGCGATCGTAGGTAAACCGCTCAAAGTGCCGCGTGCGCGCTTCGAGGATCGCCCGTATATGTTCGGAGTCACTGACATAGAGCGCATGTTCTGCCTCCAGCCTCTTCATCACGCGCGGGTACAACTTATTAAACCGTTGCGGATGCTGGGTGTACCACACCAGCGATGAATCGAACTGTGCGCGCGTCACCTCATGTTTCGTCAGCACAGCATCGTAATACGCCAACTCCTCCTCCCCTTGGTCGCGCGTAATACCTATGACCTGTATCATGCCGTCCATCCGGTGCAGATCGGTGAGCACTGCCACCATCCGCCGCGAGGACAATACATCCTTGCCTCGGCAGGAACTCATCATCGGCAGACACAGGATGAGTACCACGCAGAGCAATTGCTCCAGATCCTCCAGTTTGCGGCGGATGCGCGTCAGACGCTCAACGGCCTCACTGCGCACGTCCGTCTGGCGCTCGCCGGATAGGAGCTCGTTGCGGATAGCTTCGATGCGCGTGATCTTCATCTCGTTGCGGATGAAACGGATGCGCTTGATGAGGGCTATATCTTCGGCGGTATAGTAACGGTTGCCATGACCATCCTTACGCGGCGAGAGTTGCTTGAACTGCTTCTCCCAATAGCGCAACGTAGGCGCCTCGACACCGGTGGCGTCGATCGTCTCACGCATGGAAAAATATATTCGTTCTGCCATCTCTCTAAACACTAAACAATAAACTGTATCAGGGGCTGACTCTGAGGTTCTTGCCTGCGTATATATTCGTACCGGTCAGACCGTTCCACTTCTGGAGCTGACTGACGGTGACGCGGAACTTCTTAGCTATCCCGCCCAAGGTATCGCCCTGACGGATCTTGTAGTACATCGTGCCGTTCACCATATAACCGCCGGCGATGCTCGTCTTCTGCGCCATGTCGATCTCGGCACGACGGTCGTGGATGAGCTGGTGCGCCTGGTAAGCAAGGATACTGTCCTGCTGCGTGATGAACTGCGTGGTCTGCTGCATGGGCAGGCATAGTCTGTACTCCTTGTTACCCGGCAGTATATCCCGCGTATATTGGGGATTGAGGTAACGGAGGTCATCGATAGGTATATCCAGCACTTCGGCTACCTGCTTGAGGTGCATGCGATCCCGGATGACGATCGTATCGGTGAGCATACGCTCGGCACGGATCGTGTCGGGACAGATCCCATGCTCGCTTGCGTAGCCAAACGCGTAGTTCGATGCAATGAACAGCGGCACGTACATGCGTGTCTCATGCGGCAGGTAGGGGTATATACTCCAAAAATCCTGTTTGCCGCCGGCATAACGGATGGCTTTCTTCACGTTACCTGCGCCGCAGTTATAGGCAGCTATGGCGAGGTTCCAGTCCCCGAAGATCGCATATAGCGACTTGAGGAACGCGCAGGCAGCCTCGGTGGACTTATACACATCGTAGCGTTCGTCCACCAGCGAGTTAACCTCCAGGCCATAGCGCTTGGCGGTAGATGGCATGAACTGCCACAGTCCCGCCGCTCCGGCACGCGAACGTGCCTTCGGTCGCAAGGCGGACTCGATGACCGGTACGTACTTGAGTTCGTACGGCAGGTTATGTCGACCGAGAGCATCCTCGAATATGGGGAAGAAGTACTCCGACTCGCGCATGATACGTGCGGTGTGTCGCGGACCGTACTTGATGTAGCGCTGTATGTATCGCTTGGCGATAGGGTTATACGGCAGTTCGATCACACAGGGCAGTGCCTGCAGACGGCTCTTGTATGTGCTATCCGGCAGTTCAGCGGTGTCCGGCGCAGCCAGACAAGGCGTGGTGTCCAGACCGGCCATCATCCACTCCATCAACCGGAGTTCAATAGAATCCAACGGCTCATCAGTAACCACAGCCACCGAATCTTGTGCCCATGCACAAGGCGTGATGAGCAGCGACAGGAGCAGTATATTTACAAATCGTTTCATTATCATCTTTTATCTTTGAGCGCAGCGGGGTCCCACACAACAAACAGGCAGCGGAGTGTCTTGCAGCGGTCTAAAACTGTATCGCCAGATGTACCTCGCCGTTCGTGCGGTGCTGTATAGGATCGTAGTGCAGCGTCGGCTCGACCTGCATGGACAGATCGGGACTGATATCGAAGTCAAACAGTTGGGCATCGACATACGCATCGACCAGCGACAGCGCATATACGACAACCGTCACCACGATGGATATATCGCGATAGCGGCGGTAGGTGTTTTGCCAGTTTTGCAGTTTGGAAATGTATGATGTCGTGCCGCCCATACGCGTTATGTTGTAGCCGTCGGGCAGGATGGCATTATAGAGTTTGGTCGGGTCATCCTCATTCACCTCGCCGGCCTGATTGTCGTTATAAAGTTCGAGATACGCCTGCTTGTACTCCGTATAGGATTGCTGGTTGGTCATGATCGCATAGCCGCAGCCCATGAACGCGCCATACACGATAGGCACCTTCCACCACGAGCGGTTGTACATCTGCCCGAGTCCGGGGCATATAGCGCCAAGCCATACGGCACGTATCGGGTCAGGACGCCACTCTACCTGAGGCAGCGTATCGACCTCCAGCTCCGAAGCGTCAACCAGCTGCACGGAGTCGGGCTTGAAGGCGAAGTTATCCTGTTCGTCCCCCCACATCGACAGCGGCAGAACGATCATCGCGAGCAATACTATGTACCGTAATGCTTTCAATCCTGTTGCCGCAGTTGGTCGATGATACTGTTCAGCTCCTGTTCGTCCTTGAAGGCGATGGTGATCTTGCCGTCACTGACCTTCACGTGGTGCTTGAGCCGCTGCTCCAGCCACATCTGTTGTGCAGGGTACGCAGAGCGTGCATTCTTCCTCGGCTGGCGCGGAGTCTTGGCGGCTTGCTGACCTACACTCACCAGTTCCTCCACGCGGCGCACGCTCAGTCCCTCCGCGATGATCCTGCGATAGAGAGAGAGCTGCTGCTCGGGGGATGTGCTGCCAAGGATAGCACGCGCATGTCCCATATCCAGCTTGTGCTCCTTGATGCCCATCTGCACCTCGGCAGGGAGTTTCAATAGACGCAGGTAGTTAGCCACCGTAGCGCGTTTCTTGCCCACACGTTCCGCCATCTGCTCTTGCGTGAGGTCGTAGTCATCCATCAGTCGCTGGTAGGCGAGGGCTATCTCGATAGCATCGAGATTCTCGCGCTGGATGTTCTCCACCAACGCCCACTCCATCACCTGCTCGTCCTTGGCTGTGCGCACATAGGCGGGTATATCGTACAACCCAGCCATCTTTGCGGCGCGGAATCGGCGCTCACCGGCGATGATCATATACGTGCCATCGTCGTTCTGCTTGAGAGTGATAGGCGATATGACGCCATGCTCGCGTATCGAGTCCGATAACTCCTGCAACGCTTCCTCGTCAAACGTACGACGCGGCTGGTTAGGGTTAGCAACAATCTCACTGAGCGGGATCTCGGATATGCGGCTCGCCTTCCCCGTCACCACATGCGAAGTATCAATCAGGGCATCCAGTCCTCTGCCTAATCCTGTAGTTTTTTTCATACTTGTTTCGATATTTCGGGTTATCGATATTTCGACATATCGAGGTTATCTCTTCATTACTTCCTTAGCAAGGGCTCTATACGCCATTGCACCTTTCGATTTGGGTTCGTAGTCGAGAATCGTCTGCCCATGACTCGGGGCTTCCGACAGGCGCACGTTACGCGCTATCACCGAGTGGAAAACGAGGTCGCCAAAATGGCGCTTGACCTCCTCGAGCACCTGGTTACTCAGTTTGAGGCGGTTGTCGTACATCGTCAGCACGAATCCCATGATGCTCAGAGCAGGGTTGAGTTGCGACTTGATGATCTTGATGGTATTCAGCAACTTGGCTATACCCTCCAGTGCAAAGAACTCGCACTGCACGGGTATGATCACGCTATCGGCAGCCGTCAGCGCATTGACGGTGATCAGTCCTAACGATGGCGAGCAGTCGATGAGTATGTAATCATAATCGCTCCTGACCTGCTGCAGCACGCGCTTGAGCAGTTGTTCTCTATCCGGCAAGTTCAGCATCTCGATCTCCGCGCCGACGAGGTCGATGTGCGAGGGGATCAGATCCAAGCGCTCCACATCCGTCTTGATGACAGCCTCACGCGGATTGATGCCATTGACCAGGCACTCGTAGATCGTGCCCTCCAGTTCGCGAATGTCCACACCCAGACCCGACGAGGCATTCGCCTGCGGATCACAGTCCACCAGCAGCACACGTTTGCCGTCGGCTGCCAGGGCTGCTGAAAGGTTGATAGCAGTGGTGGTCTTGCCTACACCGCCCTTCTGGTTTGCTAATGCTATTATCTTTGTCATATCTTCTTTGTTTGCTTGTTAAGTAACTTGTCAAAACGCTCGATGATCATTTCGGGCGACAATGCCTTGCAGGCGAAGTTGCGGTATTTGCAGTGTTCAGTGCCGTGAATAGAACACGGACGGCAGCTGACCGGCAGCGACAGGATCTGCGTGTTGGCTTTTCCCCACGCAGCGAACCCCATGTACGTATGCGTGCCGCACCAAATACTCAAGGTCGGACATCCCACCAGCGCAGCCAGGTGCTGGTTGGCGGAGTCCATGCAGAGCAGCCCGTCGATATGACGCATGAGTTCCAGTTCGCCATCCAGCGGAAGCTGGTTCGTCACGCTCTCCACGTTATCCCACAGCGACGCCCACTGACGAAGCATCTCGGTCTCTACGTGCCCTGCGCCGAACAGGAAGATCTTCGTATCGGGCTGCTGTGCGTAATGAGCGATGACATCCTTCATCGTCTTGAACGGCAGCACGTTCGACAGGTGCTTGGCAAACGGAGCTATACCGATCCAGCGCTCCGTCTTCGTCCCGAAGAGTAGCTGCACTTTCTGCTCCGCTGACTGGTTAACCGCCATCAGAGGCACATCGCCTGCCGGCTGCAATCCGCCATTGCGAAGCGCATCAGCATAACGCTCCACCTCCGGCTTGAGCGGGGTTGCCTTCTCGTAACCCATACGTCTCAGCGCGCGGCGCTCGCGACTGCCGAGGTCGATAGTTGAGGTAGGGATATTGCTCCACTTAAGCAGCCAACGTATGATCCGCGTACGGCCATCGTCTTGCATATCAAACACTTTCGTCGGTTTATACTCCTTGATCTGCTTGAACAGACGGTATAGTCCCTGTGCGTGCTCCACCTCCGGCGCTGCCTCATGATAACGGACATTAGGCAGACCATGGAATAGAACTTCCAGCGGCTTGAGTGCCACTACCACGAACTCATCGTTCGGATACGTATTGCTCAGTTGCGTCACTACAGGCACTAACATCGCGACGTTGCCTAACGACGACAGACGCATGATTACGTAGGTGTTCTTTGTTGTTTCCATATATTCTCTCTTATCTGATTTCTAATTACTGATCGCTATTTTATCTGCCACATGTAGGCGAAGTTCAGACAGGCTGTCAACATATTCGATGCCGCGAAATGTTCGGCACGCGAGGTGTTGTACAAACTGCCAAAGCTGTAATACACACGTAGTTCCAGTTGGAACACTCCGGCCTTACGATGCATCCCGTAGAATCCTACTCCGCCTGTCGCACCCCAGTCGAACAGATGATCGATCGGCCGGTACTGGTAGGTCGAGGTCGTCTGCTTCGTACCCGACCACTCGGCATTGTTGAAGCAGTAGCCTACCTGCGGGCCGAGGTTGACGAATCCCTGTGCATGCTCGCCGCCGAAATGAATATGCGCCAGCAGCGGCACTTGGATATAATGCAGTTTGCGCCGATAGTCGAAGTTCCCGTCCTTGTCGTACTCGCGCCAGCCATACTGCGCATAGCCCGCTTCCACTTGGAACGAGCACACCTTATGCGCACCGTATCGGAACACTGCGCCGGCGCCCCAACCGATAGGAGATTTCAGCAGATCGTCCATGCCGTCCACCTTCGGCGTAAAGAACACCGTGGATGCCGTCGCACCGCCATAGACGCCGACGAACATCTCCGCCTGCTCCAGCCTGGGCTGCGCTACTATCCTGCCACCTGCGAGCAGCAGCAACAGCAGCAGCTTAACGCTTCTGGATGATAATATGTGTATTCTCGTATCCTCCATCTCCTGTCTGCTTGAACAGTATAGATGATTGTATTCCGTCATAGACCGTATCCGATGCGTGGAACGATCCGCCCCGCATAGCCCGGATGAGATACTGCGTCAGGTCGTAACCCAACAGGTCGTAACGCGGCTGCGTGGACGAAAGGGTGTGTCCGAAGTAATGCGCAAAATCCTGTTCGTATTGCGTGTATGCCTCGCCCTCAGGCGTACGGAACACGCCCATGTACAATTGCGGCAGCAATATCCGCTCGCCCTGCCATGCATACTGGCTGAGTATAGTCAACTGTTTGCCTTGTCTGCCGGAAAGCAGATAAGGCATCAGCAGTTGTACGTTGGAGTAGCGCTCCGAATGGAAGAGCAAGATGTTCTCCACGCTGTCTTTCAGCACAGCGCCTACCGAGTCCGCCAGGATCTGGCGTATCGTCGTACGGGTGACGGGCAACTCACGCGCCATGATACTGTCGCGCAAGATGCGTATGCCGTGCGAATAATCCATCTTGTCGTTGTATGCATCCACCAGCACAATGTTCGTCACAGTACGTAGCGTATCCAGGTACTCCATCAGAGCGTGCGTCTCTATCTGGTCAGAGGGGTTGAACTTCATCAGATAGGGATTGTGGGCGAAGTTCGTCACCTGCCGTAGGAACGGAACCAACACAGGTTTCTTATGCTCCAGGGCGTACGCTGCCAGTACTTCCACAGGTTTGAGGTACGCAGGTCCGACGAAGGCGTCGATCTGCGCCAGCGCACCCGAATCAATCAGTTGGATTACCGTACTGCCGTACTTGCCGACATCGTACGTATGGATGTCGTAGTACGTTGTGTGCTTCACGCCCAGGCTGTCGGTCCACACGGGTTGCTGATGTTTCAGCGCCAACAACGCACCGGCGTAGAAGTCGTAGAACCGGTCTATCATCGGATTGCGCTGCCCCACACCGGCATCCAGAGGTAACATATACGCCAGCCGCAGCGTATCGGTGTAAGCGATGGCTGAGGAATCCGCGGTTTCCGGAGATTCCGGAGATTCTAGAACTTCCAGAGCTTCCAGAGCAGCCGGATTTTCCAGAGTTTCCGGAGCTGCCGGGGTTTCCTCCGCTACCGGCGCTTGCGCCGTATTCGCCGGCTCCGGTTCTTGCGCTACGTGCGGAACTACGGGCAGGTTCGTCGGAATCAGGATGACCTCTTCGTATCGCAACCCTCTCTCTTCCAGTTCGGGGTTAGCCTGCAATATAGCCTCCTGTGACACGCCGAAGTTCTTGCTGATCCGGTACAGACCTATACTCTTCTCCACCGTATAGCGGTAATACACCCTCCCGTCTATTGTATCCGTCGGATAGGGCATTATCTCCTGTGCCTGCACGCTCATCGCGACAAGCAGCAAGCCGTATAACAGCACCTTTTTCATGACAAAATATATCTTTTTCTTCGTATTAATCCTACACCTCCCGCCAGCAGCCCTATCAGCAGCAGAGGCGTCACTACGCTTACGACCTGTATGGTCATCCGCCCGGCATGTGCACGCCTATCGTTCAACAGCCGCAAAGCTATCGTCTTCTCGCGGAGAGCGATCAGTCCGTTATCGTCCGCAAGATCGAGCACGGCGTTCACCACGAAGTCCCTGTTGCCAAACTGGATGCCCGAATAGCGGTCATAGCCTGCCGGCAGGGGCTGCCCTTGCTGCCAGTGGTTCTGGAGCACGCTGCCCGAGGCCACCACAAGTTGCTTGGTGGGCACGGAACTATCCAATCGCTCACTATCCGTCAGACCCTCGGGAATCATCCTGTGGCTGAAGGCCGACGGAAACGTTCCTTCCAGCCGAACGGCCACCGGCAGGTAAGCCGAACCGAACAGTTGCGGGTCGATGCGCATATTACTCAGATCGATCTCCGCCGGAGCATGTGTCTGTCGCGAGGCGGTACTGGTTGCCAGCAGTACTTCTTTGCGGATCCCGCTACCGCCGCCTACGGTGTCTATCGTTGAGGCGAAGACGCTGCTCACCTGCATCACATCTTTCGTTACGGGCGACGCACCGGATGTCAGCAGCAGTGGAGCAAACGTCCAGGGCAAGGGCTGATACTGCGCCTCACCTGCCTCACCCGACACATCCACAGGCACGGTCAGACATTGCAGATCCTGTACCAGCGTGGCATTCACCCGCACGCCGTAGCGGAAGAGCATCTCAGTGAGCTTCAGCTCCAGCGGGATTACGGGCGTCAGACCTTCCGACGACAGCATATCTTCCGACAAACGCACGCCGTCTATCGCCCAGAGTACACGACCACCGTGCATCACGTATTGGTCGAGGATATACTTATCCCGCTCGCTGAGCGGCTCTTGCGGCGCGGCTACGATGACTACCTTGTAGGGCCGAAGCGCCTTGACATCGTCCGTCAATGCACCCCGATCCACATCGAAGTACCGGCTGAGTTGGCGACTCACGTCATACACGTCGGCTTCGTCCAGTTCGCCGTGTCCCTCCAGAAACGCTATCCGCTCTATCGTGTCACGGCTGACACTGTGGATCGCCTCCGCAAGGGCGTACTCCAGATTCTCAATGCTCTTGTTCAAGTTCTGCTCGCCGTTGAGCGCCCTGTTGTTCTTTAGCAGCGGCACTACGGTCTTCCGCCCGCGGTATGTGACGCGCGCGTACGGAAAGACCGTCGTCTGCACCGTTTTGCCATTCTGCTCACGCTCATGGATCACCGTCGGCTGTAGGTCTGCAGTGCTGCCTTCCTCCGGCTCGACCAGACGGACATTGCCCTGGCGGCTCATCTCGTCCACCAGCTCCACCGTAGCGCGTCTCAACCGCCTGAAACCGCTGTTGAGATCGCCTTGCAGCAGCACCTCAACCGTCACCGGTTCAGGCAAGGCGCGCACCAACGACTTCGTCGCATCGCCGAGGCTGTAACGCTTATCCTGTGTCAGATCCCAACGCAACGGATACATGTACGATGCCACACCCAGTAGCACCATACATGTTATTCCAACTATGTACCCCTTGCGTTGCCGCATCTTATTGATTTAACACCTCGCGGTAGATAACGACAGGGTATTTAGCCTTGAGTTGCTCAATCCACTTCTGGTCGAGGTACTCCTGGTAATCCGACGTCACGCGGTTACGGTCGTCGGTATAGACTTCCGCGCCCTTGATGACCTTACCTTCCACGAACACGTACGGCAAGTTCTTATCCGGCACGAACTCGGTCTTCTTGTTCTTGAAGCCATATTTGTCGATGGCGGGGTTTTTCTCCTTGAGCCACAGGCCTTTCTCCATGCGCACGTATTTCACGCTGTCGGTGTTCAGGCGCTTGAGGTAACTCATCACCGAGTCCGGCTGTGCCTGCTTGACGATCTGCTGCGCGGTCTTCATGGTCTTCTTGTCCTTACAGTACACCACTATACCTTTGAAGCGCGGCTCGTCCCACACGTACTTCGCCTTGTTCTCGGCAAAGAACTGCTCCAGACCGGCCGTATCCTTGGCGGCCTTGTCCCAGACCTCCTCCAGCGACACGTCGAACAGCAGTATGCCGTCATGGTACTCCTTCACCAGACGCGCCAGTTCGGGGTACTTAGCCTCCAGATGTTCGTCAGCGTACGCCATCACCTCGGCGTCCGACATCTCGGCAGGCAGGTTATACTCGGCGCGCGTCTTCTTGAGGAAACTCTCCTGTACCTCTTTCGAGCGCTCGTCACGCTGCACGCGCTTCTTGATATCATCCTTCACATCCTCGTAGGGCAGCGTACCACGCTTGCCGTCGAGCCTGGCTATATGCCAGCCGAAGCGCGACTCGAACGGCTTGGTGATGTCGCCGACATTCTGCAATGCAAATACTGCCTCCTCGAACGGCTTAACCATCGCGCCGTGCCCGAACCAGCCCAGACTGCCGCCACGCATAGCCGAGCCTTTGTCGTCCGACAACTCACGTGCCAACTCGTCGAACTTAGCATCCGGCTGGATAACCAGCTGATAGATAGAGTCTATCTGCTCCTTCGCACGTACTGCCAACACGCTGTCGCCACGCGGCACGGTCTTCATGATATGCGAAGCCTGAATCTCCTCGTGCGGACGTTCCTCCTCCACCAACGCGATATGGAATCCGTACGGGCTGCGGAACACCTCTGTCACCTCGCCTACGGGCGTCGTATAGACGGCTTTCTCGAACGGATAGACGAAGCGGAAAGGACTGATCCAGCCCAGCTCGCCACGGTTCTCCTTCACGCTCGGGTCGGTGGACACGGCCTCCGCCACTACGTGGAAGTCCTCGCGTTTCACGCGCTCGGGGCGCTTCTTGCCGCCACGACCCTTGATGATCATCTTACCTACCGTCACGCGCTCACGGGCATCGTTGATCTTCGCCAACGCCTCGGCAGTGGTAGCCGAATCGGCACTCATAGGGCACTCGATGGCGATATGAGCCACACGGCGATCCACCCGCTGCCACTCGTACGTACGACGCATCAGCGCCTCCAGCGCCTCATTGTCAGTCAGGTACTTAGGCGTAGCCTGCGCACGGTAACCCTTGAGCTCCTTGAGGAAAGCCTCCGTCGTGTCTATACCGCGACGCTCTGCCTCCGTCACCTTCAGCTTGAAGTGAACGAACAAGTCCAGGTACTCCTCCAGCGACTTCTGGCTGCCGGCAGCTTCCTGACTGTTCTTCTCATAGATGTACTTGAACTCCGACAGCATGATCGGCTTGCCGTCGATGGTCATCAGCACCTTGTCCTCTTGCGCGCGCATGCCTAATACGCACAACGCCGCAACAAGCGTTAAAACTACTTTTTTCATATCTTGCATTTATTTATTTTGACTCGTTTCTTATGCATTTTCACAAAAACGCACATAAACCGCCACAAAGTTACAAAAAAATTTTGATATTTGCAAAAAAAATTGTATCTTTGTAGCAACTTTTTAACAATACGGCACTTTTATATGAATAATTCGCCACTTTCTGACCTACTTTCTCCCCTGCAACTGGAGCATGCAGCCCGATGCATTGAGCAGGCGCAGTCCATTGCAATCATCACCCACCAGAACCCTGACGGTGATGCTTTGGGCAGCAGCCTGGCTATGCGGCACTTCTTGCTCAGCCTCGGCAAACATACTGTTACAAACATCGTGCCAACCTCGTTTCCGGACTTCCTGGCGTGGCTCCCCGGGCTGGATTCAGTCATCCAGTACGAGCAGCAGCCCGAAGCCGCAGCTGCAGCACTGCGTGAGGCGGATCTGGTCATCTGCACCGATCTGGGCGAGTCTACCCGCGTAGCCGCCCTCAGCCCCGTCCTCACCGAGCGCTTCGACAGCTACACCGCCTCCAGAACTTCCGTTAATTCCGCGAATTCCGCACTCCTAATAATTGACCACCACCTCTCGCGCGTCTGCACCGACCAACCCGAGCAGATAGCCTACCCCGAGTGCGCCTCTGCCAGCGAGCTCGTCTTCCGGCTCGCCTATCAGCTCGGCAAACTCAGCCTGACGCCCGATTTCGCGACCTGCATCTATACCGGCATGATGACCGACACGGGTAACTTCTCCTACAACTCCTGTCATCCGGAGATGTACAGCATCATAGCGATGCTCCTCACTACCGGCATCAACAAAGATACGATCTACGACCGTGTGTTCAATGCATGGAATGCAGACCGCATGCGATTGGTAGGTTACTGCCTGTACCATAAGATGAAACTCTTCCCCGAGTACCGCACAGCCCTGATCACCCTCAACCGCCGCGAGATGTACCGCTTCAACGCCAAGTCCGGCGATATGGAGGGCATAGTGAATATGCCGCTGCAAATCAAGGACATATACTACTCTGTATTCATGCGCGAGGACAAGATCCCGCCGCATCAGATCCCCGACGCCGGCGGCGCCAAGGTCAAGGCGAAGATCTCGTTCCGCAGCCAGGGAGATAGACCGGTGAACAAGCTCGCACACGAGGTCTTCCGTGGCGGTGGTCACATGAACGCATCCGGCGGTGAGTACTTCGGCTCGGTGGATGAAGCAGCACAAAAATTCATCGAAACGATGCCCCGATACATGCAAAAAGAGTAAATTTTGCATTTTATTGAAAAAAAATGGTAATTTTTTTGCCCTACCTCTTGCAAATATCATTTTTTTTCCGTAACTTTGTACCCTAATCCGGAAATTCTGGATTTTCCAGAACTTCTAGAGCATCCAGAACATCTAGAATCTCTATAGCATCCAGAGCCTCCGGAAGACAAGCAAACAACCAAATATAAATCAATAACTCAAAAATTTAACACACAAATCTATGACAAAAGTAGCTATTAACGGCTTTGGCCGTATTGGTCGTCTGGCTTTCCGTCAGATGTTTGAAGCTGAGGGTTATGAGGTAGTTGCAATCAACGACTTG
>CACZRD010000127.1 GCA_902783545.1 uncultured Bacteroidales bacterium
GTCATAATGTATAGCCTAAATCTTTGAGTAAGGGGTGACGGGTATCCTTTTCCGAAAGGATACGTTTGTCGGCGGGGATACGCCAATCGATGTTGAGCGCAGGGTCGGAGAGCAGGATGCCTCCGTCCGCCTCGGGGTGGTAGAGCTCGTCGCACTTGTAACTGAACAGTGCGCGTTCGCTCAGCACGCTGAACCCGTGCGCAAAGCCCTTGGGGATAAAGAACTGGCGGTGGTTGTCGGCGCTGAGTTCTACAGCCACGTGCTGCCCGAAGGTAGGGCTGTCCTTACGCAGATCGACTGCCACATCCAGCACTGCGCCGACGATACACGACACGAGTTTCGCCTGCGTGTAAGGCGGACGCTGGAAGTGCAGACCACGCACCACGCCGTAGCACGAGGCGGACATGTTGTCCTGCACAAAACGCACATCGATACCCGCGTCGCGGTAACGCTGCTCGTTGTAGGTCTCCTCAAAGAACCCACGGGCGTCCTCAAACACCCGGGGTTCAATGATCAGCAGACCTTCTATAGGAGTCTTGATTACTTCCATATTAGAGATTTGTTACAACATCGAAGGCGACGTCCATCATCTTGGTGAAGGTGGTCTGACGCTCCTCGGCAGAGGTAGCCTCGCCGGTGATCAGGTGATCGCTGACGGTGCAGATACACAGGGCTTTCTTGCCAGCGCGTGCAGCGTTCATGTACAGAGCCGGAGCTTCCATCTCGTCAGCCAGCACGCCCATCTTCGTCCAGTTGACCTTGCGGTCATCCTCGCAGTAGAACGCGTCGGTAGAGAATACGTTACCTACATGGTAGCGATAGCCGAACTTCTCGGCAGCGTCAGCAGCCAGACGGCAGAGCTTGAAGTCGCCGATAGGTGCGAAGTCACCCGGGAGGTGGAACTGGAGAGCATAGTTGCTGTCGGTGCAGCAAGCCTGAGCGATGATGACATCACCGAGCTTGACATACTCCTGACGTGCGCCGCAAGAGCCGACACGGATGATCGTGTCCACGTCGTAGAAGTTAAATAGCTCGTAGGTGTAGATACCGATGGATGCGATACCCATACCGTGTCCCATAACCGTGACGGGTTTGCCTTTGTACGTGCCGGTGAATCCGAGCATGCCGCGAACGTTATTGATGAGAACGGGGTTCTCCAGATAGCGCTCAGCCATCAGTTTAGCACGCAACGGGTCGCCTGCCATAATCATTGTCTTGGCGATTTCGCCATACTTTGCCCCAATGTGCGGGGTCGGAGTGTTTTCCTTTGCCATAGATTTTAATATTTAGTGAGTTTATTATTATCTTGCGGTGACCAGATAGTAGGATTTCTTGCCTTTCTGGAAGAGCAGGTACTTGCCGTTGAGCAGGGCTGCATCGGTGAGCGGCGTCTGCGGGTCGGTGAGTTTCTCTTTGTTCATCGAGAATCCGTTGGCAAGAATCATCTTCCTTGCCTCGCCCTTGGAGGGGAAGATCTGCGTCTTCTCTGCCAGCAGATCCAATGGTCCGATGCCTGCTTTCAGTTCATCGAGGCTGATGTCGTAGCGCTCTACGCCCTCGAAGACCTGCAGGAATGTCTGCTCGTCGAGCTTATGCAGCGTCTCGGCGGTAGCGTTGCCGAACAAGATGTTCGAAGCCTCCACAGCGGCATTGTAATCCTGTTCGCTGTGCACAAGTATCGTCACCTCTTTCGCCAGACGCTTCTGCAAGGTGCGCAGGTGCGGCGCCTGTTCGTGCTCGGCGATGAGTGCTTCGATCTCCTCGCGCCCGAGGCTGGTGAAGATCTTGATATAACGCTTGGCATCGTCGTCGCTCACGTTCAGCCAGAACTGATAGAACTTATACGGCGAAGTGTAGTCCTTCGACAGCCAGACGTTGCCTGACTCCGTCTTGCCGAACTTGCCGCCGTCGGCTTTCGTGATCAGCGGGCAGGTCAGTGCGTACGCCTCGTTGCCGCTGATCTTCTTGATCAGGTCGGTGCCCGTGGTGATGTTTCCCCATTGATCCGAACCGCCCATCTGCAGCTTGCAGTTCTTGTGCTCGTTCAGATAGACGAAGTCGTAGCCCTGCAGCAGTTGGTAGGTGAACTCCGTGAACGACATTCCCTGGCTGTACTCGCCGTTGAAGCGCTTCTTGACGGAGTCCTTCGCCATCATGTAGTTGACGGTGATGAGCTTGCCGATGTTTCGCGTGAAGTCGAGGAAGGTGTAATCCTTCATCCAGTCGTAGTTGTTCACGAGCTCGGCTGCGTTCGGCGCGTCGCTGTTGAAGTCCAGGAAGTGCTCAAGTTGTGCACGTATGGCAGCCACGTTGTGGCGCAGCACCTCTTCTGTCAGCAGGTTCCGCTCGGCACTCTTGCCCGACGGGTCACCGATCATTCCTGTAGCACCGCCGATCAGCGCGATAGGTTTGTGGCCGCACTGCTGCAGGTGACGCAACATCATGATACCACACAGGTGACCTATATGCAGACTGTCAGCTGTAGGGTCAATGCCTACGTAGGCGACGGTCATCTCTTTCAATAACTGCTCCTCTGTACCCGGCATGATGTCATGCAACATCCCGCGCCAGCGCAGTTCCTCTACAAAATTTTTCATATCTGTTTCAACCTTTCTGTTTTCGATTTTCAACCTTTCAGTTTTCA
>CACZRD010000128.1 GCA_902783545.1 uncultured Bacteroidales bacterium
GTTCCCGACGTTTCGGAAACCTGCGGCAAATATAATAATTTGTTTTAAAATTAAAAAATAGAAGTTGTTTTTTTTTGCATTTAGCCCTGATTAGCCCCGATTTATCTGTCATTTGATACCCGTATTGTCAAAATCGTGCCGTTCCATCGGGGGATTATCGAGGGATTGTCGGAGTTTTGTCGAATCGTTTGTACTCCGAATAGGGGAATGATTTGCTGCTTGTAGTCCTCAAAATCACTACGCGGCGCACAGTGTTTCTCAAAAAATATCCGAAATATTTGCATTTGTCAATTTTTTTTTGTAACTTTGCAGGCTTTTTATGGGCATTGCCCGTTATGAGCCCGTTAAGAGGGCTAAATGACCCAATGACTCAATAAATGAACAAATCGTAAATGACCAAATCGTAAATAGTTTTATGTTTGACAACCTAAGCGAACGGCTGGAACGGTCGTTCAAGATACTGAAAGGCGAGGGTAGAATTACCGAGATCAACATCGCCGAAACCGTTAAGGATATCCGCAAAGCCCTGCTTGAGGCGGACGTTAACTACAAGACTGCCAAGCAGTTTACTGATTCCGTCAAGGCAAAAGCCCTTGGTCAGAACGTCATGACAGCTGTTCGTCCCGGGCAGTTGATGGTCAAGATCACTCACGACGAACTCGCTGCCCTCATGGGCGCGGAAGCTGTGGAACTTAACCTCAAAGGCAATCCCGCTATCATCCTTCTCTCCGGTCTGCAAGGTTCGGGTAAGACGACCTTTGCTGCCAAGCTCGCCAACTTCCTCCAGACGAAGAAAGGCAAGAAAGTCATGCTCGTGGCTGATGACGTCTATCGTCCCGCAGCTATTGAGCAGTTGCGCGTTCTGGGTGAGCAGATCAATGCCAAGGTCTTCACGGGCGAGCAGATCGCCAACCCTGTCGAGAAAGCCAAGAAAGCCATCGCCGAGGCGCGCACCTACGGCTACGACGTTGTCATCGTCGATACTGCCGGTCGTCTGGCTGTCGATGAGCAGATGATGAACGAGATAGCTGCTATCAAGGACGCTATCCAACCGCAAGAGACGCTGTTCGTGGTCGATGCCATGACCGGTCAGGATGCCGTGAATACTGCCAAAGCCTTCAACGACCGTCTGGACTTCGATGGCGTTATCCTCACCAAGCTTGACGGTGATGCCCGTGGTGGTGCTGCCCTGAGTATCCGCTCGGTGGTTGAGAAACCTATTAAGTTCATCGGTACGGGCGAGAAGATGGAAGCCCTCGATGTGTTCCACCCCGCACGTATGGCGGATCGTATCCTCGGCATGGGTGACGTTGTCAGCCTCGTTGAGCGCGCGCAAGAGCAATATGATGAAGAGGAAGCACGCCGCATCAGCAAACGTATCGCCAAGAACCAGTTCGACTTCAACGACTTCCTCGGCCAGCTCAACCAGATCAAGAAGATGGGCTCGATGAAGGATCTCATGGGCATGATCCCGGGCATGGACAAGGCGATGAAAGGCGTAGAGATCAGCGATGACGCCTTCAAACCCGTCGAGGCTATCATCGGTTCGATGACGCCGGAGGAACGCGCTAACCCAGCGCTGCTCAACGGCAGCCGCAAGAACCGTATTGCCAAAGGGTCGGGCACCAGCATCGTCGAGGTCAACCGCTTCCTCAAGCAGTTCGAGCAGACATCGAAGATGATGCGCAAAGTCCAACAGATGCGCCGCAGATAAACATGACGAGTATCCTCGACAAACTGATTAAATCACAAACCACACTCTTCCAACTGATTCGGTACGGATTTGTTGGCGGAGTGGCTTTTGTTGCAGACTATGGCTCGCTGTACGCCTTCACGGAATGGGTAGGCATACAGTATTTATGGTCTGCTGCGATTGCGTTTATTGTAGGATTAACAGTCAATTATGTTTTAAGTAACCGGATTGTCTTTACGACCCACCGGTTCCAGTCCAGATGGTTGGAGTTCACGATCTTTGCGGTAATAGGTGTTATCGGTTTGGGACTGAACGAGCTCATCATGTATTGTGCCACCGACCTGATAGGTCTGCATTACATGCTATCCAAACTCATCTCTACAGCATTGGTGTTCTTCTGGAATTTCTTTGCTCGCAAGTTAGCGTTGTTTTATAAAAAATCAGAGGTATGAAAACAGCCGTTATTATCGGAGCAGGCCCTGCCGGTTTGACTGCCGCCACCGAATTGTTGCAACGAACAGATATTCACCCTATTGTGTTGGAAGCCACCACACAGATAGGCGGAATATCCCAGACGGTGAATTATAACGGTAACCGCATGGATATCGGCGGACACCGCTTCTTCTCCAAGAACGAGCGTGTCACTGCCTGGTGGCAAGATCTGATGCCCCTGCAGGGGGCGCCGGCTTTGGATGATCTGCTGTTAAGCAAAGACAAGCAACTGGCAAAAGAAGGTCCTGATCCGGAGCAGACGGACAATGTGATGCTCAGTCGTGAACGGGTATCGCGGATATTCTTCCTTCGTAAGTTCTTCGACTATCCTATATCTGTCAAGTGGGCTACTTTTGCCGGATTAGGATTGAAGAACACGTTCCGTGCCGGATGGGGCTATATGAAAGCCGTCTTTCACAAGCTCCCGGAGACTTCATTGGAGAATTTCTACATCAACCGCTTTGGAAGGCCTCTTTACGAGATGTTTTTCGAGGACTATACGACGAAGGTTTGGGGAGTCCATCCCTCACAGATTGGTGCTGACTGGGGTGCGCAACGCGTCAAAGGCTTGTCTATCTTTGCGCTACTCAAGGATGTGCTCACCCGCCCGTTCCGGCAAGCCGGTGGAGGGCAAAAGAATGTAGAGACTTCCCTTATCGAGCGCTTTGTCTATCCCAAATACGGTCCCGGGCAGTTGTGGACTCTGGCTGCTGAACGAGTCGCGGCTCTTGGTGGCGAAGTGCGCATGCAAAACGAGGTGACCGGCATTCGCGTACAAAACGGTGGCATCACATCCGTTGAGGTAAAGACGCCTGAGGGAAGCCAGGTTATCCCATGCGACTATTGTTTCTCCAGTATGCCGGTGAAAGATCTGATTGCCGCACTGGGCGGTATTGATGTTCCGGATTCGGTTCATCACATAGCTGCAGGTCTGCCTTATCGGGATTTCATTACGGTAGGTGTGCTCGCCAAGCAACTGCGTATTACCAACGGAACACCAATCCGCACATGGCAGAACCGCGTGCCCGACACATGGATCTATGTGCAGGAACGTGATGTCAGGGTAGGGCGCTTGCAGATCTTCAACAACTGGTCGCCATACATGGTCGCTGACTACAAGAATACCGTGTTCGTCGGGATGGAGTATTTCTGCAACGAAGGCGATGAGTTATGGCAGATGCCTGAAAAGGAGTTTATCCGAATGGCCGTCAGCGAATTGGCAAAGATTGATGTCGTTGACCATGCAGATATTTTGGATGCCACACAGGTGAAGATCCGCAAGGCGTATCCTGCATATTTTGGCACGTACAAGCAGCTGGACGAGGTGCGGACATTCTTGGATACTATTCCTAACCTGTGGTGTATCGGCCGCAACGGACAACACCGTTACAACAACATGGATCACTCGATGCTAACCGCGATGGAGGCTGTGGACAATATCGCTGCAGGAATCAGCACGAAGCAAAATGTATGGAATGTAAATACCGAGACCGAGTATCATGAGCAAAAAAACAGTTGAGCAGACCATATCTGCCAAAGAGCGGATACGCAATAGTTATTGGGGCTATCTCATCCAACAGCCGCAATGGGTTGACTGGTTGACTATTGTCCTGTCATGCATCGTCGGCTATACGTTCATTCGCATATGCTATCCCACACCTGCCACCTATTCGGATACGTTCAGTTATGTAGCAGCAGCGGCATCGGATCAGTTCAGTATATATCGTCCTTTCGGATATTCTGCATTTCTGCAAGTCGTTCATGCCTTGTCGCATAGTATTCAGGCCGTTATCGTGGTGCAGTTTATCTTGTACGCCCTTTCTGTAGGGCTGTTCCTGCTTGCCATCAAGCGCTACTATCCTTGTCGCCACACATGGCTTAGGATATTGTTGGAGGTACTTGTTACCTTGTCTCCGGCATGTATCTATATGCTCAATGCACTGATGTCTGATGCGCTGTTCTGCTGCCTGATCTTTATGATGCTGGCTATGCTTGTTGTGCTTATCAACGAGCAGTCTTGGTGCGCGGCAGGTATCTATCTGGCGGCATTTTTCGCGTGCCTGTTCGTGCGTTATTCGGCAATGTTCTTCCCGCTGGCATTCATTCCGATTCTCCTGTTTGCAACCAAACCGGTACAGCGTTGGATAACCATCGCGCTGACGTGCCTGCTGTTTGGCGTGTTTTATCAGAACATCACCGGTAACATGCGCCAAGTGATTCACACTTCGCAGTTCTCTACCGGGTTTGACGGTTGGCAACTGGCCAACAACGGCATGCATGTCCTTCCTTATATTGACGATGAGCAGTTACCCGATAACAAACGCTTGCGTGATCTGCACCATTTCATGCACCCTGCCGCTGACGATATGATTGTTGCCAAGACGGACAGCGGAAGAAAAGTCACAGCCGTACTCATCTGGGACTCTAACCTGCCGCTGAAGCAGTATATGTTCCGCTACATGCAGATGATGAAGGTGTCGTATCCGGTAGCCTGGGCGCGGTTAGGAGGCGGTCTGTATTCCGATTATGGCAAGTGGCTCATAATGCATTACCCTGGGCTGTTCTGGAAGTACTATCTGCGCTTGAATACCCGGGATGTCTTCTATCCGGATAACCTGGAGATGGTCGGTCGTTATTCAGAGATACCGGCTAACCAACCGGATATCGCCTCTTGGTTTGAGATGGACACAAGCACTCCGCATCCGGCTAAACATCCTGTTTACGAGCAGCACTTCAAGACGCTGCTGCCTGTTCTGGATCTCATCACCTGGCTCTTGTTTATCGGCGCCGTTGTGCTGATTGTTTTGCGCCGCCGGACACTGTTGGCAACACGGGAGCAGCGACTCACCTTTGCGCTACTGTTCGTGTTCGGCTTTGTCTTTTACGGCACAACCGCTTTTGCAGCACCCATTGTGATCCGTTATTGGCTCCCGATGCACGCCATCAAACTGGCGTTTGTCTGGATGGTTGCCAATCCGCTCCTTCCGAACGAATCGGAATAGTCAGGTCTCAGACGATAAATCGGAAATACACGCAGCATCCTTCGGCTGCATTTGTTTTTTGGGGGCAGAATTTTGGTGGATATTTTCATGCAGAATAGGCTTCTATTCCCCTAATTTGTGACAAAAGGCATTTTTCTCCGTTATTTTTGATGAAAATTTCAAAAACACTTGCATATATCAAATAATTTTCTTATCTTTGCACCCGAAATGGGTGCACAAGCGCGACGCGCGCATATAATAAGGTACTCATTTCACGGAATCAATCTACGCCGAACTATCGACGCTTGATTGGTATCGAAGCTGAATGCCGAGAATCAATTAAGAGCCGAATAGAGGGTTAGAGGGTGAAGGAGTGCGACGGAACGCACTCCGAGTGAAGCGCCCGAGGAGTCTCCCACTCCGAGGATTAAGCGCGA
>CACZRD010000129.1 GCA_902783545.1 uncultured Bacteroidales bacterium
CAACCCAATCTTCATTAACCTTAAATCTAATACCATGAAAAACACGATGCAAAAGTACTACAATTTATCCATATATGCAAATATTTTACTAAAAAACATGTTTTATAACATAAAATTCGCGATTTTTGATAAGTTTGCATGTCATTTCAGCACACATTGTACTCCTCTGGCGGCAGTTGGGTACGATTTTTGTAGTGTATTTTGTGTACGGTGTACGGCGCAAGAGAGACTTAATATATACTACCATGAAAATACAATTCCTCGGTGCTGCTGAGGAGGTTACCGGCAGCAAACATCTCATCACCACGAACAACGGTCACACTATTCTGCTGGATTGCGGAATGTATCAAGGTAAAGGCATGGAGACCGATGCCGCAAACCGTGATCTGGGTTTTGACCCGAAGACGCTGGAGTGCGTAGTGCTCAGTCACGCGCATATCGATCACTCGGGGCTCTTACCTTATATATATAAGTTAGGTTTCCGCGGAGATATCTATTGTACGCCCGCGACGCGCGACTTGTGCTCCATCGTGCTGGCGGATACCGCCTACATCCAGGCGCAGGATGTGCGCTGGTACAACAAGAAGATGGACAAGCTCCACCAGCCGAAGATTGAGCCGCTGTACGACCTCAAGCAGGTGGATGGCGTAATGAGGCATTTCGTTACCGTCAGCTACGACCGCCCGATACGGCTGTTTGACGACACGATGCTCACGTTCACCAACTCCGGACACATGCTTGGCTCAGCCATCTGTAACCTCGAGATCACCGAGCAAGAAGGCTATGTAGAAAAACCCACGAAGAAGGACAAGTGGTACATGGAGAACATGTCGGCATTTGCGCCAGCACCAAAGAACCTCGTCAAGAAACGCATCGCGTTCACCGGCGATATTGGTCGCCCTGAGAGTCATATCCTACCCTCGCCGATGGCGTTCCCGCAATGTGACTACCTGATCACCGAATCCACCTACGGCGACCGTCTGCACGAACCGGAAGAGACTACCGAAGAGACGCTGCTTGAAGTAGTAGAGAACACTTGCGTGCGCAAGAAAGGCAAGTTGCTCATCCCGTCGTTCTCGGTAGGCAGGACACAGGAGATCGTCTATGTGCTCAACAACCTCTATAACGACGGCCGGCTGCCGCACATACCCGTGTATGTCGATTCGCCGCTCGCCGTCAACGCTACGGAGATCTTCCGACTGTATATGTCCGACCTGAACGAAGACGTACAGGACGTGCTGCGCTTTGACGACGACCCGTTCGGCTTCAATACGCTCAAGTACATCAAGGACATCAACGAATCCAAGCAACTCAACCACACCGACGAACCGAGTATCATCATCGCTGCATCGGGCATGCTCGAGGCAGGGCGCATCAAGCACCACGTTGCCAACCACATAGCTGACCCCAGCACCACGATCCTGATTGTCGGTTACTGCACGCCGACCTCACTCGGTGCACGTATTCAAGATAAATCCAAACGGTGGATCAGTATCTTCGGTATGGATCGGAAGATCAATGCCGAGATCATCAAGATTGAAGCGTTCTCCGGTCACGGCGACTACAAGGAGATGACCGACTACCTGTCGCATAGTATCGATCCCAAGCAGGTTAAACAAACGTTCATCGTGCACGGCGAGCCTTTAGCACAAGAGGCATTCAAGGGTCACCTGCACGATGTCGGATTCCGTAACCTCACGATCCCTAAGAAACGCGAGGCGGTGGAGTTATAACGCTTACACGATCAGATCACTATATTCACTATACGTCCCGGCACGACGATCACGCGCTTAGGCTGCGCGCCGTTGAGTTGACGGGCTGTTTCGCTGTGTGCCAGCACGAGTTTCTCCACCTCGTCTTTCGGTGTGTCCTTCGGGCACTCCAGGGTGAAGCGCACCTTGCCGTTGAACTGCACGGGGTACTTCTGCGTGTCTTCAACGAGATAGGCTTCGTTCACCTCCGGCCACTTGGCGTCAATCACAAATCCCTGACCGTTGCAACGAGCATACATCGCCTCGGCGATATGCGGAGCGTACGGTGCGAGCAGCACGGCAAACGGCTCGAGTATGGCGCGTTTGTTGCACTTGAGTGCTGCCAGCTCGCTCTGCGCAATCATGAACGCCGGGATAGACGTGTTGAACGAGAAGTTCTCAATATCCCACGTCACTTTCTTTATCAGCTTATGCAGGCTGCGCAACTCCTCGGCAGTCGGCTCGTCGTCAGAAATATTCTCGTACATGTTCCAGGCTTTCTTGAGGAAACGGTGCACGCCGTCGATGCCGTTGGTGTCCCAAGGCTTGGACATCTCGAGCGGGCCGAGGAACATCTCGTACAGACGCAGGGTATCCGCGCCGTACTTGGCGATCACATCGTCGGGGTTGACGACATTGAACATCGACTTACTCATCTTCTCCACCGCCCAGCCGCAGATGTACATCTTCGGCATCGCTGCGCCGAGGTACGGGTTATTTTCCACCTCCGAGCTGCTGCCGTCGGCGAACACAAACTGCGCATCTTTGTACTCCGGCATCCATGCGCGGAAGGCGTCGATGTCCAGCACGTCGTTGTGCACGATGTTCACGTTCACGTGGATCGGTTGCACCTTGTCTTTGTACTCGGGGTTGTTGATGAGGTTGTAGGAGATATACAGGTTTCCCGTTGCGCCTTCGCCGATGTAGCGATAGACGAAGTTCGAGCGCCCTTGGATCATACCTTGGTTGATGAGTTTGCGGAACGGCTCGTCCTTGCAAACGACGCCTATATCGTAGAGGAACTTGTTCCAGAAGCGGCTGTATATCAGGTGTCCCGTAGCATGCTCCGAGCCGCCGAGGTACAGGTCAACCTGCTGCCAGTAGTCGTTGGCTTGACGGCTTACCAGCGCCTCGTCGTTGTGGGGATCCATGTAACGCAGGTAGTACGCTGAGGATCCCGCAAACCCCGGCATTGTGCAGAGCTCCAGCGGATAGCCGTCATATGTCCAGTTCTCGGCATTACCCAGCGGCGGACGACCGTCAGAGGTCGGCTTGAAGTCCTTGACCTCGGGCAACTGCAGCGGCAACTCGTTCTCCGGCAGGGTGTAAGGCATGCTGTCCTTGTAATAGACGGGGAACGGCTCGCCCCAGTAACGCTGTCTTGAGAAGATCGCGTCACGCAGACGGTAGTTGACCGTCACCTTTCCTATGCCTGTGTTCGTGATGTATTCTTTCATCTTCGCGATGGCATCTTTGACTTCCA
>CACZRD010000130.1 GCA_902783545.1 uncultured Bacteroidales bacterium
ATAGGCGGGATGGTGGGCAATAACTCTTGTGGCACGCACTCGCTGATCTACGGCAGCACACGGCCGCACGTGATGGAAGCCGACGGGATCCTTGCTGACGGCACGAAGGTGCATTTTGCCGAATACACGATAGCGGAGCTGGAGGAGCGATTTTGGGAGGAGTTTTGGGAGAAAGGATTAGCGGTTAGTGGATTAGTGGTTAGCGGGTTGGAGGAGAGGATCTATGCGCAGTTGATTCGGTGGGCGTTGGATGCAGAGACGCGGACGTTGATAGCCGAGACTTATCCTGACAAAGAGTTGACGCGCCGCAGTTGCGGTTATGCGATCGATGAAGTGATAGAAGGGCTTTGCGACGAGAGCAAGCCTCTGCGCGAGCGAACGATCAACCTCTGCCGGCTGATTGTCGGTAGCGAGGGGACATTGGCGTTCCTGACGCGCATCAAAGTGTCGCTTGATCCGTTGCCGCCCAAGGAGGTGATGGTGGTCTGTGCACATTGCACGAGTCTGGATGCCGCGTTCGAGGCGAACCTGACAGCGCTGCGTCATCAGCCGACAGCCGTCGAACTGATGGACGGGGAGATCATAGAGTTAAGCCGTCAGCATTCAGCATTCAGCAGTCAGCAATCATTTATTAAAGGCGATCCTCCGGCACTACTGATAGCCGAACTGCGTAGCGAGACACGCGCAGATCTTGACCGTCAGGCGGCGGAGACGGAGCAGGCGCTGATGGCAACAGGACTAGTGAGTGTGTGCACGCGCGTGTATGGTAATGAGGTAAGTAAGGTCTGGAATCTGCGCAAGGCCGGTTTGGGCATCTTGAACGGAAAGAAAGGCGATGCTAAGCCGACCGGCGTGATCGAAGATACCGCCGTGGCACCAAGCCGTCTGCCCGCCTATATGCGCGACTTCCGCAAGATGCTTGACAGGCTCGGTACGACGTGTGTGTTCTACGGACATATCAGCACCGGCGAGTTGCATCTGAGGCCTATACTGAACCTCAAGACAGATGAAGGGCGACGGCTGTTCCGCGAGATTGCGCATGAGACGACCTTGCTCGTTCGCAAACACCGCGGCACGATCAGCGGTGAGCACGGTGACGGCCGTCTGCGCGGGGAGTTCATACCGCTGCAATACGGCGAGCCGACCTACGAACTGATGCGGCAGGTTAAGTACTGCTGGGATCCGGAGGGACTGCTGAACCCGCACAAGATCGTTGATACGCCGAAGATGGATGAGGGGCTGCGAGTAACGGTTAACGGTGAACGGTTAGCGGTTAGCGGGGATGAGCTGCTATGTCGAGTGGAGCAATGCAACGGTGCTGCCGACTGCCGGAAGTCGCTACTGATAGGCGGCACGATGTGTCCGACGTACAAGGTCAGTAGCGATGAGTTGCAGACGCCGCGTGCACGGGCAAACGTGATGCGGGAGTGGCTGCAGCAGTCAGCTGTCAGCAGTCAGCCATCAGCAATCAGCAGTCAGCAGGTGAAGGAGATGTTGCAGTCGTGTCTGGCATGCAAGGCGTGCATGAAAGAATGTCCGTCGGGTGTGGATATGACGCGTCTGCGTGCAGAGGTGCTACAGGCAATCTATGACAAGGAAGGTACACCGTTTAGCACATGGATGGTGGCACATAATGCCGATATACAGGCACTGGGAGCAATTGTGCCGCATGTGTATAATTGGTTTGCAACCAATAGGTTGACTTCGGCTATGCTCAAGCGTGTCGCGGGATTTGCACCGGAGCGGAGGATACCGCGTGTAGAACGGTTAGCGGTTAGTGGTGAGCGGTTAGCGGGGAGAAAGGTTTATCTGTTTTTGGACGAGTTTACGAAGTATAATGAGCCCGGGGTGGTTCGTACGTTTATCGATCTGTTGAACAGGTTAGGATACGAGGTGATTATTCCCCGGCATGTGCAGAGCGGCAGAGCGGCTATATCGAAAGGCTGCCTGAAACAGGCGCGGCGTTATGCGGAAAAGAATATTCGTCTGCTGAAAGACATTGTAAGCGCCGAGACGCCGCTGGTGGGCATCGAGCCGTCGTGTATCCTTACTTTCCGTGACGAGTATCCGGAACTGATGGCGGATGGGCAGATGCGAGAGTGGGCGAACGAGTTGGCGCAAAACTGCTTGTTGTACGACGAGTTCCTGATGCGCGAGGTAGAGGCGGGACGTATAAATAGTGAGATGTTCAGCGATATGCCGGCAGAGATCTGGTTGCACGGTCACTGTCATCAGAAAGCGTTGGTCGGGGTGGAGAAGACGGCGGAGTTACTGCGCTTGCCAAAGAATACTGGTGTTCACATTATACCTTCCGGCTGTTGCGGAATGGCGGGCTCGTTCGGCTATGAACAGGCACATTACCGCACCTCGATAGCCATCGGCGAGATGATCCTCTTCCCGGCGGTACGTGAAGCGGTGAAAAACAATACAATAGATCATCCGGTGCTGATTGCAGCCCCGGGTATATCTTGCCGCACGCAGATTCATGACGGTACGGGCGTCACAGCCCTTCATCCGATAGAGATCTTGTATCGACTGCTGCGGTGAGTGGCAGCAATCAGCAGTCAG
>CACZRD010000131.1 GCA_902783545.1 uncultured Bacteroidales bacterium
GCCCTGCCGCTGTTCCTCTGCGTGTTCGGCATGGTGTTCGTGAACTTCGACATCGTTTGGCGTTACTTCTCGTGGACGAACCAGACCCTCGCCGTCTTCACCCTCTGGGCGGGTACTGTCTGGCTCTATAAGAACGGCGCAAAGAAGTACGGCTATCTGATGGCCCTCATCCCCGCCTTGTTTATGACGATGGTCAGCACCAGCTACATCCTCATCGCTCCGGAAGGTCTGCACCTGCCGGAAGCATACCGCTGGATCGGCTACGCTGTTGCAACGGTTGTTACACTCGGTTTGCTTGGGCTGTTTGCAAGGTTTACGTGCAAAAAATAAAACAATCGCACATAACAAGACGATTTTTCTTCGAAACATTTGGTAATAAAAAAATAAATTTGTACCTTTGTACGTTTTTGCGGCATATCGCAGAGCGACGTTTCAGCTTAGCGATGCTCGCAAAGCAAAAAATTAACAATTAATTTAATAAATTAATCAAACATTATGGTAAATCACTACGAGACCGTTTTCGTTCTTACTCCCGTTTTGTCTGAGCCACAGATGAAGGAAACGGTCGACAAATTCGAGAACCTTCTCACGCAGAATGGCGGCACCATCCTGAACCGTGAGGAGTGGGGTCTGCGCAAACTCGCGTACCCTATCCAAGCAAAGACGTCCGGATTCTACTGCATTCTGCAGTTTGATGTAGAGACGGCATTCATTGCAAAACTCGAGACTGAGTTCACTCGTGATGAGCGCGTGCTTCGCTTCCTCACAACCCGTCTTGACAAGTATGCTTTTGAGTATGCTGAAAAACGTCGTAACCACACTAAAAAAGAGGAGGCTTAATTATGGCACAGAATGATGAAATTCGCTACCTGACTCCGAAACAGACGGATCAGAAGAAGAAAAAGTACTGCCGCTTCAAGAAAGCCGGTATCAAGTACGTGGATTACAAGGATCCTGAGTTCCTCAAGAAGTTCCTCAACGAGCAAGGCAAGATTCTGCCCCGCCGTATCACCGGTACTTCGCTGAAGTTCCAACGCAAAGTTGCTCAGGCTGTTAAGAAAGCGCGCCACTTGGCATTGCTGCCTTACGTAACAGACATGATGAAGTAAAACCCAAAGTTGAAAGGAGAAAATTATGGAAATCATTCTGATACAAGACGTAGCCAACCTCGGCTACAAGAACGATATCGTTAAGGTACGCGACGGTTACGGACGTAACTACTTGCTGCCCAACAAGCTGGCTATCATCGCCAACGAGAGCAACCGCAAGCAGCTCGCCGAGAACCTCAAACAGCAGGCTCACAAACTCGCTAAAATCCTGGCTGACGCTCAGGCTCTGGCTGAGAAACTCGCTGCAACTGTAATCAACGTTCCCGTTAAGGCTAACGAGGACGGAAAGATCTTCGGTACAGTTACCACACAGCAGATCGCTGACGCCCTCAAGGCTCAGGACATCGACGTGGACAAGAAGGTCATCACCGTTGAGCCTATCAAGGAACTCGGTGAGTACGAGGCTACTGCCCGTCTCCACCGCGAGGTGAAAGCAACCATTAAGATTAACGTAGTAGCTGAAGCTGCTGCTGAGTAATTAACAATTAAAGAAGTTTAAATTATGAAAGCAGGTATTCATCCCGAGAACTACCGCGTAGTAGTTTTCAAAGATATGTCGGATGGCACACAGTTCTTCAGCCGCTCTTGCGCTAACACGAAGGACACCATCGAAATCGACGGTCAGACTTATCCGCTCATCAAGCTGGAAATCTCAAATACTTCGCACCCGTTCTATACCGGTAAGTCGAAGTTGGTTGACACAGCAGGTCGTGTTGATAAGTTCATGTCACGCTACGGCAACCGCAAGCGTAACTAACTATGCAGCGAGGCGAGCACTACGCTCGCCTCGCCTCATTTTTTAATGCATCCGCCATACATTGCGGATCATGCAAATCCATGAAACGAAAGAATAACACCATCTTACGCGCCACAGCAGCCACCACCCTACTTGACTTGATGCAAGCCAAACTCGGCGGCATGACTGTCACCAGCATCAAGCAGTTGCTGCGCTCGCGGCGCGTGCAGGTGAACGGTGCCATTTGTACGCGCGGCGACCAAACCCTCAAAGCCGGTGACGAGGTCACAATCCTCTCGCAGGCTGGTACTACCACACTGCACCACCCCAAACTATCTCTCGTTTACGAAGACGACTACCTCTTGGTTGTCAACAAGAAGCAAGGCCTGCTCACCGTGCCCTCGAACCCCGACAGCGCGGAGACTACAGCCCTGTCCATCCTCAAGGCCTACGTGCGCAAGCAACACCCGCGCAACAACATCTACGTTGTCCATCGCCTTGACCGAGAGACAAGCGGACTACTCGTCTTCGCCAAGACTCCCCAACTGCAAGAATATATGCGCACCTATTGGCGGCAACTCGTCACCAAGCGCACCTATATAGCTCTCGCCGAAGGCATATTGCCCGAGCAGAAGGGCACCATCACCACCTGGCTCACCGAGGATAAACGCAACGCGATGGTCTTCTCATCCCCTGTGGATGACGGCGGACAAAAAGCCGTCACACACTACGAAGTATTAGCCCAAACACAGCCAAAACACGGCAACGACACGGCAACGACACGGCAACGGCACGGCAACGACAGCGAGGAAGATGCTACCATCTCCCTTGTAGCATTGAACCTCGAGACCGGTCGCACGAACCAGATCCGTGTGCATCTCGCCTCCATCGGACACCCCGTGGTAGGCGACCGCAAGTATGGGCACGGAAACACCTACTCGCCCGTTGACCGCCTCTGCCTGCACGCACGCATCCTCGAATTCATTCACCCCGCCACCGAGCAGGTCGTACATTTCGAGACACCGATACCCCGCGAATTCAAGATCTAGAACTTCTAGAGCACCTAGAACTTCCAGAACATCCAGATAACCCAGTAATACTCATCGTTATGGAAAATACAGTAACCATCTACTGCAAAAACAACAAGCAGTACTACGACATCCAGCGCGGCACAGCGCTTCTGGATCTCTATCGCATGACAGGTCTGCAACTGCCCTACCCCGTGGTTGCCGCACGAGTCAATTACAAGGTACAGGATCTCACGTTCCTCGTCTACAAGCCCAAGGACATCGAGTTCCTCGATGCCTCGTGCTCCGAAGGTATGCGCTGCTATGTCCGCACGCTGGAGATGGTGATGGCGTATGCTGTGCGCACCCTCTTCCCGCACACGGATCTGCGCGTGGAGCACCCCATCTCCAAAGGTTACTACTGCACGCTCAAGGACTTTGACGGCAACTATATGACGATTACACCGGAGATCATCGATGCCATTGACGCGAAGATGAAGGAGTTCATTGCCGCCGACAAACCGATCATCGCGGAGGAGAAACAGACCAAAGAGGTCATCCGTCTCTTTAAGGAGTGCCACGACGAGGAGACAACACTCTTTGAGACGCTCGGAAACCCCTACTGCCGGTACTTCCGCATCGACGACTTTATCGACTACTACACCTCGGCGCTGATGCCTTCGACGGGTTACATCAACGTCTATAAACTCGAAGCTTACCACGAGGGCATATTGCTCCGCATCCCCAGCCGCACCAACCCGAACGTACTCGAAGAGAGCTGCAACCAGGATAAAATGTTCGAGATCTTCACCGAATATACCGGCTGGAACAAACTTCTCCATATTAGCAACGTCGGCGAGTTCAACAAAGCTTGCAAGGGTAATAAGTCCTTCGAAATGATCAAACTCTCCGAGGCACTTCACGAGAAGAAGATCGCCCAGATTGCCGATATGATTGTCAACAAGAAAGGAGGCATGCCGAAGTTCGTGCTTATCTCCGGTCCATCGTCGTCCGGTAAGACCACATTCAGCAAACGTCTGACGATTCAAATGCTTGTCAACGGTATTCGCCCTGTAGTGCTCTCGATGGACAACTACTTCGTCAACCGCGAAGACACTCCGCTTGACGAGAACGGTGATTGGGATTTCGAGCACATCGAGGCACTTGACCTGCCGTTCTTCCGCCAGCAAGTAGCTGACCTGTTGGACGGCAAGGAGATAGAGTTGCCGAGTTTCAACTTTGAGACCGGTAAGCGTGAGTTCCGTGGTGACAAGCTCCAACTGCAAGACGACACCGTGGTGATCATGGAAGGCTTGCACGCCATCAACCCGCAACTGCTGCCGAACATCCCGCGCGAGAAGACATTCAAGATCTACGTATCCTCACTGACCACAGTCAACCTCGACAACCACAACTGGATACCAACGACCGACGTGCGCCTCATGCGCCGTATCGTGCGCGACTACCGTTACCGCGGTTACTCCGCTCGCGACACCATCGCCCGCTGCCCGTCTGTGCGCCGCGGTGAGGAACGCTGGATCTATCCCTTCCAGGAGGAAGCTGACGTGATGTTCAACTCGTCACTGCTGTTCGAACTTGCCGTACTAAAGCGCCACGCGGAGCCTATTCTCGCCGACGTACCTAAGTACTGCGACGAATATGCCGAGGCGCATCGCCTCCATAAGTTCCTCTCGTACTTCGAGTCGATACCCGAGAAGGAAATTCCGCCTACATCATTCCTCCGCGAGTTCGTCGGTGGCTCGTCATTCCGCTATTAAACTGACAAAAAAATCAACATGATATGGTACATGATTTGTATATTTTAATGATCACTGCAGGCATAGTGAGTCTGCTGTTCAAATTGTTGAAACAACCCGTCGTGTTAGGTTACATCGTAGCCGGTGTATTAGTAGGTCCGAACTTGTTCGGTGAGAATCTCGTCAATCACGAGAATGTTGAGGCGTGGGGAAATATCGGTGTGCTGTTTGTGTTGTTCTGCATCGGTCTGGAGTTCCGTCTCAAGAATTTGTTCCAGAGCGGCAAGGTAGCCCTTGTCGGCGCCGCTACGATCATCGTCGGCATGTTGGTGTTAGGTTACGGCGTGGGACGTTTCGCGTTGTTGGATAACATGAACTCGTTGTTCCTTGCTGCGATGCTCTGTATGTCAAGCACCACGATTGTGATGAAAGCCATCGATGAGGCGGGACTGAGCAAAGCGCGCTTCGTCAAAGGTGCAACAGGCATCCTTATCCTCGAAGATATAGTAGCCGTCGTATTGTTAGTACTGCTGTCCAGTATCGCTGTCAAGAACAGCTTTGAAGGTGTCGAGCTGCTCAAGAAAGTTGGTGTACTTGCCGTGACGCTGGTGATATGGTTTGTGGTCGGAATACTGGTTATTCCTACCCTGCTTCGCAAGGTGCGCCCGTACCTGAATGACGAGACACTGATCATCCTTGCCTTGGGTCTGTGCTTAGGCATGGTGCTCACCGCTGAGGAAGCCGGATTCAGTAGTGCGCTCGGCGCGTTCGTTATGGGTATGGTGCTGGCGGAAACGCTTGAGTCGCACCGTATCGAACATCTCATGGCACCGCTCAAGAACGTGTTCGCAGCTATCTTCTTCGTGTCCGTAGGTATGATGATCAACCCCTCGTCGCTGGTAGAGTATTGGCCGTCGATCCTGTTCGTATCCGTTGTCATCATCATAGGTATGATCACCTTCGGCACACTCGGTTGCTGGTGGGGAGGCGAGACGTTCAAGGACGCAATGTCCACAGGCTTCTCATTCGTGCAGATCGGTGAGTTCTCATTCATTATCGCTGCGCTGGGTAGCAAACTCGGCGTTACCGATCCGGCTATCTATCCTATCATCGTGGCTGCCAGTGTGCTGACTACCTTCCTCACTCCGTACATCATGAAAGCCACCACGCCGTGCTATAACTTCCTGTACAACCACGCCTCACCGCGCCTGCGCAGCAAGATCGATCAACGCGAGCAACAGGTGGCTGAATCGGAGAAGACAACATCATCTGCTTCCGAAGATAAGTTCCAGGTTCACGCAAAGAAGGTCAAACATGCCGTACGCAAGACGATCGTCACCAAGCACGTTGTCAACCTGTTCTTTGAGAACATGAGCGAGAACGACAAGAAGGAAGAGAAAACTGAAAAGTAATTGACATCCATATTGTTTTGTAAGAATTTCTATTTGCAATACAAATACAATTTTTTCTTACAAAAATTTGCAAATGTGGATTTTTTTTCTTATCTTTGCGTGCTGATTGCAAAATGCGCCATTATAATAAAAACTTATATTGTTTAACTTAATAAATTATTCTTATGAAAAAATTAGCATTAGTGCTGGTCGCACTGCTGACCATCGTGTTCACAGGCTGCAAGTCTGAAAAATCGAACGTAACAATCTACGTAGAGGACGAAATGGGCGTTCCTGTACCTAACCGTTACATCTTCTACACGGACGAGGCATCCTACATTATTGATGAGCTTCTGCCCTCTCCCGATGCCATGATTACGAACGTAAACGACAGCTGGGAAGTTGCTCAAACAAACGCCTATGGCAAAGTTACCATTGAAATTTCCATGTCTGTTGCCAAGATGAAATATTATTTCGAGGTATATGATGCCGGAAGCAACCAGTGGAAGGAGCAAAAGCCCGAGTTGAAACGCGGCAAAAACGAGGACCTCAAATTCGTTGTGAACCGCTAAATAATCGGATTGGTTCGCGATGTAAGATTACGAACCTACTATACCATCAGTTCGGCGGGATTGATTTCCCGCCGAATTACTAATAATAAGACATCTATGAATAGAATCTATGTATTACTTGCCGCTGTTATGCTCAGCGCCGCTGCCACGATGGCTCAGAACACGCACATTGCCGAAGAGTTAGCATCGGTTGCCACCATAGCCGGTGAGACAAAGACAGCGGAGGATAGTATTGCTCCCAAAGCACCTGACGCAGAAGTGCCTGCATGGAAACAGAAACTCTACTACGGCTACAACTTCGACATCTACTTCCACAACGACTCACGTTCGGGCGAGAAAGAAAACGGCTGGTCATTCTCGCTGACGCCGGAGATCGGTTGGCGTGTGAACGAGCGCGTGAATGTAGGTCTGCGCTTTGGCGGGACATTCCAGAACTCGGTAGTTACCTATTCGTACTATGACAACCTCGCGGATAAGACCTACACCAAAGATCTGCGTGTGATGTACGGTTCGTGGGAAGTTACTCCGTACGGTAGGTATCGGCTGAAGACACTGTTCAACGACAAAGTAGGCATCTGGCTGGAAGGACACTTGTACGCAGGTATGGAATACCCGCGCGTGATGAGCGGCGACATTAAGGGCACCGACTACGACGGCTTGAGACATAGCGTAACCTACGGCGTACAGATCTCACCGGTCATCACATATCAGTTCAACAAGAAGAGTACATTCCAGATCTTCTTCTCTATCATGAGCCTCGGATATAGCGGTTCGACATTCTTCTACGAGACTCCGGAAGACGGGCGCTATTGCGAGTTCACAAACGACGTAATCCTATTCTCCGGCAAACTGCGCAACCTGATTGCTAACCAGTTCACACCGGGACTATACGGATTGAAGTTCGGTGTGCAGAAAAGCTTCTGAGAAATGCAAAATTAAAAATTAAGAATTGGGTAGAGGGCATTTGTTATGGAAAGTGCCACTGGTGCTGACAGGCGTAGTGGCGGGAGTGGGCTTGCTATTGCTGGTAGCAGTAGCAAGCGTTATCTATGTGCCCGCTCTCCGTTCGAAAGCGCTGGAAAAAGGTCTCACCATCGCCAACGAAAAGACTGACTACGACATTGACCTTGGCGGGATCTATCTCTCGCCGTTCCACCACTCGCCGATGGTGCTTTACCGCGCCTACCGAGGCAAGGCGGATCTGCCCATTGCAGTCGAGATTGATAGTCTGTTCGTCGGTCATCGCGGTCAAGACACTCTACTCTACACCCGTTCATTACGGCTGAAAGCCAACTTACAGGCTGCCGGCATTACAGCACCGTTCAGCGACTTCACTTCTATTCCTATCGCCGTGGAGCAGTTGCAGTTGGACGAGACGACGTTCCACTCCGACAGTCTCATCGCTGCCGTAGGCATCGACGTTATCCTCAGGCAGTTGAAGACCTCCAGCCCCGAGCTGCTGATTGCCGAAGGCAAGTACCCGCTGCACGGACTTCGTCTCAATGATGCCGACATTGCCATCAGTCTGCGCAACACTCCCGATACCACAGCAAAAGACTCCACTCCCACGCTGATGGCGTTCGAGGTGCCCGATGGCGAGATGCATAACGTGCATTTCCGCCTCAATCCCTTAGGGCTGGATTTGCGTGTCGCTAACCTTGCAACGAATGTCTTGGCTGATGTCGGTGCCCAGCGCTATGATGCCAGAAAGATCGACATCGGTGGTCTGCGTTTCGGTCTGAACAAGCTCACTATCCCTGCAGATACGATCTACGGCAACGCCTGCGTCGATCTGGCGGCCAAGAGCATCACCAGCAGCGGGCTGCATGTTCGGTCGGACGAGTTAGGTGCACAAGCCGACCTTGCTACGACGGAGATGAACCTTGAAACGATGCGCGTCGATGTCACAGGCGACGCACAGTACCAAGGCAGCCAGGCGCACCTGCAAGGGTTCTACGACATTGATGACCAAGCCTACGACATGTCGGTGAACGTGGAGCGGGTGAACCTCAGTCCTTTCCTTAAGGACAGCACCCGCGTGATCCTCGCGGGCGACATCCACGCTGAGGGTAAAGGTATAGACCCTGCCTCGCCGGCGATGAAGAGCAAGGTGCAGATGCATCTGACCGATGCCGTATATGACAACATCGACGTATCCGGCGTCACCCTTGACGCTAAGTTAGCCAACAAAACAGCTTCCGGCACACTCCATCTGCCGGTCACGATGACGGACAAGGCGCTGCGTGTGCGAGCGCAGACCGAACACCAGTTCAGCGTGAAGGACTTCATGAAACCTAAGCAGATGGCCGTTGATTACCACACGCAGATGCGCGCGGTGCGCGTACACGCTAATGATAAGGATTGGAACGTTGATAACCTGCAGCTGAATTTTGCCACCGATACTGCCACAGCCTTGGATATGACCACCGAGGGCATGGACATCACCGCGCACAGCCCGATGCACGTGATGAAACTGGTGGATGAGATACAACCGCTGCTGAAGGCTGTCGGTGATTCGACGATCATTCGCCCCCTCACCTCGCTCACCGATCTGACGATGCTCGATACGCTCCGCCGGCTCATCCCCGAGATGGATGCAACCGTCAACCTGATGCACGGTAGTCCTGTACAACCGATCATCGACAGCCTGGGACTGGACATACAGCAGGTGAACCTCGCGCTGGCGTCGGATAAGCAGCAGACCGATCTGACCCTATCCGCCTCCACGCCGGAAATCAATCATCCGGAGGACAGCACTGCGCTTCGTCTGCCGGCTGCCAAAGCCGCTATCGGAGTGAGGATGACGGAAGGTAATACCACTGCATCCCTCACCGCTAACTCCACACTCACAGATGGCGCGATGAGTGTACATAACCTGCGCACAGACGCTGCGCTACAGATGGATCTGAGGCGCGAGCAGCGCAACCTGTACGGCAACGGGCAACTGAAACTGGACAATATCAATTATGCAAACAAGGATTTAGGCAGTCACGCTGTTAACCTACAGATAGAGCCCTCGTCACTCTACGCAGACGCCCTGCGCGCAGGCATCTACTTGGATACTGTTCCGCTGGAGCTCGTGAAGAGTTTCGTCACGCTCAAGGATATTGATCTGCACGGCGCCGTACGCGCATCCGCATCGGTGGACGGTCTGCCGAATAAGAAAGATATATCCGCTGAAGTACTGCCACTCGGCGTGAGTGCCGAATACACACCTTATCAGGCGACCTTCAGTCTCGGGCAGACACCGATCGTGATGGCGCATAACCATGTCGATCTCAACGGACTGCCAATCTATGCTGTGGATAGCAGCTATCTGTCCCTCACCGGTGGTCTGGATCTGGACAGCATGCACGTGGATATCACCCTTGCCGCCGATAGTTTTGCGCCGGTCAAACTGACGCAAGGCGGTCCGTTCCCTGTCTATGGCGAGTTAGCAACCGACATCCGAGGTAAGGTGACCGGTCCGCTGGACAGCATAGTCGCTGATGTCGATGTGACACTTTTACCCGTCACCGACATCACCTACCCCATTGATAAGAAGAACCTCGCGCAGGTCAAGCCGCACGGTACGGTCAATGCGCGCTACTGCACCAAAGAAGGCAATCTGAACCTCGGCGGACGCGTCAATGTCGATGACGGATTTATTCGTTACTCGCCCAAAGCCTACCCGATTATGCCTTTCCATGTAGATTCAGGCAGTCATGTGCTACTCCGCGGACCGATAAGCAAAACGCAGCTTAACGTCTCTGCATCGCAACAGGTGAAAGCCGATGTCGAGTCCAACGGTGAAGAGACGCGCCGAGTAGATTTCACTACCGGCGTGCGCGTGAACGGCGAACTGGATTCGTTAGGCATTGGCAGCATAGGATTCTTCCTCGAAGCCCCCGATGACGAGACGATAACACGCGAACTCGCTTCCCTGGACGAAGAGACGCGCGAAGGACTGGCAGCCACGCTGCTTGCAACTGGTATGTACGTGGGCGAAAGCAATGTTGCCGCACAACGCGACGGCTATGCCCTGTCGTCTATCATCAACAGCCGCATCAATGCCGCTATGGCAAACTCCAAAATGGGAAAGTTCATGGATGTGGATATCAGTAGCGGGCAGACGTCACATGCTGGAGGCAAGACAAATGCCACTAACATATCAATCAGCAAGTCGTTCCTCAATGACAGACTGCGTGTAACGCTCGGCTCAACCTTGACGGATAATCCCGAAATCAACGACGCCAAAGGGTTCTTCATGAACTTCTCTGCCGACTACAAACTGACCAAGGACGGTAACGTGGCCTTGCGTCTGTATGCACAACGCGACTTCAACAACATCCTCGAGGGCGAACTCTATAAGTCCGGCCTTGCCGTGCGCACTACGAAAGAATGGCGTCGCCGCGAGTTGTTCAATGGGGATACAATCACCCGTACGTACGGCATTGCTGCCGATGCCGGCATAGCCTATCGTTCGAACAACAGCTTAGGTCCCGACCTCACACTCAAGTCGTCGATCAAGAACCTGCTCGGCAAAGGTGAGACATTCACGCTCAAGGGCAATGGTTCGTACTTCTGGGCGCTGCGTAACCGTCACCCGGGTGACCCGAAGAAGACAGACACCTACAAACTCGGAGCTAACGCCTCGCTGATCTTCCCGTACCTGCATTGGGCGGGGGATAACAATCCCGAGGGCGACACCCGTTACATGCTTGGCTACCAATACGAGAACATCGCCGGAGGCTATGGTGTGCATAAGTTCACCGGCTCGTTCACGTACTTCATCCACTCCCCGAACAACGACTATGTCACCCACGCCTTCACGCCGTTCTCGCTGTCAGTGGTGCTGATGAAAGCCGAGTCCGACAGTCTGCTCAACAAAGCCGCCGAGTACCCGCAACTGATCAAGGTCATAGCAGGCAATGAGTTCGTACCGTCTATCAGTTATAACTTCCTCTATGATGACTACCGCGCCAAGCAAGGCGTGAACACCTTCCTCAACCTCGGCGTCAAGGAATCCGGTAACCTGATCAATGCCCTCTATTGTCTCGGCGGACACAAGTGGGATGAGAAAGAAAAGAAACTGGGCAACATCACCTTCAACCAGTTCGTCAAACTTACTGCCGAGTTGCGTAACAAATTCAATTTCACAGATAAGGTTTGTATCGCCACGCGTCTGTACGCCGGAGCGAATATACCGCTGGGCAGCTCAACGGCTGCCCCGCTCTCCGAAGCGTTCTATACCGGTGGCCCGCACAGCCTGCGTGCCGCAGCACCGTATTCCTACGGACCGGGAAACTTCTACTCCGCCAAATACAATCAGAACTTCTTCCACTCCGGTGATGTCAAACTCGAGGCGAACATCGAGCTTCGGTTCCCCATCGTCTGGAAGCTCTATGGAGCAGCATTCGTCGATGCGGGCAACGTCTGGAACTGGTACTCTGCCTCTCAACTGTTCAAAGTTGCCGGCATTGATGATTATGTCGAGCGATTGAAGCTTCCCGGCGAACTGTACGACGGCATACTTGACAACCCCGACTTGGCGCGTCAGATCGCCCTCGGCACGGGTGCAGGTCTCAGACTCGACATCGACGGACTCGTTGTCCGGCTCGACATCGGTGTGGGCATCCATGCGCCCTATCAGACCTACAAATATGACAAGAACTGGAAGACCGACTACACCAAGCCGATCACGACCTATTATAATATTCCTTCAGTGCTTGACGGATTGCGCTTCAACTTCGGCATAGGCTACCCGTTCTGATGAGTCGTGCGCCGACTTGCTCATTTGGCATTTTGCACTAATATTGCATTTTTCTTTGCGAAAGTTTGCATATATGGATTTTTTTTCGTACCTTTGTACGCTAATCCGAATTGTAAAGGTTTGGCACTATGTACAATGATGAAACATTCTGCTATCTATATCGCCCTGCTCACGTTGCTCTTTACCCTACCCGTGTACGGTCAAGAGGCAGCCACAAGCGTCCCTGCTGAAGCCGAGGCAACCGACACCATCGCGTTGTCCGTGGATACGGTGCAGCCGGTTGTACTGACTTATCCGCAGATTCTACTGGATATGCCCGCCGTACATGTGGAGCAAGACAGCCTGATTACCTTGCTTATGGAGGAGAAGATCGCCGGCATCGAGCGCGGTGAGACAGAGCGTGCCGGATTCCGCGTGCAGGTATATAGCAGCAACCACCCGCATCGCGGCAAGTCGGAAGCGCTAATCATCGAGCAACGCATCCAGCAGGCAATCAATGTGCCGGTGTACGTCATCTACGCCTCACCCTCATGGAAGGTGCGTCTGGGTGACTTCCTCACCGAGCAGCAAGCGGCGGAGTTCAGAGATATGTTCAAAGGCCTGTTCCCCGACCTGGCCGACTACACCTATATCGTACGGGATCAAGTGAAGGTGAGATAGCCAAGAGCCAAAAGCCAAAATTTAAAATATGGACTTACAAGCATTTAATCCAAGAGTGGAAGTGACGGATGCCATTTCCTCGAATGTAGAACAGATCATCCGCGTGCTCGGCGAAGACCCCGAACGCGAAGGGCTGAAGCGCACGCCGCACCGTGTGGGCAAGTCCCTGCAGTTCTTGACTAAGGGATACAACGAAGACCCCGAGGCTATTCTACGCTCGGCGTTGTTCGAGGAAGATTACCGCCAGATGGTAGTGGTTAAGGATATCGAGTTCTACTCGCTGTGCGAACACCATATGCTCCCGTTCTTCGGAAAGGCGCATGTGGCGTACATCCCAAACGGTCGGATCACCGGACTAAGTAAGATCGCCCGCGTAGTCGATGTGTTCGCACGCCGCTTGCAGGTACAGGAGCGTCTGACCACGGAGATCAAGGACTGCATCCAGCGCACGCTCAACCCCTTAGGCGTAATGGTAGTCATCGAGGCGGAGCACCTGTGTATGCAGATGCGAGGCGTACAAAAGCAACACTCGCTCACCGTCACTTCGGATTTCACGGGAGCATTCAATCGCAAGGAAACACGACAGGAGTTCTTGAACCTGATTATGAATAAGCCCGCATAGTACGGCTCATCTCACGCCGGTCATCTGCCTCACGCAGGGACTGGCGTTTATCGTAACTGTGCTTGCCCTGACACAGGGCTATTTCGAGTTTGGCGAGACCCTTGTCATTGATGAACATCCGGAGCGGAATAATCGTCTTACCAGTATCTTTTGTTGCTTTCTGCAGTTTGCGCAGTTCGCGTTTATTGAGCAGCAGTTTGCGGTCACGCAGTACATCGTGGTTCGCGTAGCTGCCAAACTGATATTGGGCTATATGCATCTGCTTGGCATATAACTCACTGCCCACGAACTGACAATACGAGTCTGCAAGGCTCGCCTTCGACTCACGAATGGACTTGATCTCCGTACCGAACAACTGGATACCGGCAGTATAACGCTCCAGTATCTCGTAGTCGAAGGTGGCGCGACGGTTCTTGATATTTACTTCGCTCTTTAGACGCAAAATGTAGTTATTAGTTAACAGTTAACAATTAATATTTGCACTTTTCACAAAAAATCGCACAAAGTTACAAAAAGATTTGCAAATTTGCAAATTTTTTTTTACCTTTGTCGAAAATTTTAGTTCTATGTTAAAAAATATTCTCGCAATCACCGGCAAGCCGGGTTTGTACAAGTTAATCAGTCGCGGCACGAACATGCTCATCGTCGAGTCACTCGTTGACGGCAAGCGTATGCCGACCTACGCACGTGATAAGATCGTTTCGCTGGCAGAGGTGTCGATGTACACCACGGGTGAGGATATCTCCTTGAGCGAAGTACTGAATGCAGCCGGCAAGAAATACAGCTTCAAAGCTATCGAACTCGATGCCAAGAAAGCCGACAACGAGCAGTTGCGTGCATTCTTCGCAGAGGTGCTGCCTAACTTCGACCGTGACCGCGTTTATCCGTCGGATATCCGTAAGTTCGTGGCTTGGTACAACCTGCTCATCGCTGCCGGATTCACGGACTTCACTATCCTGGAGGATGAGGAAGGCAAAGAAGCCGTAGCAGCTCAGGAAGAGAAGAAGGCTGTCAAAAAAGAAGCGCCCAAAGCTTCCGTCAAGACCAGCAAATCGGCTGCCAGTAGCGTGAAGACAGGCGTAGGCACTAAAAGAGGATAAAAGCCAATAGCCAACGGCCACCAGCCAATGGTTCTAAAAGAAATAATTGATATCATAGAATCTGTCGCTCCACGGAGACAGCAAGAGGCGTGGGACAATTCGGGGCTGCAGGTTGGCGATGTTAGCAGGGAGATACACTCTGTACTGCTATCGGTGGATGTATCCGAAGCGGTCGTCGCCGAGGCGATAAAGGAAGGTTGTGATATGATCATATCGCACCATCCTTTGCTTTTTCACGGGCTCAAACACCTGACTGGCTCCACGCCGCAAGAACGCTGCGTAGCGCAGGCTATACGCCACAACATAGCTATCTACTCCTCGCACACCAGCATGGACAAAGCCCTGCGTGGCGTGTCAGGACGCATGGCGGAGCAGTTAGGCTTACAGGACATTCGTATCCTTGTGCCCTCGCCCGAAGACAGCCATGTGGGCTTAGGCGTCATCGGCACGCTGCCCAAACCAGTCCTCTGGTCAGCTTGGCTCAAGCTGGTTCAACAGACGTTCGGCGCGGACTACGTGCGCTACACCGAACCCGTCACACCGACCATCAGCCGTGTGGCGCTATGCGGTGGTGCAGGCGCGGAGTTCATTCCCGAGGCCATAGCCGCCGGAGCGGATACCTACCTGACTGCCGACATGAAGTACCACGATATGCAAGCCGCAGCCGGGCAGATCATGGCGGTGGATATCGACCATTGGGTATCTGAGCACTTCACACGTGACATCTTCGCCGAGTTGCTCCGCGACAAAGTGGAGGTCAGAATATCAGAGGCGGATGTATCGCCGATTCACATCTTATAAGCTCGATATATCGAAAAATCGATTTATCGAAATATCGAAAATACTAAATCACAAAGAATAATGAAAAAAGAAGAAAAAGAGCTCACCATTGAGCAGAAACTCAAAGTGCTGTACGAACTGCAGCAGGTCAACTCGAAGATTGACGAGCTTCGCACCCTCGCCGGCGAACTGCCGCAAGAGGTGAAGGACATGTCCGATGAGGTGGAGGGACTCAAGACCCGCCTGACGAACATCGAAAACGAGATCAAAGAACTGGAGACGAAGATCTCCGACCGTCGCGTACAGATCGAGAACGATAACGCTTCTATCTCCCGCTACAAAGAGCAACAGGACAACGTGCGCAACAACCGCGAGTACGATAACCTGAGCAAGGAGATTGAGTACCAGAGTCTCGACATCGAATTGTGCCAGAAGCGCATCAAGGAGCACACCGCCGCCCTCGAGCAACTGCAGGTCGAGAAGACCAAGACAACGGCCGACATCGAAGACCGCACCGTGGATCTGACCAACAAACGTCAGGATCTCGACTCTATCCTCGCTGAGACCAAGGAGCAGACCGAGACGCTCATCCTCAAGACTACCGACCTCGAGCGCCAGATAGACGATCGTCTGCTCACCGCCTTCAAGCGCATCCGTCGAAACGCTCGCAACGGACTGGCTGTCGTTACCATCGAGCGCGACTCATGCGGCGGATGCCACAGCAAGATACCTGCACAGCGCCAGCTCGACATCCGCATGCACAAGAAGATCATCGTCTGCGAGTTCTGCGGACGCATACTCGTCGATCCCGACATCGAGCATGTTAAGTAAGTCAAATTAAGTAAATAAAAAAGAGGTCGCGATGACCTCTTTTTTTCTCTAACAGTTGATAGCTGATTGCTGACAGCTGACTGCTGATTAGAGTTTCACACCCGTCACGTCAAATTTCTCGTTGTTTCGGATGATCACCACATGATCGTTCTCGATGATCTTATACGGGCGGTTATCATCCTTCTTGAGCATGATCGGTGCTGTCATTGTTCCGTGATGGCTATCGGCGGAGTAGTTGATAGTGCCACTCTCGGCAACATAGGTATCACCATTCATCTCAAATCGCAGTGCACCTACTTGGTCACTCTGAATCGTGAGGAAGTACAGCGAGTTAACCGGATCAGCCACCGCAGCGAGTTCATCGCCTACATATACCTTTATCGGCTGACCGCTTGTTGCTGACTGCTGACCGCTGATCGCTGCAATCATCGTCATGTTCGTCGCGGCATTCGGATTACTGAATGCTGACATCTGACTGCTGACGGCTGACTGCTTCCTCCTCGGAGCGTTATCCGCATCAGTGTCGTAGAAGTTGATCTTCACGCTACCCTGCGCCACGCGGCGGAAGAAGTAACCCTCGCCCGGACGCATAGCCCTCAGGTCGCCTTCCCATTTCTTGTATTCTGAGAAGTACGCAAAGTGATCATGGCTCTTGATCATATCGCCCGTCGTCGCATCGTCGTAGTAGTCCGCCAACGCCTCTGTTATAGGTGTCACCTGACTGAGCAGACACGGCATCGGACTCCAGCGACCATTGCCGCTCACCGTCACGTGCATCGAGTCAGTTGGCAGGCTGTTGCCACTGATATGCATTGTGTTGCCGGCACCACAATAAACCATATACGTGTATATGTAGCGCAGGTAGTCAAAGTCCCCAACGAAACGATCAAGCAAATCGGAGTACGTGACGAAGTTCCGCGTTGCAGGGTTCTTTATCTGGTCGCCTTCTGTCCACGGTTGGTCTGCCGTCATGACTTTCTCTATCTTCGCTACTGACGGACGCAGATCAAGGTTGAAGGATACCCAGTTCCAGCCTGCGTTAATTCCGATGGTCTGCTGCTCGCTGCCGGTGGTTGTGAGTATAACGGGCTTACCGTCACCACAGCCATACACTGCACCATGTGCAAAGAGTATGTCACGGTTAGCTGAGAGTTCATAAACCTTACCCGTCGATGCCTGCCACAGGCGGAAACGGATCTGCTTGCTGTTCATATTCTCATTACCATAGACGGTGATGAACAGCTTGGACGTATTCGCCTCAGCATCGTAGGTGATGTTAGACTGCCCGACGCACTTCTCTTTATACATCGCATAGACGATATCGCGCTCGTCGGTATCAATCTGTCCGCTGATTGCAGACTGCTGATCGCTCAGTATCACTTGCCCGCAAACTGACATGTTCAGCGGATACTTGGCTCTATCCACCTCGTCATACGGCGGGATAGCCTCCACGATGTACTCTATAGGCAGCGGTTCGCTCAGTCCGTTCTCATCGGTCAGATAGATCACATCGCTGTATTCGCCGACAGCTGTCTGGCTGTCGAAGTTGAGACGCACGGTCTGTTCGCCCGTCGGGTCGATAGCTCCGTACTCGGTATCGACGCTCAGCCACGACGGCAGCGATTCGATGGTGTACTGATGGCGCTTACCGCTCTGGTTGATGATACGCACCGTAAGCTCTTGGTCGGTATCGGTATTGTCATCGGTCTGAACGTAGAGCTGCTTCTCTGACCACTTCAAACTATTCCGATCCACAAAAGCAGTCCATGACACTGGCGATACCATCGGGTTACCGTTCAGGTCTTCCACGTCACGCACGGTGACATAGATCGACTGCTTGTTCACCTCGTAGTCCTGGTTGAGGATGTTGATCATCAGTTCGTCGTTGTTGAACGACCAGTCGAAGTACAACTTCGTGAGTTGCCCGTGGGACTTGATCGGTGCGTTGTTGTCGGCATCCGCCAGATCATCCAAGCTTGGCTGATTCACGATGAGCGGTGTAACCTTGTTGATGATCTCGCCGGTAGTCTTGTCGCGGATGATACGCTGGTCGTTACCCGAGAAGCGCAACTGGAGCACGCCGCTCGCGTTGAGGAACTGCTCCTCGAAGGGAAGATAACCTACAAGTCCCATCTCGTCGCCGGTCAATGCCACGTTATCAAACAGCGTCACAAGCGACTGCGGCAGTGCCTGCTCAAAGATCACGAACTCGTCGATATTTCCCTTGAATCCGTTACCGCCGAGGTACATCGCGCCGGTGATGCCAGCCATCTGCGTAGCCGGGAACGACTGCTGCAGCTTGCCGTCCACGAACAGCGCGGCGTTGTTGTACGCTCGGTTGACGGTCAGCACGAAGTGGTGCCACTCGCCGTTGGCATAACCTTCCGGCACATCCCATTGCTGTTCGTCAGAGCGGAAGAGTGTTCCGCTCGTCTCGGCCTTGAACCACAACATCATCGTCATGTCATATACAGCCGAACGACCGAGCATGTTACCGTCGAGCTGAACAGTCTGGTCTCCGTCCAGACGGAGCGAGAAGCCCTGCTGTTTGTTCCACGAGCAGCCGTCGAGGTAGAGCGTTGCACCGTGTGCATAGTCCGTTACGGTCTCGCCCTTGCCTTCATCCATGCGGTAGTATGCCAGTAGCTCGCGTTCATAACCGGTCAGCTGATGGTCGGCTGTGGCTGCAATCTCTTCCAGCGTAAGGGCTTTCGTCCAGACTCGTGCCTCTAACATATCACCGTCATACGTATTACCGAAGCTGAAATATGCACTGCGCTCAATGTTAAGTGTCGTAGCCGAGTCGCCGAAGATCGTATCGGTCACATCGTCCGTGCCGGCGTAGAACCGTACGTCGCTCTTTTCCTTATCATATACGCATAGCACGCGCACGAAGGACAGGATATCGCCTATGGGCTGCGAGCTGCTGCCTACCATCGTGTTGCTGACTACGCTATGCAAGCGCAGACGGTTGTCATTGGTGAGGATCAGCTGCTTGACTTGTTCGCCGTTGCCGGTCTCGAACAGCACCATATCCGCTGTTCTGTTCGGCTCCGACGGACGGATCATCATATCTATGGTGAACGACTTATTCGTCAGGTCACGTTTCACCTTCGTGTAAGCCGAGCCGCTGCCGTCGAAGTGCAGCGAGGTGCCGGCAGTGATTCCCGTCTCGTTCGTCACACCGATGATCTGGAAGTTATTGTCCTCGTCCAGGTAGTTACCGGCTATGGCTTCGTTGAAGCGCAACTTGAGGTTGTCGCCCACGCCGAGGATGCTGTTCACCGGTTCGGGTTCGCCAAACACGCGTGGCGGACGGGTGTCTTTCGTACCGCTGATCACAGGCGATGCCTTGTGCACATAACCCGAGCCGTAGCGGCAGAAGCTGACGGCACGCAGATCATATTTCTGCTCCATCGGATCACGCTCGCCGTAGAAGCGGAACGGAACGATGCGGCCGTTCTCGATCATCGCCTTGTTACCCGAAGCCAGTTCATACAAACTGTCGCTGGCGAAGAACGAGCACTGGTTCACCCACTTCTCGTCACTCTCGGACGAGAGTTTGTATTGGAACTCTATATGGTCGAAGTTCTTGTGGTGGATATCAAATCCGTCGATGGTCACCGGCAGGTAGTATCCCGTCGAGTCACGCTGCGAGAGGGTGTTCATCACCCAGTTCTGACGCGGTGAGGCAATCGCCACATCGGTGGACAGCGGCAGGAAGTGTACGCCGATGTTCATGTCTGCAGAGGTCGTTGCGCAGTGCTCCGAGTAGAGCGAGAACGACAGGTCGTAATCATCCACCGCACCACGCTCCACCTCGATGGTCTGCGTGACAGGCTCGCCCGGCAGTATCCAGTAATAGATAGCATTGATGAGCGGTGCGCCGTTGACATACACCTTCGCTCCGTCGGGGTTGCTCACGCCGTTCAGGCACAGGTAGAATCCTTGTCCGTACTCGGCATAGCCGGCATCCATCTGCCCTTGGTTATAGAGGTTGATACGCAGCGATGCACGTTTATCCGGTGCTACGTTGGCTATCTCGTAGCGGTCGGCTGTCAGCTCGGGTTTGGCCACCCAGATTGTCGGGTTGTTGATGGTCGTACCCGGGTTGTATAGGATCGTCTTCTCCTCTTCCTCGTGCGGGCACACCGTTGCGCCTGCTTCGGTATAGAAGACGTAGGAGCCGTACAGCAACTTCTCGTTATCCGTCTGCACTACAGCCTCCATCGCCTCGGCAGAGTTAGCGTGCCAAGCCGAGTCAATCTCCGCCTTATAGACAGTGGTGGTGATGTCGCCCATCGGATCCGGCACGAGTGTGAAGCCCGTGGACTTGGTGACAGCGGCGGTGGTCGTCATGCGTTTGTCGGTGTTGATATCCTTGATAATATCATAGCCCATATGGAACTCCATATTCCCGGCTTTAGCAGCGATCTCCTCCACTTTCTTGGCTTGGTTATTACTGCTCACTTCCACATTGTCGCCTTGATCTACGCCTGTCGCTTCGCCTTTCTTCCAATAGGTCTGCAGGAACGCACTCATGGCAGAGGTGTTCAACCGGTTCTTGAATACGCTGCCTATCAGCGTGAACAGAGCCGTTCCTCCGGCCCTAACGCCGTCGCCCTCCAGAACCATGTTCTGCGGGAACTCGTTGTAGGAGTACTCGTAGTTATACGTATCGCTATGCGAGAAGCTGTTGCCGGCCGAGGTGCTGAACGTACCGATCTTGGCGCCCTTCGTCCGGGCTTCGACCTTCTCACGCTCGTTCAGGTAGAGGATCTCCAGCCAGCGGGTGATCGTCATATTGAGCGTCCCCACCTCGTCCACATACGTGCCACCGTCGTTCGGCGTGAACATCCGGTAGGCATCGAGAGGTATCGTGTCGTTCAGGTACTCGCCCGTCTGGTAATACCAGTACGTCGGCTGCCCCGTGGCATCGGCATATGCCTGGGCGGCATCCGCGTCGGTGAAGTTCTTGAGCAGGTTCTGACGCTCCATAGCCAGACGCGGGATGAGCGTATTCCATATATAGTACTGCGAATAGGTGAACGTGTTATCCAGCCGTGCGCCGATATATACCTTCTGACCGGTGACGAGGTAATACGGCTTGCCGAGCGTGTCCGTACCCTGGGCGAGCAGCAACATCGCTCCGGCGTTCAGTGACGGTTGGCACATCTGATACAGGCTGTCATTGATGATGCTGATCGTCTTCGCCTTACCCACGAGGTTCGATACAGTCGTACCGAAGAACACATCTGCAGGGCTGCCCACACCTGTCGGGCTGCCGTCCGATGAGGTCTCTATACGCTCGTTGGTGGTGAGCTTGCAGGTGTATGAACTGCCGAAGTCAATCGCATGCGCGATAGGTATATCGAACGAGAATGCTTTCTGCGTCTCCACCGGTGATCCTATCCACGATCCGCCGGCTGCAGCACCCGAGTACACACCGATATATTGCGTGATATTATTACCCCACGTAGGACTGAGTTGAATACCAAACCGTGCAGCCATCGACTGCGAGAACGAGAACGTGTATTCCGCGCCATTCTCCACATACGCGGACGAGCCTGCTCCACCCGGATCACGGATGATATCCAGCAGCTGGATGCTTCCTGTCGAAGCCTGGATGGTCTTCTCCTCCAGTACCGTACCGGTGATGAATGCGCTGAACACATTCGTCTCGACGATGTTGCCTTCTGTCTCGAGTGCGACACTCACGCTGCGCAGCGGTGCTGTGCCGGCGTGCTCTACATCCACATCATCCACCGTGAGCCATATCACACTGTTCTCGCCCTTCTCATTGAGCGGATAACGCTCTACCTCCGTCGCACTGTGCATGCCGTTGCGGATGATCGCCGTGCCGCCGCGCTGGGGAACGATATCCACCTCGCCGGACGGGTCATTGTTGTAGTAATATGCCTCGTAGGCTTTTGCCTTGAACTGGTATTTGCGCGTGTCGTAGAATACAGGGTAACCCAGGGTGTATGTGACGTTCCCGTCTTTATCGACGGTGTACAGCGCTACCTTCTCCTCTTCGTTCGGGTTAGCACCATTGGCTTCCATCTCAGGCTCGCCGTACGCTACACGCTCCATTCCGTACAGGTTCTGCTTGAGATCGATGCGCACCGGCGTACGGTAGATGCGGTCGTACGTGGCGTTATATGACACCATATCGTCGTCATGGATATCCATGATCAGCGTCGTAGGCGCATTCGTCAGGTCGAAGGTCTCGTTGCCCGTGCCGTCCGTGAACAGCGTTGCGTAACCCTTCGCCGTGGCCTGCGTCACTTTGTATTTGACGGGGAAGATATCCACCGCGTACTCACCGGTCGTCGGATCGGGGTGGATGACCACGCGTTTCTTCTCAAACAGCGTCTGCGTCGTACCGCTCAGGTTCGTGACGGTCTGCTGCACGGTGTCGCGCGTCAGGTCGTTCGGGTCGTGCACGAAGTGCGCCACGTTATCGCCCTCGAGTTGCAGCACGAGCTGCAGGTCGTCACCCAGATTGTTCTTACCCAAGCCGAACGCCTCGGGCAGATCACGCTGGTCTATACCGCCGGCTACACGACCTACCAACCGTACCTTCGTCCGGTCATAGAAGCGGATACCGTCCAGCGGTTTGGCTATGGCGAAGGTATCCTTCCCCTCCTCCATCTGGAAGTAGCCGTCCAGCGCGAAGACGTGTCCGGGCTTGAAGATCCGCAAGGTGTAAGGCTGATTCATCGTCAGCGACAGCTCGAAGTTGCCGTCCGTACCCGTCATCAGCGGCGAGCCGCCACGGCGCACGGTGTCGCCGTTAAGCATGAACATCGCACCGGCTACCGGGATTGTCGTGTTCTCGAACAGCGCACGACCGGTCAGTCGGGCGGTCTTGGTGTTCCTAAAGTCGATAGCACTTGCCACGGCATTGTCCGTCGAGAGGGTGATAGCTGCCGTGCTGGCATCGGTGTAGTTGTACGAGAAGATGCCGTACTCATGCGTCGGCACTACGACGAAACGTGCGTTCGTCATGACGGTCTTGCACGACGGCACGAAGTCGGAGCCTCTGTACACCTGCAATGTGAAATCCGGGCGCACATCCGTTTCGGTGATGACTTTGTAGCGGTTGTAGCCATCCAGCTCGTAGTTCGCATCGACCGTTACCGTAAAGACTTGATCCTTGGCGACATTGTTTTCCTCGGTGGTCTTGATCTCCAATATCGTACCTAACGGGAATGAAGATGAACCTTTCGGCAGATGCGCCCAATCGGACAGTACCGAATGATCGGGATTGAGAGCACGATATACCACGTACGGCTCCGGGTCAGTTACCATTGGCATGTACGTGTACCGAACATATATGCTCGGCTCGGTGATGCACTCTATGCGGTAGTACTCCAGGCTGTCGAAGCGGTACGTACCGTTCGCGCCGGTGATCTGCGTGCGAACCACAGCGCCGGTCGAGTCTTGCAGCGCTACCTTCACACCGCTCATACCGCTGTTGTCCGACATGAGGATGCTACCGCTGATCTCGCCGTACGGCGTGCGCCAACCTTCCGTGGTAGCGGAGTTACTCGTCGAGCGGCCGTTGCAGTTGTAATAGGAGCTCACCGTATATTCGTAGTGCACCGTCGGCTCTGACGTTATATCCATGAATGTCGTCTCTATGCCTCGGTACAGGGTGTCCGGAGCATCGCTGCTGCCTTCCTTGATGCGGCAGAGGATATACTCATCCACCGCCGATGACGAGGGTTTCCAGTTCAGCAGCACACCCTGCTTAAGGGTGGTGCCGGCATCGCCCTGCGTGGCAGTGAACGAAACGATCTTCGCGCTCTCGTCGAAATACAGATCCGGACCCGCGATGGACTTCGGAGCCAACTGTGTCTCAGGCTTACGCACATGCAGGTCGGCGTGGCTCTGGTCAATACGTACCGAGTAACGGTAATGCGTACAGCCTTTGTCCGCATAGTCCGCGAATATCGCTTCCCAGTTGCCGTCTGCCAAGCGATGGATGCTGTCCGCCGGAACGGTGATCTCCGTCGATGTGCCGGTCTCCTCTACCGTACGGATGAGGATCAGGTTAGCCGTCTTGTCCCACATACACTTACCGAACGGGTTACCCTCGTACTCCGCCTTCAGCACCTTGTACAGCGAGTCTTTCAGGTGCTCCTTCAGCGCGTCCGTCATGTACTGCTCCGGATCCTGATCCGCCGAACCTTCCTCTGTCGCTTGCGTTACCGTGTAACTGAACTCAAACTGCTCTTTGCGCGGCAGTACGGTCGGCACCTCTTCGTTGCTGAGGATGATACGGAAGTTCACCTTGTGATTGGTTTCGAACTCCGCATCTTTCTCATACTCAGGCTGCTCGCTTGCCAGCGGAGCGAGGAAGTTATGCTTATACACCGTCCGCTGCTCCATGAAGTCATCGTGCCAGCCCCAGACAGCCGCCGAGGCACGACGGATGCGGTAATACACCGGCAACGAGGGCACAACGGCTTTGTCCGTCTGGATCTGCGGCTTGATATGGAACTTCGTATTGCCCTCCTGGTCTTTCAGCGCACAATAGCCGTCCGCCGTATATACCAGCGGCAGCGTCAGCGAGTCGCTGTACAGATGACCGGTCGATATACTGCGGTCATTGTCGCGGTAACTGTACAAGCCCAGCGAGTCACGCACCAGCGGCAGTACAGCCAGCGACGCTGCATCGCTGAACGATGCATCCGTAGCACGCACGATCTCGAAGTAGTCGCCGTCCACCAGGTCACTCAGCAGCGGGTTCTTAATCGACCAGCTCAATAGGTTCGCCCCGGTGTACGAATCCGTAGAGTCCACTTCCTCCTTCGCCACAAAATCATAGATGCGGTGATAAGGCAGCACATCCACCTTCGTACTCACGATGCTGTCAACGGTGCCGTTCTCTTTGTTGCGCCAAACGGTGAACTTAGCCGACAAATCCGGCCACACCGTGTCGGTGGTCATCACGTAGATGTTGCCCGACAGATCTTTCGTATAATGTATAGCCGTGTCGTTCGTCAGTACATAACTGATCGGCTCGTCTGCCAGCGAATACGGGATAGCGGCATAGCCGAAGCCCGCTACGCCGTCCTCGTTCATCTGATACAGGTACGGATCAAACAGCGTCGGCGTCACCAACATTTCCTTACCCTTGAACTTCGTGTCAAGCGTCCAAGTCGGCGTATAGTCCGGATCTACATGGCTGTAGCACTCGATATTGGCGTAGTCGGATGATATGTCCGTGTCGCAGAAGCTATATGCATACTCGTCGAGGATCTCCTCGAAGTCATCGAACTCCGAACGCATCTTGATCGTGAACTCCTTGCCGTCCAGCGTCGATGGCGGGTACCAGTCGAACTCCAACTTTGTCACGCGGTCATAACCGCCTGCCGGATTCTGCTTCACCGTCAGCCAGTCTGTCCACTGACCATTGGGCTGCACCGATGTACGCACGCCGTTGTGCATGCACGTGAGCACCAACTGACCTTGGTCGGCTTGGTACTTCACCGCCAGCGTACCTTTGTCGTTGTCTTTGTCGTTGTCCCGAACTACGTGCGCAAGCCAGTTCAGTACTGTCACTTCATGCTCATTGTCCTGGTCATCCTTATACGTGTACGAGAAGTTACTGCCCGGCAGCGCCGAGTAACTGCGCTCATACCAGGCTCCGTGCACCCACACAGGGATACTGAAGTGAACCTTGTCAATACCCGAAGCATACACGGTGTAATTCTCTGTGTGCTCCATGTAATCGTTAGCGCGCGCCTGCTGCCGACAAAGCGACAGCATAGCCATAACAGCCAATAAAACAGATAGATAACGTTTCATTATGTTTTTCGTTTTGTTATTTGCACGATTTGCGTGCAAAGGTACGAAAAAAAAATGACAATAGCAAACTTTTGGGCAAAAAAAATGCTACCAATTCCTGCCTTTTTGCTACCAAAATGAGTGATTCTGCTTGTATATATCAACTATGACATCCTGGCGTGAGGTAGTAGTCAGGTTAAGAATGTTGCGTCGTCAGTTGGGCAATGACGAAGCCACGGAGAGTTTTGTAATAGGCCTCAGGGGAGACGGAAGGAGTGCCATCCGGTTTTGTTCCGAAGAATTGCAGGTTGGCTTTCGCGAGATTACGGTTGGCGAGGCGTTTGTACTGATCGTACATATTCTGCCAATACTCATGCCTTTCGGGATCATCGAGTTCCTGTTTTGCCTGCTTAGAAGCTTCGCCAAAGGACACGTTCAGTTCGTGCTGATGAGGCGTGATCGATTTAGGGTCTTTGTGCAAAGGATAGTTGCTGACGACCGTTTGCCCGTAACGATGAGCCGTGTAAAACTTGCTGTCACCTGTTAAGCGACCGCTTAACTTGTTCAATAAGATGTCTAATTCTGCTTTTGCCATGTTGGTGAAAGATTATATCGACCATATCGCCCAAGATTGGTCGATTGTTATTATTGTGTTAGTGTGATATCAGTAGCATGAAAGTCGCATTCGTTGCCGTGTCGTTACCGTGTCGTTGCCGTGTCGTTGCCGTCTTTTTGCCGTGTTTGGCTAGTGAAAGGAGCGTGATTGTGAGGAGGAGTGTCCCTTGTTCTGAAACAATCCTTGGGGTTATGTGAATAAGGAATGTGGTTATTCTATCAATTTTATTTCATCGGCGGTGAGGCCGTAAAGGGTATATACACGTGCATTGATATCTTTGTCTGTTTCGGCAATCTTTGCAGACAAATCCTCGCAATCTTGCTTGTTCTTGTTGAAGTATTGTTCCCACTCGTCTTGTTGGAAGAGCGAAAGGCGGATTTTTTGCTTCTTGAGTTCGGTTACAAATCCATTAAAGTCCAGACTATCGAAAGCCTCTAAAGCACCGTTTATCTTCACTTCGGGTATGTTGTCTTGCAATCGACGGATAAAGCGCGATCGGGTTTCCTGTAATTCTTTATTCAGCCCAAGCATTGCATCTGCTAATTCAACAAATGGCTGTTGGTCGGCAAGCTCAACAATAGGAATGGATGATATATTACTCGAATTAAATCGATAATAACCTCCCAACTTCGGAGGGCATATACTTGTTAAGTAGTATGTGATGAGAGAAGAATTTAAAATGCACAATAATAATTTTTCATAATTTTCCTTTTGAGGAAGTACAATAGCAGGAACATTTGCTCCATTGAAAACCGACCTATTATCTAACAAGCCAGCCTGTAATTTTACACCTATACCTTTGAGCAAAATCTTCTTTGGCGCAATATAAGAATATTGACCAGCTCTTAAATGCCTGAACCAATTTTCTTCGGTTGCATACAACTTCCTACTATCCATACGTGTCATTAGTTCGGCCTTCTTTTCTATTAAATATGCATAGGCACGAGGATATGTAGTAGAAAAATATTCATCCGTAAATAAACTGCCATCCTCATTATATGGGTAGATTACTACTGCGTTAGGTTGTACCATAATATATGATTTAACCTCTTCTCCACGATAAGCGTATGGATATATTACTTCTTTTTCTAAACCTAATTCTACCGCTTTATCTTTAGTTAGGACAAAAGCCTCGTCTTTTCCCGTTAGATCTCCAATTACAGAGGGAGCAATATCTTTAAGAGGTTTAAATGCGATTTGCTTGCTCCTTAAAAACTTGATTAGATTAAAAGAACGAAATTGCCAAGCAGCTTCTCCAAATTCGTTATAATTTAAGGCTGCGAAAGAAATAGCGTTTAGCCTATCTGTAGTCAATTCTTCCTTTGTACGAACCTTTGCATATAGCATCGATTCTTTGGGAGCATTATTTAATATATAAATTGCCGGATATGTATCTGCACCATCAAATACTGGAAGCGAACCAAAATCCAGAATACTATAAATCTTATAGTTAGATAGTAACTTTCTCAAATTCTTGCCATAATCCGTTTGCATCCATTGAGAACTAGAAATAAATGAAACTACTCCTTCTGACTTTATCAGCGATAAACTTTTTTCGAAGAATAATGTGGAAACATCTAACTTTCCACAAGGAGTATGATAATTGGCAAAATAGAAGTCTACCTCAGTGGATCTTAAGTTTTGAACTCTTACATATGGGGGATTGCCTATTACCACATCAAAGCCGCCTTTCGCAAAGACATCTGGAAATTCGGTTTGCCAGTTGAAGGCTTTGTCGCCGGCTATCTCGGGATCGGAGATCAGGGAGTTGCCGCACTTGATGTTGTTGTTGAGGGAGTTGAGTTTGCGGTGCGGTTTGGCGGTGCGAAGCCACAAGGCGAGACGAGCTATCTCAACGCTCTCCTCGTTGATATCCACGCCGTAGAGGTTGTTCTCGAGGATTGCGTTTTCATAGTAGCCAAACTCAATGGATGAGCCGGTAACTTTGGCTTCCATCTCATTGATGAGTTTATGCTCCTCAACAAGGAAATGGAGTGCGGCATTGAGGAACGCGCCGCTACCACAAGCGGGGTCGCAGATCGTGATCTCGAGCAGCCACTGGCGGTAGGCTTGCAGACGCTCCAGCAGGCGTTTCTTCGTCGCCATCTGGCGATTCTTGTCGGCGAAATACTCGGTTTCGTCGATGCCCATCTCGGCTTTCTTCTCCGCACAGAGTCGCCCGACGGTGTTGTCCACGATGTACTTGGTGATATACTGCGGGGTATAGAACACGCCGTCGCGTTTGCGTTTGGAGACAGAATCGCTCGCGGACTTAACCGCGAGAGCAGAACCGGCATTGATTTGGGCTGTGACCTCTTCAATTTCGTTCAGCGAGTTCTCAAAGATATGACCAAGGATATTAACATCGACTTCGCTTGCATAGTCATATTCAGACAATTTCTTTGTATTACGCACTAGCACCTCATCGCTAATAATCAGTTCGTCCAGTTCTTTGTCCGGTTTGAACAAACCGCCATTATAGGCGAAGATATTCCTTTTATCGTTGCCTGTATCAAGATAGCCGAAATATTTCTTGATACGATCATAAAGAGGTTCATATGCGTCGTTCTCTTTCAACAACTCCCATTGCGCTATGATTTGTACCATTAAATTTGGCGGTAGCAGGTCACAATCCTCGGCAAAGAAGATGAACAAGAGTCGATCAAGTAATTTCTGTGTCTTTTTGAAGAGAAGGAGAATATGCTCTTTTGGCGTCTCTTCCGATATGTTGTTTTTGAGGATGTCGGCAAATACTTCCCGTTTGAATGCAGAGTAGTCCTTATATAGTTGCTGCGTTACCTGATCTTCATTGCTAACACTTTCTGTTTTGGCTCTAATCGGCAGGTCTTGGCTAAGTGTTCCCCATGACAGGCAGAAGTAGAATTCTCTAAAATCTTCTTCTTTGAGAGAAAACAGATTCCACTCCCTATATTCCGTCGCATCATCAATATAGAAATGGAGCTTTTCAAAATTGGAGATAATCACATATCGCGCACCGCGATGTTGGCTCTTGTAACCAAAAGCTTGTGTTTCCACTTGCTTCAAGTTAGGCGTTTTATGGTCTTTGAGTTCTATAATACCAATCACCTTACCATCACGCTGAATGGCTCCATCTGCCTTTTTGGAGTCTGTCTCGTTTTTCTTCTCAGTAATAAGATTGTAATCCGGATCGGGATTTATGGTATATCCTAACACAGCCACAAACAACTCACGCAAGAATCCTTCCTGGAATTGTTCTTCTTTGGATGCGTGGATGTTATCTTGCCTAACTTGATTTAGGAAAAACACCTTGTACTGCTCCCAAGCCGCCTTTACCTGCTGTTCATTGAGCATGGCAAGGTATTTCTTAATGATGGTATTTTGAAAGAACATTGTGTTTGCTATTTGCTATTGCTAATTAAATTGCTTGACCAAACTCACGTTTTGTTTCTTCGCTATCACGACCGGAAACGGCCTTGCCCATCGCTTTCTCTATACGGTCAAGGATACGTGTGGCGCGATCGGTGACATAAAGGAAGAAATCATCACTACGGAGCAACGTCGGGTTTACCATGTGCGATTCCAAAGCAGTATCTATCTGTTGGTCAGACAGACCTTTGTTGGCCATGGTCTTGATATAATCGCTTGGCAGACGGCCACCGATAGAGCGGTTGGTGCTTGCGTAGATAGGTGTCTTGTTGATGACTGAGTTCCATTTATTCTCAGGATAACCTGCGTTCTGGCATTGAATCTCAGGATAGATATGGTGGATATCAGTCTTTTCATCAAGATACGAGGCGACGTCCATGTTCTGACCGGTCATAAAGTCTAACGGGGACTCTTTCAATATCAGCGCCATCACACCTTTGTACGCGGCACTATTGCGCGTAGTAAGTGAGAGCAGGCGAATAGCATTGAAGGACGAACGCTGAACGGTGTCGGGTTCATAGCCGCCATTGAGCCAAGCGTGAACACCAGCCACATCGGTTGCGAAACGTGTCTCATTGGCACCACCGTACAACTCTCCGAAGACGCCGCACCAGAACCAGTGCGCCAATTTGTCTTTTGCGTTCGGCAAGTTAAGCAACTTACCATGTGCCTCATCGAAAGCAAAGATAGCAGCTAACGGGATCAGTTGCGTCTCATAAGGCAGGTCACGTGTGGCATATATGCCGAGGTGAACGACGAAGTTATTGGCTGACTTGAAGCCATTAACGAGGGCATCGCTATTAGCCTTGTAGTCCTGAAGGGACATGCGAAGTATATCACGCTTCTTACAAGTTACTGCAGAGCCGGAAGCCAAGTTCTTCTGATAGGAAACCAACAAAGACATCGCCATCAGGAAATAGTGTGGCTCCATCTTTTTGAGGAGGTTCACTTTAAGTTTTTTGAACTCGCCTTGGATCTTCTCCCAATCCTCACGCAGGTTGAAACCATCGGAAGCGTAAATAGCCGTTACCAGTTCAAAGACAGTCAAAGGTACACCACCGGTGTTGACGTTCTCAAAGATTTGGCAGACCGCTTCTTTGGAAGTGTCTTTGGTCAGTTGGATAACAGGAATCTTGTACGACTGCAGAGGTGTGATAACCTTTTGCAGAAAGTCCGTGTATAGTTTGACAGCATCGGGAGCGTAATTGTGGAACTGATAGTACTGAGTCATCCAGTTGCCCACTTCTACCGGGTCGTAAAGGATGTTAACCGGATAGTAGAAGTTCTCAAACTCCTTATCGCGAGTACTCAAATCGAGCGTGATAGTACGCCCGATATCCTCTTTGAGTTTCTTATCGGCAGGAATAGAAAGCAGACAATCGAGCACGTCAGTGTCATCTTTGACAATCTCCTGCATGTTGATATAATAATAGCGCTCAATCTCCCTGTCGCGGTTGGTTGGCAAGCAGGTCTTGACAGGCTTCTGACTGAAGAGAGACTGGTAGAGTGTGGTGAGACGCTGCTGACCGTCCAAGATGAGACCTTCCGGTGCAACGGAAGCGTATTTGAAATCAACGCCCGTAAAGAGTCGGTACTTGAAGTTGATACTATTGTTGCCGTGCTCCAAGTTCATGATGGCGCCCATCGGATAGCCGGAAAGGAGACTCTCCAATAGTTTGATAACACGTGTATCGTCCCAAACCCAACTACGTTGGAATTCAGGCAACTGCCATGTGCCGTTGTGAACCTTCTTCAAAAGCTCCGAAAGATCTTTGTCGTTTGATTGTGCTGCCATATCTTTATAATAATTTTAACGTTCGTTAGTGCCTTTGCACGCTCCCAGCCTGCAAATTTACAAAAAATAATTGAGATTTGCAAATAAATGGTGAAGATATTGTGATTTTTTCTGCGAATAATCTCCACTACGCTTGATATGCTTGCGGACTTAACCGCAAGAGCATGACCTGAGTGTGGAACGAACGTGGCGACTTAATGCCACGAGCATGACCTGAGTGTGGAA
>CACZRD010000132.1 GCA_902783545.1 uncultured Bacteroidales bacterium
CCAAACGGAAAGAAGCATAAGAGACACAAGATGTCCACGCACAAACGTAAAAAACGTCTGCGTAAGAATCGTCATAAGCATAAGTAAATGACGAATTGCTTTGCAAGATAATGCCCTGCTACAGCGGTAGCAGGGCATTGCAAGGTAAAAACGGGGTGCACATTTCGCCCCGAGGGAATAATCCCGCAAAACAATTTGATGTACTGAAAATCATGAAAAGCGAATTGATTATCGACGTACATCCCGATGAGATTGCTATCGCGCTAACGGAAGACGACCGTCTGCAAGAGATCCGGCGCGAAAAACGTAATGAAGATACATTTGCCGTAGGCAATATCTATTACGGACGCGTCAAGAAAGTGATGCCTGCGCTGAATGCAGTATTCGTGGATGTAGGTTATGAGAAAGAAGCTTTTCTACACTACTTGGATTTAGGTTCTAATTTTCTTACTCTACAGAAATTTATCACCCGAACAGTCAGCGACCGCCGTCGTATCCCCTCGATGCGTAGCATTGAGAAACAGCCCGAGTGCGGCAAGGACGGACAGATAGCCGACTACCTCAAGGTGGGTGATACACTATTAGTACAAGTCACCAAAGAACCCATCAATACCAAAGGGCCGCGTCTGACTGCCGAGATATCGCTCGCCGGACGGAACATGGTGCTCATGCCGATGGGTGACAAGGTGATGGTTAGCAACAAGATCCGCCGGGACAGCGAGCGCAATAAACTGCGCAAGATGGTACAACAGGTTCGTCCGCAAGGTTACGGAGTGATCGTACGTACCGTAGCTGAAGGAGCACTGATGGAAGATCTCGACTCCGAGCTGAATATCCTCGTGCGGAAATGGGAAGACGCCTTACGACTGCTGCAAACCAAGCAGCCTGTCAGCCTGATCTGCGAAGAGATAGGTCGTACCACGGGAATCATCCGTGACCTGTTCTCGCCGGAGTTCAACACCATACAGGTCAACGACGCAGCGGTGTATGACGAAGTAAGAGAATATGTGGAACTCATCTCTCCCGATAGCGCTAAGATCGTCAAACTCTATAACGGCGACCAGCCTATATTCGACCACTACGACATCACTCGTCAACTCAAGACGGGGCTCGGACGTACCGTAGGATTCAAGAATGGCGGTTACCTGATTATTGACAAGACCGAGGCATTGTTCTCGATTGACGTCAACAGCGGATCAAAGAAGGTCTATGACGACCAGGAGGATAATGCGTTCCATTATAACATGCTGGCTGCCGAGGAGATTGTTCACCAACTCCGATTGCGTGATATAGGTGGAATCATCATCGTCGATTTCATTGACATGGATTCCAAAGACCATCAGCAGAACCTGTACGACTATATGCGCAAGCTGATGTCGCGCGATCGTGCACGCCACAATATTCTGCCTCTCAGTAAGTTCGGACTGATGCAGATCACACGCCAACGCGTACGTCCCGCCGTAGAGATGGATGTCACGGAAGTTTGTCCGACATGTCATGGCAAGGGACGTATCCAGAGCTCAATCAATTTTGCCGAGCAACTGGAGCAAGAGATTGACCTGATGTATCGCCAGTACGGTAAAGGCTTGCGCCTGCACGTGCACCCGTACGTATATGCGTACGCCACGAAAGGCCTGCTGAGTATCCGCCTGCGTTGGTGGTTGCGCTACGGCGTACACCTGCAGGAGAACCAAGGATTGGGAATGATGGAGTACCACTTCCACAACGCCAAGGGCTTGGAACTGAGTCGCCCGGAGGCTGAGGTAAGCAATGAGGATAAGATCGAGCGCGCACTGCGTGCCGATACTAACCCGCAACCCCAACCCCAACCGAAGCAACAACCCAAGCAACAGCCTAAGCAGCAACAGCAGCCGCAACCACAACCAAAGCAACAGCCCAAACAGCAACCGCAGCCAAAGGCTAACAGCCAAGAGCCAAAAGCCAAAAGCCAAGAGCCGAAGAAGGTTGAACAGCCGAAGGCTGAAGAGCAGGTAGCGGCGGCAAAGCCCAAAGCAAGGCGCTCACGTAAGAAAGCCGCCAAGCCCGCACAACCTGCACAACCTGCACAGCCCGTAGCGGAAGTTGCAGAGCAACCGAAGGTTGAACAGAAGAAAGTTGAGCAACCGAAAGTTGAAGAGCCGGTAGTTGAGGCTAACCCCAAAGCCAAACGTGCTCCACGCAAGAAAGCTGCCAAACCTGCTGCAGAGCCGAAGGCTGAACCTCAGGTTGAAGAAAAGCCGGCCGAGAAACCGGCTGCCAAACCAAAACGAACACGTCAGCCACGTAAGAAAAAGACTGACACCACCGGAGCAGAGAATGTTCCTGAATCCAACAAGTAGAAAAGCAAACAAACGGCTGTCACGAAAGGTGGCAGCCGTTTTTGTTTGTTCGTATTCTGTTGCTTGTACTTATTCTTTAACGTACCGTATCACTTCCGTGAGGCATTGCCCGAGTGAGGCAATACTATTCATCTGCAGCGGCGTGAGCAGGCGGCCGGTATAGGTTACCGCCGAACTGCCCATCGTATTGGCGTTACGCTGGATGCAGAAGGGGATAGTGAACGCTTCGGCTTTCGGGCGTTCCTTGCTCACAAAGCCGTAGGTCACATCGTCACTCGTGCCGGCAATATGCACGCTGAGTTTCTCCTTGCTCGGCTCCAGCGTACGCGATGAGATACAGTGGTTGACAGCCTTGACGATTGCCTCCTCCAGTGTACCTGTGGCAGACGGGTTGACGTGGAACACAGCGTGACGCAGGATGCGCAGTATCGGGTTGGGCTCATTGTCTTCCTCCTGAATGATCTCCTGTACCTCCTCAGCCGTCGCGCCGGCCTGACGGTTACGCAGATAGACGAGCATATCTTCGATGGACACATACTTGGGCGTGATGAATGCCATCACCTTCTGCCCATTGATAATCTTCACACTCGACTGACGCACGCCGATCTTGAAGTGCGCAATGATATCCGGTAACATCGCCTGCGCCTCGTAGCGGCTGGGTAAGCCTTGTGTATGCCCCGAGGCATAGATGAAATCAAGAGCCTGTTGCGGTGTATATTTTTCCATATTGTTTCGGTTTAACTGGTTAACATTAGTTTGAGCGACTGCGTGAGTTGCAGCGCGTAAGGGTAGAGTACAGAACTCTGCTTGAGTTCAGGCTTGATGAAGTTAAGCACTCCGTCCAGCATATCTACACATGTGATGATGACAGCAACGATCAGTATCCATTTGGCAGCACCAAACACTCCTCCCACCAGGCGGTTGATCCAGCCCAGAGCGATGAGCTTGAACAGCTTGGTCAGCAGCCGTGCCAGCAGGTTGCATATAATAGCAACTGCGAGAAAGATACAGAACGATGCTATCGGCTTGAGCAGATTGATATCCCACGTGCTGATGCTTTGCAGCCAAGTGGCTGCGTCGCCGGCATATACCCTTGCCACAATAATGCCAAGGATAATGCCGGCGATAGCAAACACCTCTGTTATCACACCACGCATCAGTCCGCGGATGATTCCGTAGATGATTGGTAGCGCTATGATGATATCAATGTAACTCACTGTGCTGAATAATCTTATTCCAGTCCGTTAGCTTTTCTCTTCTCTTCATTAGTCTGAAGGATAGACCGCTCGTAGATATTCATCTGCCACTCTTTGCGCAGGTCAATCTTTTGACCGTCCGGACGTGTATAAGGTCCCCACTTTGTTCCGGCAGGCACCTCGCCCGTACCGTCAGCATAGAGTTCAAGATCGTTCAGATCGCAGATCGTGATTGACCATTTGGAGCGGTCGGGTTTGTAACCGGCGTTATCCATATAGAAGCCGAGAATACCGCGGACGTTGCCCTTGAAGGTGCCATATTTGTGCACGCCGTCAACGTACTCAAACGGCAGGTAGAAGTATGCGTATTTTGCGTACTCCGATGTGGATACAAGCGTCCACTGCAGTGCGCCGTTTTTACCGGACTTGTCAACAAGGCAGCGGCTCTGCGGGTAACCTACGTTACCTGTTGTAGGACCGAATACTGCCGAGTTGGAGTCGTATTCCGGATTGCCGTGGCTGATACTGTCAGGATAGTAGATGTGGCAAGTGTCTTGCTCACCGTTGGTCTTAACGAATTGACCATCGAACCAAGCATCCTTGATAACCACCAGACGTCCGTCAATCTTACGTGCGCCCTTTATGTCATTATAGGTGTAGTTGCCTTCTGCATCACGGTGAATCTGATAGATGGTCATCGTATCGTATTTCAGCTTCGACTCGTCCGGCAGACCGATCAGGTGGAAGTGTGTGCGGCAGAACGGTGCGGGAATACGTCCGGGATTCCATCCTACTTTCTGCTCGGCGCTGCTGGCGTTGGTGTTGTTGTTGTACGACGGAACGCAGAGTTGCGGCTGGTTGGCGTAACGACCGATAGCCAGGCCGTTGCAGCGGATGAGGAGCTCCTGTCCGCGCGGGTACATACCCGATGCCGAACCCATGTCGATTGACAGACGCAGGTTCTGCTGCTTGCCGTCAACAATCTCTTGAATAACCAATGCTTTATAGAAGTTGCCTCCGTAATCGTCGGTCGATACACGGCCGCGAATATAGATGCCTGGACCCGAAGAGGGCAGGGTATCGATGGAGTAAAGCCAGATACCCGGATTGTTGCTCTCGTCATTGGCACGCGTACGATAGTTGACCGTGTCTGACTTGTAGTTGCCTTCCTCTGTCGTCGAGAATACATCAAGAAGCTCGTCCAGATGGTAGATCTTGCCATCTGCAGTCAACTCCTTCACTTTGTCTTCGTTTAGATAGAGCTTATCCGGCTGGATGTCATATTTGCAGGCAGTCATGCTGACTGCAAGAGCTGCTATGCTTAGATATTTAATTGCTTTCATAATCTTCGTTTTTATTTCGTAATTCTTAATTCGTAATTCTTAATACTTAATTCGTAATTAGAATTTATACGTTACGCTCAGATAGAAGTTAGCTCCCCAAGCATAGTAGTACTTCGACGGGAACTTCCACGCGTTAGGCATCAAAACAGAGTTACCTTCCTCCGTCTTCTTCTGTTGCAAGTTACCGCGTGCGATACGTGCCTGCTGATAACCGCCGGTCTTGAGCTTCGTGTTGTTGGTGAAGTTCGTTACCGACAGGTTAATTGACAACTGCTGACGGTTAGGCAGGTAGATGAGTTTACCTACGCTGGCGTCAAAGATGAAACGATTCCATACATTCGAGCTGACGAGCGACTCCTGGTCGGCCATCAGGTTGTACGGGTAGCGGAGTTGCGGCGAGCCGAACTTATCCAGAACCATCTCTCCGGCGTCATCAAGCAGCACGGCATTTTCGTACCCTTGGTTCATGCCGTTGCTGACCATGCGGTACGAACCGTTGACGCGTGTTCCGTCTTCGTATGTACCGGTGTACATGCTCTTCATGCGGCGTGAGGGTGCAAAGTCCAGATAGTTCCTGTCATAGTACGTGCAGGTGATGTCAGCAAACCACATCTTCGAGTGGAAGAACGAGAGCTTCAGCGATGCAGTCAGTTGCGGACCATTGGCAACGTGCAGACCGTTGATGTAAACCGAGTCAACAAGCTCGTGAATAGTTGTACCATCCATCTTCGTGGCTACAGGCATTCCGTTTTCAGCCGAGGTGATGGAGTAGGCGTTGGATGTGTAGCGGTAGTCGCCGGCATTCACTGCACCCGTCAAGGTGAAGTACGTGCCGAGCTTAACAGCAGCTGCAGCCTCTATACCACGGTGCGCGCGGTTGATACCGGTCAGCGTCTGATTGACGAACGTACGAGCCTGATCGTCGTAGTAACCATTCATCTCTGAACCGTCCCAGAACTGCGTGTAGTAAGCAGTTACACGACCGCGAACGATGTTGTAGTTGAACTCGTAGGTCAAATCACCGCCGGCAATCTTCTGCGAGGAAGCAAAGTACTCGGCAAGGTTCTTGGCATAATCGTGAGTGTAGATGGTCGGGATTACAGCGTCGTGTACACGTGCGGAAACGTAGGCATCACGTGCCAGCGGAGCCTCGGTCTGCGCAATAAGGTTCAACTTGATGCGATTGCGGCCATTGATCTTGTAGGTGAAGCCAGCCTTGAATGCCGGATCAATGAAGTTGTGAGCATAGCCGCGATAAAGAGATTTCTCTTTGCCATTCAAGATATCCTGAGCATCCTGACCGAGGTAATGGTTCATATACCGTTCGTTGAGGACTGCCAGATACCATGCACGGCCGTTGACCATCGTCGTGTTACGTTGCATGGACGAGTAAGCAATCTTGAGTGCATAATATACATCGAAATCGTTGAAGTTCCACTCGTTCTGTGCCCAGACGTTGGCTTGTACCATATTCATGTAGTAGTTATAGCCAAAGCGGTCGCCTTGTTTCTTTACTGCATTGGGGTGGAAGATATCGTTCTGTTTAACGAATTCAATACCTTCTTGCGTCAGACCGATATTCGTTGCCAGATCCTTGATATCGCGCTCAGCAAACGGATCGACATCAATCCACTGATTAGCGCCAAGCAGGTCGTCTACGCTCTTGTAGTGAATACCTTGGGCGTATTTGACATCCATGCCGGCAGTGATCTTCAGGTGGTCGAACTTCGAGTTGCTGTAGTTGATGTTCATAATCGCCTCCTCGATATCGTTGTGGCGGCGCTCTTGCATGTACGAAGCCGAGCCGTTCGGATCGGCGATGTTGTTGGCTTGGTTAGCTGCGTACAGACCGTCCCAGTCAATCTGAGTGGCTTTGTTGTCACGAGCCTTCCACAGGTCGGTCAATCTCTGATAGGTAGCCATATCCATTGTACGACCAACGATGTTGCCATTGTAGGTCTGCTCAACCAGATTGCCGTTGTCGTCGGTTATACCGAGCGGGTTCATCCAAGCGGTGTTGTCCTTGGAGATCAGTTGGCCATTGGCGTCAAGCTGTCCGTCGTAGAAGTACGAAGGCATGTTACGGTAGTAGTCCGGACGCGGATCGGGAGCGTTGTAGAACGTCAGTGCCGAGTTCGAATAGAATGAGTAGTGGTAACCTACAGCGGCACGCAAGCGCTGCATAGGATCAATCTGCCACTCGTAGGAAACGATAGCCGTCGGGTCATATGCCTTGACAATACGCGAGTTGCGCACCTTGCCGTTGCAGTAGCCCCAGTAGGGGTTATAGTTAATAGAGCCTGTGAGGTCATACACTTCTTGTGTCACTGCACCGGACTGACCGCGCTCTGTCGGAGCACCGAAGGTGATGAGTGACAGACGGTGACCATTCTGCCAGTCTTTCTGTGCGGACAGGAAGTAGCCGAACGAGTTGTAAGCAATACCTTCACCGATGATGCCTTTGGCGTCGATGTACGGAGAGTAACGCCAAGCCAGTTGTGCGATGAACGACCAGCCGTTGTTCAGCGGACCGCTGGCGTAGGTAGCGTTCACACGACCTTTGTACTGACGGTTCGTACCGGCCAAGCCGACTTTCCATCCTTGTGCATAACGTGAAGCGTCCATCAGGTAGTTCGTTGAATTACCGATACCGCCGAAGGTGAAGTTAGCAGCCTCTATGTTGCTGACAATCTCTTTGTTACGTGAAGCATCGTTCAAGCCGCCCATAGCCGAGAAGTTGAATGTACCACGCTCGGCGGAGTTGAATGCCAAGCCGTTGATATAGTTCTTCTCGAAGGTCTGCTCGTAGCCACGGTTACGGTAGCGACCTGTTGACCAGGCGAAACTCGTTGTGGCGTTGAATACATCCTGACTGGCGCTTGGAGCTGACGATACGGATTGCGACTTGCCTTCGTCGTCGTTCAGATCGGCTTCTGCCAGAGTCAGCAGTACTTCCTCCTTGGCAGCCAAGCCCATGTCCGTGATCAGGGTCACGTTACCCATGTCAGTGGTCTGACCGGGAGTCAGTTGTACTTGCACGATGTTAGAGATGTAGCCGTCTGCCTCGATGATAACCTCTTCATCCATTGCCTCCAGATACGACAGCGAGAACTCGCCGCGCTCGTTGGCTGAGGTAGAGATGTTCTGATTACCGAGAGTGATGGTGGCATAACCTACAATAGGTACACCATCCTCGTTGACCAGTTGGCCTACTAATCGTGTCGGCGAAGAGAATTGCTCACTTGTCGGCGCGTTCTGCTGAGCCACGATGCTGCAAGTAGCACCAATAAGGGCGAGCAGAAAGAAAAGTGTTTTTTTCATGTGTTTAAGAATATAGTTAATAATTATTTATATATTCAAAAGGTTAACAAAGATTGTTATGACCTGTTAGAATTCTGTATGTCTGTTAGAAATCAGCATTCTTCGGTGTGCGCGGGAAGGGGATAACGTCGCGGATGTTCTGCATGCCTGTCACGAACAGCATCAGTCGCTCGAATCCCAATCCGAAGCCAGCGTGCGGTGCTGCACCGAAGCGACGGGTATCGAGATACCACCACATATCCTTCATCGGGATCTGGCGGCGCTCAATCTCCGCATTGAGTTTGTCGAAGTCAGCCTCACGCACCGAGCCGCCGATGATCTCACCGATCTGCGGGAAGAGTACGTCTGTGCCTTGTACAGTCTTGTCATCCTCGTTGATCTTCATGTAGAACGCTTTGATGTCCTTCGGGTAGTCGGTCATGATCACCGGCTTGCCGAAGTGTTGCTCAACCAGATAGCGCTCGTGCTCCGAACTCAGGTCATCGCCCCAGTTGCACGGGAACTCGAACTTCTTGCCGTTCTTGATAGCCTCTTGCAGAATAGCGATGCCCTCGGTGTAGGGTAGGCGCACAAACTCCGTGTCAATCACCGAACGCAGACGTTCAATCAGTCCTTTGTCCACAAACTGGTTGAGGAACTCCAGATCGTCCATGCAGTGCTCCAATGCCCAACGGACGCAGAACTTGATGAAGTCTTCCTCGAGATCCATCAGTTCGTCCTTGTCGATGAACGCAACCTCCGGCTCAATCATCCAGAACTCTGCCAGGTGACGCGGCGTATTGCTGTTCTCTGCGCGGAACGTTGGGCCGAACGTATAGATCTTTCCCAGCGCCATAGCAGCCAACTCGCCCTCCAGCTGACCGCTTACTGTGAGTGCAGCTTGCTTGCCGAAGAAGTCGTCGGAGTAATCAATCTGCCCGTTCTCATCTCTCTTGAGGTTGTACAGATTCTTAGTCGTCACTTGGAACATCTGGCCTGCACCCTCACAATCCGAGGCGGTAATCAGTGGCGTATGGAAGTAGAAGTAGCCGTGCTCGTGGAAGTAGGTGTGGATCGCCATCGCCATGTTATGACGGATGCGGAACACAGCGCCAAACGTGTTCGTGCGCGGACGCAGGTGCGCGATCGTGCGCAAGTATTCCATACTTAATCCTTTCTTCTGCAGCGGGTACTTCTCGGGATCGGCTGTGCCGAACACCTCCAAGTCTGTCAGTTGTATCTCCACCGACTGCCCGGCGCCCTGGCTGGCGACGAGCACACCTGTCGCGCCGATACATGCGCCGGTGGTCACGGGTTTGAGTTGTTCCTCGCTGAACTTACTGAGGTCTGCCACGATCTGGATGTTTTTGATTGTTGATCCGTCATTCAGTGCGATGAACGACACATTCTTGTTGCCTCGGCGCGAGCGCACCCAGCCGCACACATGTATCGGCTGACCAAGTGCTTCGCTCTTGAGGGCATCTATGATTACTGTTCGTTTCATTTATTATATTGTTATTTACTTTTTTCTTTGGCTCTTGACTCTTAGCTCTTAGCTTTTGGCTCTTAACTAATGGCCAATGGCTAACGGTTAATGGCTATTAGAACGGCGCCGGCTCATTGCTGTTTATGCCATCCACATCCGCCATGCTCATGGCATTCATCTTCGATGACGTGCTGATATACTGCGGTGCGTTGTCGGAGGGTAGGGGAGCAAACGGCTCTTCGGTCTCATCGACGTTCTGGAACTTGGCATATTGTGGGCGGAAGCGTAGTGTTATGTCACCGATAGCGCCGTTACGGTGCTTGGCGATGATGATCTTAGCCAACCCGCGCAGGTCGTTGCCGTTGGTGTCGGTGTAGATGCGGAAGTACTCCGGTCGGTGGATGAACAGCACCATGTCGGCGTCTTGCTCTATCGCACCGGACTCACGCAGGTCAGACAGTTGCGGCGCTTTGCCATCCACGGAGTTGTCGTTCTTACCGTTGCCGCGCGACTCGAGGTTACGGTTCAGCTGTGACAGGGCTATGATGGGTATATCGAGCTCCTTTGCCAACGCTTTCAGGTTACGCGAGATGATACTTACCTCCTGTTCACGGCTACCGAAGTTCATGCCCGAGGCGTTCATCAGTTGCAGGTAGTCGATGATGATGAGCTGGATGTCATGTTCGCGTTTGAGTTTGCGCGCTTTGCTGCGCAGTTCGAATACCGAGAGCGACGGTGTGTCGTCAAGGAAGATCGGTGCGCCACGCAGGGCAGTCACGCGGGAGTCAAGCTGTTGCCACTCTTGCGGCGTGAATTTGCCGTTCTTGATCTTCTCGCCTTCCATCTCGCACACGTTCATGATCAGACGGTTGCCTAACTGAACGTTCGACATTTCCAGTGAGAACATCGCTACCGGTCGTTTGTAATCGACGGCGATGTTTCTGACCATTGACAGCACGAACGCCGTCTTTCCCATAGCCGGACGAGCAGCGAGGATGATCAGGTCGGACTTCTGCCAGCCGGAGGTCATCTTATCGAGCTCCGTGAAGCCGGATGGTGTGCCCGAGATGTTGCCTTCGTTCTCTGCAGCTTTGTGCATGCGCGCGAACGCCTCGGTGATGACGGGGTCGATCTGGGTGACGTCACGTTTCATCTGACGTTGCGAGATCTCGAACACTCCGGACTCGGCGTACGACATCAGGTCAGCTACGTCCTGTGACTCACTGTACGCCTGCTCGCTGATGCGGCTGGAGAGAGCGATAAGTTCGCGTGCGGTAGCTTTCTGCGCTACAATCTGTGCGTGGTATTTGAGGTGCGCCGTTGAGGCAATCTTGTTCGTCAGGTCAGCGAGCTTGGCTATGCCACCGGCTTCCACAAGCTTGCCTTGTTGCTTGAGTTTCTCGGCAACAGTCAGCATGTCGATAGGCTGATCGGTAGCAGCGAGAGCCTGTATCGCCTCGTAGATCAGCCGGTGCTGGTCGTTGTAGAACGCCCCGGGTTGCAGCAGGTCGGCTACTGTGGGGTAGGCGTCCTTTTCAATCATCACCGCGCCCAGCACAGCCTCCTCCAGTTCGGGGGCTTGCGGCGGCATCTTACCCAAGGCATCAGCACCGGGCTTCGGGAGCTCGCTCTTTGTCTTCTTATTTGTAGCGTTTTGTGCCATCTGCGTTATTTGAAGATTTCTAAATTTCTAATTTGAAGATTAATTTTCAAATCTTCAAATTTTCAAATTTTCAAATTGTTGAACTTGTTCAACAGCTCGTGTGCAGCGATGAAACTGCTTATCTCATTGTTCAATATCCGTTGTTCGTACTGCGGGATCAGTTGTTCTATCTCCGCGTTGTGGTAGAAGCTGTCAAGCAGTGACTGATGGATCGTCTCATACATCCAATACTTGGCTTGCTGGCTGCGTTTGTAGTCGAAGTAACCGCTCTTCTGCGTGAAGGCAATATAGTCGGTTATCATCTTCCACACCTCGTCGATGCCCGTGCTGTCTATTGACGAGCAGGTCTCGGCGTAGGGTTTCCATCCGCTTTCGGTGGGCGGGAACAGTGCCAGTGCGTTCTTGAAGCTTACGCGCGCGGCGCGTGCACGTTCAATATTATTTCCATCGCACTTGTTGATCGCTATGCCGTCCGCCATCTCCATGATACCGCGTTTGATACCTTGCA
>CACZRD010000133.1 GCA_902783545.1 uncultured Bacteroidales bacterium
CGGGGCTCGGGACGGCGGGCGTTGATCACATAATCGATGCTCGCGGACTTCTTGTCTTTCTTTAGCGTGATGCGGTAGGTGCCGGTCTCATTGACATTGAGGTCAACGAACAGGTAGTTCGGCGACTCGGCGTTACGCTGACGTTTGACGGTCAGCCCGAGGCACTGACCTTTCATCACCTTGCCGTTGATCACCTGCTGGATGGTCACCTCGGCATCGGCGAGATCTTCGCCTTGCAGCATCAGCGTCAGCGGCATCTTCATGCCGGTGAACCAACTCAGCGGCTCAGCGCGCTCGATACGCGGCTTAGCCTGCATTACCATCGTCAGCAGCATAAGGGCTGCCATCATCGATACTCTGAGGATGTTTTTCATAATCGTATAATTTAATTCTTTCACTCTTTCATTCTTTCACCCTTTAACTCTTTAACTCCGTGACCAGTACGTTCTTGAGGGTGTTATGCTCGTCTTTGAGTTGGAGGAACCGCTGCCAGAACGCCAGCATATCGGGCTCAGCGCCGCGCAGGAACTCCTCCACGCCCTGTTTGTCGATGCGCTCGATGACCATCCCGACGGTGATCTTATGGGTGTCAAGTGCCGGCTGATAGGTCTTGTCTTCTTTCTGCTCGACGTACACCGTGCGCAGCAGTCCGACCTCTACAAGACGGTTCAGCAGCTGGTTGACGAGGCGTATGGGCAGGTTGTTCTCGTGCGCCAGCTCGGTTGCCATATACGGCACCTCGTCGTTCTCGAAGCGCGCGATGATCCGGTGGAGCAGATACAGCGTCAGGAAATCCTTATACCGCCGCGACATCTTCTCCAGGTCTTTCTCGTACTCGAACTGCTCGTTGTTCTGTATGGCGAAGCTCATCTCTGCGCCGATCAGGATCAACAGACACGTCCACTGCAGCCACATCATCACGATCGGTATCGTGGCAAACGCTCCATAGACGATACTCGTTCGGCCGAGGAACACGATCACGTACATCGACAACATCTGTAACAGTTGGAACAACGTGCCCATCATCAGCGCCGGAAAGAGCGCGCTGTGCAGATGCACCTTCGTGTTCGGGATAGCCATGTACATCCACAGGAACACTGCCCACACCAGCACGAACTGCGCCAGACGCACCAACGCACTGTGCCACTGACTCATCCTCGCCAGCAGAGGCACAGCTTCTATCGTTGAGTGCACGATGATCGTCAGACCCGTTGAGGCGATGATCAGTACCGGCACGAGAAACAGCACGGCGATGTAGGTCGTCAGCTGCCGGATGATAGACCGCGACTGACGGACGTCCCATATTGCATTGAAAGCCTGCTCAACGTTGCGGAAGAAACTATACACCGCCCAGATCAATATCAGCAAACCTATACCGATGAATGCCCCGCCTTGTGCGGTCTCCAGGTAGCGGTTGATCATTCCCATGACCTCGGGCATCATGTTAAACCCGTCAGGAATAACCTGCTGCAGATGCGTCTCAATGATCTCCGCGAACCCGAATCCTTTGGCTATCGCCAGCACCATCGCCAGTATCGGTATGATGGCAAACACCAGGTTGTACGTCAGCGCGTTGGCGGTCATATTCAGCTGCTTGGAGTTAAATCCGCGCACCACGAGAATGAGCGTCTTGAGCACACTGAGTCCGAAGCGCTTGATGATATTTGCGCCCTGTAGCTCCTTCGATGTCCATCGCCAGATGTCATACTGCAGGAACTCCTGTATCTCTCGCCAACTTTTCATGATCCGTTCAATCCGTCTGATCCGTACAGATGAGTTTGTGAAAAAACGCCAAAGCAGACCTGTAAGCGGGGTTTTGTACGCGCAGGTTTCCTGCGCGCGCTTATCATTAATCTCGGGTACATGTTACCATGCACCTCTCTCGCGCTCTACCCTCCAACTCAGACGAGCAGTCTTCTCTTCGTGTTGCCGAAGGCATCGGTTTACTTGAGCTTGCAGCCCGCAGTGTGCTCGTTTCACCTCGCCTTACTCTTTTACCCTTATTTGGGGTCCCCGACACAAACCAACAAAGTGTTTGTGGTGGGGAGAGCCGAGGCACGCGTCGCTTTTATGGCGCCAAGCGCCATCTGTGCGACCGCGTTGCCGAAGGCGATCTCGTCTCTGTAGCAGTGACCGAACATTGCTGCCCGACGGCCGTTAACCGCTGCGGTGCTCTGTGCTGCCCCGACTTTCCTC
>CACZRD010000134.1 GCA_902783545.1 uncultured Bacteroidales bacterium
CAAATCGAAAAGTCGAAATAAGCTCGTAATGTACAGAAATATAGCAACATGCGGAGAGTACGACAAAAGTTAATGCATCAGTAGTATAAGTGCTAGAATGTTAGCAGTTAAAGCTTCGATCGAATAGTCCAGATGGTTAGGAACGCTGCGCTGGTCTAGAGGTACTGGAGTATAATAAAACGAAGTAGGAGACCTCGCTGAAGTCTCCTACTAACGTATAAGGTGTACTTGGTATAGTCTAAAAGGCTGGGTTATCTCACCTCTTGCCCGTGTACGGAGTAGGTATTGTCTCCGCGGAGGATATATACATTCCCATCACGGATTAGTTTTTGCGTTGGATTATTTGGAATGGAAACGGAAGCCGGAAAATAAGATGTCGCGATGGATTTGTATACAGCCTGAATAGTTATACTGCCGTTAATGATTTCCGCTACAGGCTGCCAACCAAGGAATGTGAACCCTTCTACATCCGGAGCTTCGGGGAAATGGAGCGTGAGGGGCTCATTGCTTAACTCCGCACCGTCTTTAGCCTCGTAGTTGACAGTAACATATATCGTTTCTCCACCGGCACTTTCTCCTATCTGACGCACGTCGTACAAACCCCAGAAATCGTGCATCTGGTAATAGGTTAAATATTCAGTAGGTACAAAAATAATAGTGCTATATGGCATAGTAAAAGCATCATTCCCGACTGTAGGCGGACGGTTGCTATAACATTTGATTGTATCAATTGGGCAACCATAAAACGCCGCATTCTCGATGTTTTTCAAAGAAGTGCCCAATACAACGTTTTTCAAACTCTCGCAATCAGAGAAAGCCTTATTACCAATGATTGTGACGCTGTTTGGTATAGTCACCGAGGTCAAAATGCTGCAACCATAAAAAGCACAATTTCCAATGCTTGTAACGCTGCTAGGAATCGTTACCGAAATCAAACTGCAGTAACCAAGAGCATAACTTCCAATGCTTGTAACACTGCTTGGAATAACCGTATTATGGCAGCCTGCAACAAGCGTATTGGCTGCTGTTTCGATAATTGCATTGCAATCATCACGACTGTCATATACCGTATTACCAGTCTCTACAGTTATTGAGGCTAAACTGCTGCAACGAAAGAAAGCCCTTTCTCCAATGCTTGTGACGTTGTTAGGGATAGTCATTGAGGTTAAGCTGCTGCAACTAATGAAAGCCGCCATTCCAATGTTTGTGACACTACTGGGAATCGTTGCCGAGGTCAAACTGCTGCAATGAGAAAATGCACTACTTTCAATGTCTGTGACGCTGTTGGGGATAGTCACCGAAATAAGACCGCTACAATTATAGAAAGCACGACTGCCAATGCTTGTGACGCTATAGTCAGCACCATTGTAATTCACGTGAGAGGGGATGCCAATAGATGTTAATCCTAAATAGTTTTGAGGGCTTTCTGATAATTCAGACGTTACCGATGCTATCATGTTTGATGCATCCAGATTGTAGTATAGAATGCCGATTTGAACGTGCTTATAGTCCCATGCGGACAATGTTCCAAAGCCTGCCACTATGGCAAATAGGAGAGAGAAAAGTTTTGTTTTCATAAATGTATAGTGTTAATTGTTAATGGTATTTGTCGCTCAAAAAAATAACATAATAAAAGCGGGCTACAATGCTACTTGTCCCGCTACTCTTGGCTCTGGAATGCCACTTGTTGTAGGTCAAGTAACATAGAGCCACGCTGTATATATAGATACAATACACCCTAAGGCGTGTGTAAGAATATACACGCAGGCATCTATTGTTACTATGACTTGGCAACAAGTTATTTGAATTTTCCAGATTCAGAGTAGCCAAGTGCAAAGCGCAATAAACGCTGTTAATATGTCAATTAATTACCGTTTTTTATGCTGTCGGTAGGCAGATATTTATTTGTCATATACAGACATGTAGTGCAAAAACTTTTTAGACCGCAAAGATACAATATTATTTTGATAAATGCAAATATATTTGTAAAAATGTATAAAAATATCCATAAAACGCTATTTATTCGTTATCCTTCAAAGGTGTCATAACTTTGCATCTTGCAGAATCTATATCAGCGTTAAACGTTTTTATTAATAACTGTGCAATACTAACTTCTTGAATAACTGACGGTACTTCTATACTAACAATATCATCAAATGTGAACTGTAGTAAATTCTCTTGATTCTCTAAAAGACGTTTGTTGGATGCTTCTCTAATAGCCTGATTGTTATATTCTTCTTCAGTGAGACACATAGGATTTTCATTAAAACAATGCCACGGAATAAATCTCCACTCTCGTTCATCATAATAATTGTGTTTTGCATCTTTATATGGCTTAATATATTCCAACAACAAATGTATAAAATTTGCATGTCCTTTTTTATGCGGAGTGCCATCTGGAAGATTGTTGACATATTTCCAAGCAAATTGCATGCACCGAGACAATAAATTATCTGCAACCAGACTCCCTGATATAAGATAGATAACAGGCATTAGGCTATATTTGATTTTCCATTCTTCTGTCATTGTAATGACGCATTCTCCATATTTCTTTTTATGAATATGCCATTTGTCCCTTGGCAAGTCTGTAAAACATACCATGGGATATGCAAAATTTGGTATGGTTCCTAATTCTTGAGGAGTAAGTTCTAATATTTTTAGCCAATTAATATGCTCAACATTTTCCAAACAAAAATGGGGCTCAAAACGTTTTGCCTTAATAATACTCACTAAATTGTCATATTTGGTGAAATGATTAATTGTAGCTGTGCTTATTTCTGAAGAGATGTCAATCTTATTCATAAAAATTAAATGAGCCGTAAAAATTATATAATTCTTTACCTTTCCTTGTCACATAATATGCTTGGTCACGCCGCTTTTCAGAGTTGGGAAAACGCATGGCAACATAACCAGCTGATATTGCAGGATACAAATAATTTGCAAGGAAATTTCCGCGTCCCTTCAACTTTAATTTATTCATTATCTCTTGGCGAGTCATAGTTTCGTTCCCCATTTCCGCTATCAATCGCCTTACATGTTTCTTTTCTTGATCAGTTACATGTCCCGTTTCTTGTACTTCGTTTTTATCTTCCTCTTTTTGCTGTCCAGTTACAGAAAATCTTATTTGATCAGTTTCATGTCCTGTTTCATGTCCTGTTTCATGTCTTGTTTTTTGCCCAACCCCGCTACTTGCGGTTGGGACATCATCTGTAGCTATCGGTATCTCGACGGCAAAAGCGGTTATATAGTCCACCTTGAATTCGGGAGCGGGATTGTTGTTTTCGGCAAGTAGAAACTTGACATCACGTATGCCGTGGTTGAACATGTTGACGTAGTTGAGCGTTTTCATCATCTCAGCTACGACCGAATTGCGGTAGTCGTTCACGTTGGGGAAGTTCTCCGGTCGTGCCTCACCATACAAGCCGCCAGGGTTCAGTATCTCTATATGGTCGTCAAACTGATAAAGTCGCGTCGGCGTGTTGGCTTGGTAGTCACGGTGCATAAGCGCGTTCATCAGTAACTCGCGGAGCGCCTTGTACGGGTAGTTGTACACGTCTTTCTCGCGCAATATACTTATAGGTATAGGGCGCTTGGTTATTATACCGTCCTGTATAAAGTTCTCCAGGCGCGGCAGTATAGAGAAGAGCGAGCCTTCAAAGCGACGTTCGTTTAATATTTTACCACCTGTATCTTTTCCTGTAAACCGCACAAACTGCACGAACGCACCGGGCATGAAATAGCGCGGGTTCTTGCCGAACATGATTACTGCGGCAAAAGTCGGGCATTTCCATTGAGGGTTATAGAGATGCAGTGCCGCCAGTTGCTCTTCTATCGGGCGGTCGTCGTGCGCTAACACATCGGGAGCTATTGCTTTCGGAAGGTATTGCGATTGTATGACTTCTAAATCCAAATCATCAAGTGTTGCTTCACGACAGGGACGGGTGTCGAAAGTCGGTAGAGCGGCGGAACAACGCTCTGCGAGGATCCGTTCTTCCTCGCGCGACGCTATATCGCGACGCGGACCTATACGAACAAATGTCCGACCGCGATAGCGTATAGGCGTTTCAAACGAAGGTGTTACATCCACAACCAGCACATCGCCTTTCGGCGTCTCCACTTTCTCGGTAGTCATGACGGGTAAGGGTAATATGTTTCCGTCCGAACGGATACCGCTGATACGTTTCATCAGGGCGTCATCGACCTTCAGCCCGCTTATCTTCCCTTTGTCATCTACGCCTATAAGCAAATAGCCATGCTTCCGATGACCGGGCAAGTCATTCGCAAAGGCACATATAGCCTCTTGGAACTTGTCCATATCACCGGTAGAAACGGTACGCTCTATGCGGTAACTCTCGTCAAGACGTATGAGGTCATATAACTCTTGTTGGGTCATAGACAATTTTGTTACTTGGGCAGATGTTTGTTTTTCGCTGCAAAGTTACAAAAAAATAATGATATTTCCAAATTTTAGAAGATAAAAAAAAGTTTTTTGAGAAAAATAGCGCGGACTCTTGCAAATGTCAATTTTTTTTTGTAACTTTGTAGCGTAATTTGCAGTAATAGGGGTGTAGGCCTTTGGGGGACGGCTGGCAACATGATTTAAACTCATTCAAGATATGCAATTTATCCTACAGATTATCACGCTCATCGGTTCCGTGGCGATGCTGATGTACGGAATGAAGGTGATGAGTGAAGGCCTGCAGAAAATGGCAGGTAGCAAGCTGAGTAACTTCCTCGGCACGATGACGACGAACCGTTTCACGGGTGTGCTGACGGGTGCGTTCATCACCGCCGCCGTGCAGTCGTCAACAGCCACAACGGTAATGACGGTGAGCTTCGTTTCGGCAGGCATATTGAGCCTGGCGCAGGCAATATCCGTGATTATGGGTGCGAACATCGGTACGACGTTCACGGCGTGGATCATGGTGCTGGGTGGTGCGTCGTTCGATATGCGACTCGTGGTTTATGCCACGATCGTTTTGGCGGTAGCGCTGATCTACACGAAGAAAAACGCTAATCTTGGCGATTTCCTGATCGGTCTGTCGTTGATGTTGCTGGGCTTGACGACCCTGAAGATCAACGCCACAGAGATGAAACTCGACGAGATTGACGCCGTGCGGAACTTCTTCGACTCGACATCGAGCTGGGGCTACGGCAGTTACTTCCTGTACCTGCTCGTAGGCGGCATCCTGACGTTTGCCGTGCAGTCGTCCGCAGCTATCATGGCAATCACGATGACGCTCTGTTCGGTGGGTGTGCTGCCGATAGATATGGGTATATCGTTGGTGCTTGGCGAGAACATCGGTACGACGATCACCTCGAACATCGTCGCATTGTCGGCATCGGTGCAAGCGCGGCGTGCCGCCATGGCGCACTTGGTGTTTAACCTGTTCGGCGTGGTTTGGGTGCTGATTGTCTTCCGGCCGTTTGTGGGATTTGTGTGCAGACTGTGGGATATACCGTTTGAACCCGGTATGCGCCCCGAGCACGGGCTCTCGCCGGAGAAGCTGAGCGCTATATTGGCAACCTTCCACACCTTGTTTAATGTCATCAATACGTGTATATTGATAGGATTCATCCCGCTGCTGGAGAAGCTCGTTTGCTTCATCCTACCGTCGAAGCCCGATGGCGACGAAGACTCGACGCTGAAGTTCATCACCGGTGGCCTGATGTCCACCTCCGAGCTCTCGATCATGCAGGCTTGGCATGAGATACATGTATTTGGTATCCGTACGCGTAGGATGATCGATATGGTGAGCGATCTTTACCACACCGACGAGGAGCAAGAGTTTGTGAAGATATACTCGCGTATCGAGAAGTACGAAGGTATATGCGACCGAATGGAGGTAGAGATAGCTGCTTACCTGAATCAGGTAGCTGATGGTCGTCTGTCGGATCAGTCCAAGCGCGAGGTGCACAAGATGCTGCGTATCGTCAGCGAGTTGGAGTCCGTGGGCGATGCTAACTTCAACCTGTCACGCTACATGTCTTACCGCCATCGCGACAAACTGCCGTACACCGAGGAGCAGAACCGTAATATTGAGATGATGGAGTCCCTGCTCGCGCAGGCGGCGAACAAGATGGTGGAGGCGCTCGACAAGGTACACATCTCTGACAACGAGTTCCACGAGATGATGAACATCGAGAGCGAGATCAATAACTTCCGCGACGACCTGAAAGCCGAGAACACGCTGAACGTCACCGAGCACGTTTATGACTACCTGACGGGCGTGAACTACATGGATACGATCTCCGAATTCGAGAAGATGGGTGACTACATCATCAACGTCGAAGAAGCAATCTACGAGAAAAAACATGATAAATAATGAATACATTAGTTGAAAGACACATCGGTCTCTCTCAGGCCGAAAAACAACAGATGTTGCACGCCATTGGCGTTAACAGCGAGGATGAACTGATTCGTCAGGTGATGCCGGCGGATATATTGCTGCCGGAAGATAAACGCCCTCAGATTGAGGCAATGACCGAACAGGAGCACCTCGACTCAATGCACGCGTTGCAACAAGAGAATGCCTTGTGGCGCACGTATATCGGTCGCGGCTGGTACGGAACACTCACGCCCGCGGTCATCACGCGCAATGTGCTGGAGAACCCCGTGTGGTACACATCCTACACCCCGTATCAGGCAGAGATCTCGCAGGGTAGGTTGGAGGCATTGTTTGCCTTCCAGACGGTGATAAGCGATCTGACAGGTCTGCCGCTCGCCAACTGCTCACTGCTGGACGAGGCAACGGCAGCCGCCGAAGCCGTCACGATGATGCGTAATCTGCGTTCACGCCAACAGGTCAAGGATGGCGTGAAGAAGGTGTTTGTCGATAAGAAGATTTTTCCGAACACCTTATCAGTGATGCGTACGCGTGCACTCGGCCAAGAGATTGAACTGGTCATCGGGGATTATGCAGCGTTCACGCCGAACGAGGAATACTTCGGCGCGATCATCCAACTGCCCAATGCCGATGGCGCGATAGAGGACTACACGCTGTTTGTTGATGACTGCCACAAGGCAGGGCTGAAGGTTGCCGTGATTGCCGACCTGATGGCACTCTGCCTGTTGAAACCGCTGGATGCGGATATCATGTGCGGTACGGCACAACGTTTTGGCTTGCCGATGGGATTCGGTGGCCCGACAGCCGGATATATGGCAACGCGTGAGGAGTTCAAACGCGAGTTGCCCGGACGAATCATCGGCCTAAGCAAAGACCTGTACGAACGCCCCGCTTACCGCCTGGCATTGCAGACACGCGAGCAACATATCAAACGCGAGAAAGCCACATCGAACATCTGTACTGCTGAGGCTTTGTCGGCGATGATGGTTGCATTCTACGCCGAGTACCACGGCGCGGAAGGATTGCGGCATATTGCCGAGCAGATACATGGCAAAGCCGTCTATCTGAGCGAGATGCTGCAAGCCTACGGCTATACGCAAGAGAACAACGAGTTCTTTGATACGCTGAAGATCTATCTGCCGGAAGGCGTGACGGTTGAGGCATTGAAGCAGGCAGCCGAAGAGGCGGAGATTAACCTCTACTACGCACCGGAAGGCTGGGTAGGGCTGTCGCTGGACGAGACGGTGACGGTCGATGACATGAACGACCTCGCCGAACTGTTCGCCGGAGTTGTTGATGGCATGAGTATGCCTGTTGACGATGAGAGCGCGTTCGAGGGACTGTGGGCGATCGACGAGAGCCGTGTGCGCGATGTCGATTACCTCAAGGCTGAGGTGTTCCAAAAGTACCACACCGAGACCGAGATGATGCGTTACATGCATCGCCTGGCACGCAAGGATATTTCGTTGACGCACTCGATGATCCCGCTGGGCTCGTGTACGATGAAGCTCAATCCCGCCGCTGCGATGATACCTATCACGTTCCCGGGATTCCTGGCTGTACACCCGCTTGCACCGCAAGAGCAGACAGAAGGCTATATTGCCATTGAGGAAGAGTTGAAAGAGATGCTGTGTCAGATCACCGGCTTCGAGGCTTGCACATTACAACCTACCTCCGGTGCTGCAGGCGAATATACGGGTTTGGTAACCATCCGCGGCTATCTCGCCAAGCACGCACCCGAGAGGAAAGTGCTGCTCATCCCCGCTTCGGCGCACGGAACGAATCCCGCCTCATGTGTGCAGGCAGGCTTTGAACCGGTAGTGGTGAAGTGCGACGAGCAGGGCAACACCGACATCGCCGAGTGGCGCGCCAAGGCCGAAGAGAACAAAGACCGTCTGGCGGGTTGTATGATCACGTACCCGTCAACGCACGGCATCTTCGAATCGGCTATCCGCGAGATGTGCCAAGTCATCCACGACAACGGAGGCTTGGTATATATGGACGGCGCGAACATGAATGCGCAGATCGGCTATACATGCCCGGCATTTATCGGCGCGGATGTCTGCCACCTGAATCTGCATAAGACCTTTGCCTCGCCTCACGGCGGTGGTGGACCGGGAGCAGGTGCGGTGTGCTGCAATGCCAAACTCAAGAATTTCCTTCCGTCCGAGGACGCCAACCGCGTTTCATCTGCCGCTTACGGCAACGCGAATATGTCACTCATTGCATATGGATATATCCGTATGATGGGCGGCGAAGGACTGCGCGATGCAACAGCTGCCGCCATTCTCTCTGCAAATTACATGGCGGCAAAACTGCGTGACGCATACGGAATAGTCTATACAGGAGCGAATGGCAGAGTAGGGCACGAACTCATACTCGACTGCCGTCAGTTTCACGCTTGCGGCATCACCGAGGCGGATATCGCCAAACGACTGATGGACTACGGCTACCATGCGCCAACCCTCTCGTTCCCCGTACACGGCACGCTGATGGTTGAGCCTACGGAATCCGAGTCACTGGCTGAACTCGACAGGTTCATCGGCGCGCTCCTCTCTATCCGTCAGGAGATAGCCGAGGTCGAGAGCGGTGCAGCCGATGCCAAGGACAATGTGCTGGTCAACGCTCCGCACCCCGAGTACGAGGCAGTAGCCGACGAGTGGCGTCACAGTTATCCGCGCTCCAAAGCTATCTACCCGACACAGGACGTAGCGGCAAACAAGTTCTTCGTGCCTGTAGCAAAGGTCGATAACGGCTTTGGCGACAGAAACCTCATAGCAAGATTTTAATGTCCAAATTAGAAGAGATATATAAGGCAAAGCCGTTCTTGCTGCTCAAGGAATACTTTATGATTGCCTTGTGCACTATCCCTTACGCGGTAGTAGTCAATCATATATTGGTTCCCCACGCTATTGTCGGCGGCGGCTTGACGGGTTACTGCGAGATCCTGTATTTCGCTTCGCACCGCGTGATACCTATCTGGGCATCGTCGGCAACGATGAACGTCTTGCTGCTCATAGCCGCATATTTTGCCGTAGGCAAGCGCTATGTGCTGCGTACGCTGTTCGGGGTGTTCTGGTTGACATTCTGGCTGAAGGTTATTCCTGTACTCGAAGTGCCGATCATCACAGACCCGTTCATGGCAGTGGTACTGGGCGGTATATTCAACGGTACGGCTCTCGGACTGGTCTTCCTGAACAACGGCTCGACTGGTGGCACGGATATCGTGGCGATGATCGTGAACAAATACCAGCACCTGCCGATGGGACGAGTGCTGCTGATATGCGATATAGTAGCTATCTCCTGCGGTTACTTCCTGCCGGAGGTACGCAGCCTTGAGAAAGTGCTGTTCGGTCTGTGCTACACGTTCATCAGTTCGACGGCTGTGGACTGGATCATGAACAGAATGCGGCAGTCTGTACAGTTCTTCATCTTCTCGAAGAAGTACAAGCAGATCGCTGATGCTATCATCCACGATGTGCACCGCGGTGTGACATATCTGGATGCCGAGGGCGGGTTCTCCGGTGAGCAGTACAAAGTAATCACTACCATCGCCCGACAGCACGATAGTGCGAAGATCTTCCGTATCGTGCGCAACATCGACCCCAATGCGTTTGTCAGCCAGTCACAGGTGCGCGGCGTGTTCGGCGAAGGCTTTGATCAGTTAATGAACTCACGCTAATGATCTAACGGCAATGAAGAACTCATTACACGAACAACTATACGGCGGACATTATGCGCCGAGTCCGATCAAGACCGCATTGGAGTATGTGATCATCTTCTTTGCGATGTTTCCGATGGCGATGATTGTCAACTGGATCATCCTGCCGCATAACATCGTTTCCGGTGGTCTGACTGGTATCTGTGCAATCATCTACTACGCCACGAGCGGTGCGTTTCCTGACACCTTCGCAATGTACGGCGGCTCGATACCCGTGTGGCTGACGACGCTTCTGTTCAACACGATTCTGCTGGCGATAGCGTACTTCACTGTGGACTGGCGATTCTGTGTGCGTACACTCTTCGGTACGCTGACGCTGGCTCTCTGGTATCGCGTAATCCCTATCCGCACAACGCCGCTCATCGACAATCCGGTATCTGCCTGTATAGTCGGCGGTATAGCGTTCGGCGTCGCGCTGGGTGTGGTGATGGCGAATAACGGTTCATCCGGCGGCACGGACATCGTGGCGAAGGTTGTGCATCATTACCGCGACATCTCTCTGGGACGAGTGATGATCATCTGCGACCTGATTATTATCGCTTCGTCATATATGCTGCCGTTGCCCGAGCAGTTCTTATACGATGGCATCACAGCGCAGGAGATCGCCGACTTCAAGACGCGAAGGATCTTGTACGGTCTTTGTATGACTGTATCCTACACACTCTCAGTCGATACGATGATGAGCCATCTGAGGCGCTCGGTGCAGTTCTTCATCTACTCGCAGAAGCATTATGCCGAGATTGCTACCGCCATCAATCAGACTGTCAACCGCGGTGTGACGTTGCTCGATGGTACAGGCTGGTACAGTAAGCAGCCGATGCATGTCGTATCTGTGCTCGCACGCCGCCACGAGGCGCAACAGATCATGCGTATCGTGCGCGACATCGATCCCAATGCCTTCGTCAGCCAGGCAAACGTCTCCGGCGTGTTCGGCAAAGGCTTTGAAGCCATCACTTAACAAATAGTACTAACCGCAGCGGACGAGACTCATCGTCGGCTTGTTTGAATTGCAAAAGTACCGGATCGTCGGGTTTAGGAAGGCGTACACCTACCAATTCCGTCCAGGGAGACAGTTTGTCAACAGCCTTGCGTTTACGCTGGATTGAACGCGTCGATTCCTTCTTTCGCTTATGGCTTACGTCCGGTTGAAAGGGCTCAATGATATGTTGTTGCTCTGCCAACACAATCTGCTCTGCCGATGCGACTAACATGGCTTCGTTAGCAGCCCGACTGCTGTACTCTGCAAAACGGGTGCGATCAGATCTGCTCATCCCGAGCGCCACACTCTTGCAGCGCTCCGGCGCATCTTTGAGCATAATCTTCTTCCATAGCGCGCACTCCACTTCTTCCGATATATAATACGGCTGCTCGGCAGGCACATAGACAAACCGCAGTTTCTTACCTTTGATGCGAACAGAGCGCGTAAGCGGCGGCTCCTCTTCTGCCACTTGCATCATCGGATCGTCAGGCAGCGTCAGTGCTACACGAAAACCGATATACTCAGTGGCTGTTTCCGGTACATGCCAGTGGCGCACTGACAGATGGCTGTTCGCCACACACTCCGCGTAACTGCCACCGCGTACAATGCGGTAACGGCCTGTATCAGCGCCGCAAGGATCAGGCTGTGTGCTGAGCGTATAAAGGCCATAGATATCTTGACACCATTCTGACACATTGCCGGTCATATCGAACAGCCCCAACTCATTCGGTTGCTTACGTCCGACAGGATGTTTCCAGTTACCGGAACATGAATATGTCCAACCGACACTATCCGCCTCATTCCCGCCAGCAAAGCGATACGCCTTACTCTTTGCTCCTCCTCGTGCCGCATATTCCCATTCAGCCTCGGTCGGCAAACGAAACGGCAACCCTGTGATACTGTCGAGCCGTCGCACAAACTCCTGACAATCGCCCCACGATACGTACGAGATCGGTACTGTCGGATAACCTTTAGGGTTGATCACTTCCCGCTCAGGCATCACCGCACGCCACAGCTCCACGGTCACTTCCGTTGTTGCAATATAATATGGAGAAAGAAAAACGAGGTGCGCCGGTTTGTCGGTATAGATATCCTTGTCAGTCTGTTCCGGCGTTGCGCCCATTAGATACGAACCGCCTTCAACCCGTTGCATTGTCACCCCGACACCATTCACCTCCAATTCCAAGCGTTGCAACGAATCGGGTACGACGGGCTTGTGCTTCCGCGCCATTACCGGTGTCACAAACACCGCCAGCGCCAAGCACAACAGCCCTGTTACTATAATCCCTTTACGACACACATCTTGTACATATCAAATACTATGCCAAACAAAAGAGAGCAACCTCACAGGCTGCTCTCTTTCTCATTCATTAATTCTTTCACTTGTTATCACTCTTGCATAAGCAGTTGCATAACGACCTTGGCGGAGTAGGCGACAGGAGTACCCGGGCCAAAGATGGCGGCAACACCGGCTTTGTAGAGGAAGTCGTAGTCCTGTGCGGGGATTACACCGCCGCAGGTAACGAGGATATCCTCACGACCGAGTTTCTTGAGTTCGGCAATCACTTGCGGAATCAAGGTCTTGTGGCCTGCTGCGAGCGACGAAACGCCGAGTGCGTGAACGTCGTTCTCCACAGCCTGCTTGGCAGCTTCTTCCGGAGTCTGGAACAGCGGTCCCATATCCACGTCAAAGCCGCAGTCTGCGTAGCCGGTAGCTACCACCTTGGCACCACGGTCATGGCCGTCCTGACCCATCTTGGCAATCATGATACGGGGTTGGCGACCTTCTTTCTTGGCAAACTCTGCCGTCAGACGGCAGGCTTCCTGGAAGTCGCTGTCGTTCTTTGTTCCTGCTGCGTACACGCCTGAAATAGTTCTAATGGTTGCTTTATAACGTCCTACGACCTTCTCGCAGGCATCACTGATCTCGCCTAACGAAGCGCGCAATCCGGCTGCTTTGACTGCCAGAGCCAAGAGGTTCTCTCCCTTGCCTCCGTCAGCCCAAGCCTGAACGGACTTCGTGATCTCTGCGAGTGCTGCTTGAACAGCAGCCTCGTCGCGGTTGGCACGGAGTTCCTTCAGACGCTCAACCTGCTCGGTACGAACGGCTGTATTGTCGATCTCGAGAATGTCGATCGGGTCTTCGTGATCCAGACGGTACTCGTTCACGCCAATGATCTTCTGGTTACCGGAGTCGATACGTGCCTGCGTACGTGCTGCGGCTTCCTCGATACGCATCTTAGGTACGCCGGTCTCGATAGCAGCAGCCATACCGCCGAGTTTCTCGATCTCCTGGATATGTGCCCACGCTTTGTCCATAAGCTCTTTGGTCAGAGCCTCTACGTAGTACGAGCCGCCCCACGGGTCGATCTCCTTGCAGACTTTCGTCTCTTCTTGGATATAGATCTGCGTGTTACGAGCGATACGTGCGCTGAAGTCCGTCGGCAGTGCGATAGCCTCGTCCAATGCGTTGGTGTGCAGCGACTGCGTGTGACCCAGCGCAGCACCCATAGCCTCGATACAGGTACGCCCTACGTTGTTGAACGGGTCTTGCTCGGTGAGCGACCAACCGGAAGTCTGGCTATGCGTACGGAGTGCCATCGATTTCGGGTTCTTGGCACCGAAGCTCTTCACAATCTTTGCCCACAACATTCGACCTGCACGCATCTTCGCTATCTCCATGAAGTGGTTCATACCGATAGCCCAGAAGAAGGACAGACGCGGAGCGAAGGTATCAACATCCATACCGGCGTTCACACCGGCGCGCAGGTACTCCATACCATCGGCGAGTGTGTATGCCAACTCGATGTCGGCGGTGGCACCGGCTTCTTGCATGTGGTAACCGGAGATAGATATACTGTTGAACTTCGGCATATTCTGCGAGGTGTACTCGAAGATGTCGGCGATGATCTTCATCGAGAACTTAGGCGGGTAGATGTAGGTGTTACGTACCATGAACTCTTTGAGGATATCGTTCTGGATCGTACCGGCCATCTCTTCGAGTTTGGCTCCCTGCTCCAGACCTGCGTTGATATAGAACGCAAGGATAGGCAGCACAGCGCCGTTCATCGTCATAGATACGGACATCTTGTTCAAAGGAATACCTGCGAACAGCACCTTCATATCCTCCAGCGAGCAGATCGAAACACCTGCTTTACCTACGTCACCTACCACACGCATATTGTCAGCATTGTAGCCGCGGTGGGTCGGGAGGTCGAAGGCAACCGACAGACCTTTCTGACCGGAGGCGAGGTTACGGCGGTAGAACGCGTTGGACTCGGCGGCTGTAGAGAATCCGGCGTATTGACGGATCGTCCAAGGACGCAACGGGTACATCGCGCTGTACGGGCCACGGAGGAACGGAGGAATACCCGACACGTAGTCAAGGTGCTCCATGCCTTTGAGGTCTTCTTTGGTATAGATAGGCTTAACGTCGATAAGTTCGGGCGTCTGCCAATCAGCTGTATTCGGTCCCAGCACCTTAGAGGCTGAAACCTGTTTGATGTCTATTTGCTTAAAATCTGGTTTCATTGCTGTTACTTTTTAAGGAGTTGGGCGTTAAACTTTTTCAGTGTTTCGAGGACGTTGCAGCGTACGTGGATGAAGTTCTCGATGCCGAGGGCTTGGAGATCTTCCATGCACGCCGGAGCACCGGCAACGATGAACATCGGGCGTTTGGCTTCGTCCATTTTTTGCAGCACTTTCCATGCCTCAGGAGCGAAGGTTGCGTACTCGTCGTCGCTGGAGCAGAGCACGATAATGTCGGCTTTGGCTTTCTTAGCAGCCTTGATGCCTTCGCGTACGGTCTTAAAGCCGTTGTTGTCTATTACCTTATAACCCGCGCACGCGAGGAAGTTGCACGAGAACTGTGCACGTGCGATACGCATCACGAGGTTACCGATAGTCAGCATGAATGCCACAGGTTGTTTCTTGCTTGCCTCGGTCTCCAGACGGAGCGTCTCAAACTCCTCGGCAGCACGAGCCACGGGCAGGGTAGGCAGTGCGTTCTCGCACTTACCGTCACAGCCGCAATGACTTGCCTCTTTGGGTTTATCCTTGCATGTGCAGATCGAGCTGCAAGCACCGGCGTTGGCTTTGATCTTCTTGGCAGCGGTCTCGGTGAAGTTCGGGAACTGGTTCGAGCCAAGGAGTACCTCTTTACGTTTGGCAACATCGCCCAGACGAGCCTTGAGGTTCGCAGCAATGTGCTCCTGTACCTTGCCTTCGGCTACCATCTGATACATACCGCCTTGCTCTTGGATAGCGAGAAACTGCTTCCAAGCCTCGGCAGCGATGGATGCCGTCAGGTTCTCGATATAGTATGAACCGCCGGCCGGGTCGATGATCTTGTCGAAGTGTGCCTCTTCCTTGAGCAGCAACTGCTGGTTACGGGCGATACGCTCGGCAAAATCCGTCGGCTTCTCGTAGGTTACATCAAACGGCGTAACGGTGATCTCGTCCACACCGGCCAGAGCGGCAGACATCGTCTCGGTCTGCGAACGAAGCAGGTTCACATAAGCATCGAAGATCGTCATGTTGAACTTGCTGGTCTCGGCGCTGACGTTCATCTTTGCAGCGTTCTTGAGGGCGGTGGTGAAGATCGGAGCTTTGTACGCCTCAACGATCTTTGCCCACAGCAGACGAGCTGCGCGGAACTTGGCAATCTCCATAAAGTAGTTGCCTCCGATACCCATATTGAAGCGGATAGCGTTAGCAGCGCGGTAGTTCGGTACACCGGCTTCGGTGAGCATCGTCATGTACTCAGCACCCCAAGCCAGAGCGTAAGCCAGCTCCTGAGTTGCGTAAGCACCACTGTTGTTCAGCACCACGCTATCCACAGCCACTACGCGGTAGTTAGGCAGCGACTTGGCAGCCTTGACTACGGCGGCGATCTTCTCGCTCACTTGCTCACGACTCAGCGGTTTGCCCTTGACGAGCATAGCCTTGATCGGATCGACATTGATTGAGCCGCGGAAGAGCTTGATGTCTGTGCCTTTGTACTCACGACCGATATAACGAACGAGGATGTTCGCCAGTTCGGGAGCCTTGCAAGCGCAGATCGAGAAGTTCACGGGGATAATGTCGATGCGGATGTCTTGGAGCAGCACCTTGATGAAGTGGTAACTAAGTTTCTCCTTGTTCAAGCAGAAACCGATGGAGTTGATACCTTTATTCAGTACTTCGAGCGCCTTGGCGTTTGCCTTGCGGGCATTCTGGCAAGCGCAGATGTTCTGACGGATATCCCACTCGTTGTTTGTGCGTGTTCCGCGAACGTAGGGGAACTGTCCCGGAGCGGACACAGTCGTCTTCAGACCTTTGAGGTCCTCACGACGGTAGAAAGGCTGCACATTGAAGCCTTCCGGAGTGCGCCAAACGAGCTTCTTGTCGAAGTCGGCGCCTTTTAAGTCAGCGATGATCTTGTCCTTCCAAGTCTTTGCGGAGATGGGCGGGAAGTCTGCCAACAGGTTAACGGGAATTTTCTCTTCTGCCATAATTGTGTATTTTGTTGTGTTATGTTTTATTGTCCGGATGTTCTGGAAGTTCTAGAAATTCTAGATGTTCTGGAAATTCTGGATGTTCTAGAAATTCTGGATTAGAGGCCGAGGATGTTGTACTCGCGGCCGTTGTGCCGGATGATCAGTTGTCCGTTGCGGATGATCTTCGTTGCGGCGGGTAGGGTAGTCGTCACTTCGGTGGCTGTGGACTCACCCCACCAGCCATTGCTTACGCCAACGATGAATCGCGGGTCAGAGGAAGAGATGAGGTGACTCATGTCGAGGTTCTGCCCGGCTTTCTCGCCCCAGATATACTCTGCGAGGTAGGGGTAGTCGATGAACGGGTTGCGGTTGTGCTGGAAGTTACTTACAGCATCCGCGCGGCGAATCTCTTTCTCGCTGACGGGATCTTGGCGATGCCAGGTGATCAGCACCTCTTGCTCCCATGACTGAAACTCGAGGTAGTTGTTGTTCTGCATAGCGTACTTCGAACCTACATCTTTGTTATCTACACGCCAGCCTTTGTACTTGGAGCAGATAGTGGCATCATAGTTGCCGTTGATATCTTTGCCGTAGCAGGTAGCCATATAGAAGTAGGCGCGTGCAAAATCGCCTTTGTATTCGTCTTTCGGTTCGAATACATAGTGATCTTCATTCAGCGCATCATGGTGACGCTTGCCTATTTTGAGTGAGCCTGCGGTCTTGATCTCTTTCTCCGGCACGCCAAGCGGGTAGTTGCTACGTGCGCTGTTGGCATTACTGTTCGAAGGATTGAGGTGGTAGCAGTCCTTGTAGGCATCGTTTTCTGCGCCTCCCCACCATGATTTAGCAAAACTGTGCTCTATATTACAACCGCTCACTGCAGAACCGGGAGTCGTGAACTTCTGCCATGTATCGCAATACATATCCTCGCAGTAGCCTTCAGCATTTTGGTCGGAATAGTAAAACACAAACCATGTGCAGTTGTTCGAACCTTTGCCGTACGGGATTGCCGTGTGGTCGCGGATAATGGTCTTCAGCGTGCCTTTTAGTTCGCCGTCTTTTGTGCCGTTGATGCCATTGTAATAGCCTTCCGGCATCACTTCCGCCAACGCAAAAGAGCTGCATAGAACTAGGCTGATGAGTATAAATAACGTCTTTCTCATGATTAGAAACCTAAGATGTTGTATTCTTTGTTGTCTATTACGATGATCAGTTGCCCGTCGCGCAGCATTTTGCGTGCAGCGGGTGCACTGACTGCCGGATTAACGACGGTGGATGTGTTATCGCATTTCGTCAGGTAGTCCGTGTATTCTGTCTGTTCGCCGTTGCCGTTCAAGGTAACCTTGACTCCCGCTATACGACGGTGACCGCTGCTGCCGCCCACTGAGAACACCACGCTATTGGCGTTACCTGTCCATTTGCTGCCGTTGAGCGTGCCCGGGGTGGCGGATATAGTATTGCTGTTGTCACCCGAACCGAAAGTGAGCTCGATAGCCGTCATATTTTCGGCTTCCACGGTCATTGTGTTACCCGGGTAGCAGCGCACAGCCTCGCCCGTGTTGTAGTATTTGGGCACATTGCTGCCGGCCGTTCCTTTGCCGAACGTGACGGTTACATCACCTTGTTTGAGTTCAGTCACTGCATCCCCGTTGCCGTAGCCTTGATCTTTAAAGTTGATGGTCTCTGAGCGCTCGACTTGTCCGGTAGTTGTCACCTCTTTGTGGGCGAAGACGGCGTGATAGGTCACATCAAAATCTACGGCAGGCATATAATCAATGTTCGAGAACTCGACAATATCATCCGGCAGGTAGTTCGGCAAAATGCCGTCCCACGAACCACCTGCCCAGCCGTAGAAACTCTCGCTCGATTCGGAGCATGATGCCGGTTCAACGGGTAGGGACGCGGGTTTCTTGTGCTCACGCACGGAGTCGATCTTCAGGACAGCGCCGTTCACCATCCATGTCACACCGTACTTGACGATCTGTGATGCGCCGTCGCAGGTAGGTTTCATGGTTGACAGATCGACCGTCTGGCCGACCTTATCGCCCCATATATACTCCACGAGATCGGGGTAGTCGATGAACGGGTTACGGTTGTTCTGCTCGCCATATACGCCTTGGTTACGGTCGATCTCTTTTGGCGAGACGGGATCGTTGCGGTGCCAGTCTAACAAAAACGACAGGCTGTAACTCGTCAAGTTCGTCGGGCTGGATGAGAACATCGCTGAACCGTTACCGGAGTTCAGAATGTTGTTGCGGTAACGTGCAACCATATAAAAGAAGGTACGCGCAAAGTCGCCTTTGTAACGGTCGTCGGGTTCATAAACGGTATTACTCCCTGCACCTGTCAGAGCGGATGTGCCTAACTTGCCTAATGCGTGATGATCGGGGTCGTTGCTGATGCCTTTGTTTGTGCCCACCACGCCGTACGGGTAGTTTGAGCGCAGGTTATTTACGCGCGCATCGGTCGGATAGACATTGAACATATCCGACACCATCGGACCACTGCCCAACCACGACTGACACACCACGTGCTCTTTGTTCCATCCGTCGCAAACCGCTTTCTGTGCCTTGTTGGCTTCCGCCATAGTGAACCGGCAGGTGGAATACATATCCCACAATGTGTCGGCATAGAAGTCGGTATTGAGATAATGATCCTCGAGCGCCGAGTAGTTGATCACGTTGTAGTTCTTTGAGATGCAGGTTGTTAGTGCATTGAGAATATTGTCCGCACCTTTCTTGCCGTTCACGCCGTCGTAGTAGCCGTCAGGGATAGACGCCACGCCTTCAATGACGTTGGCGAAACTCAGTTGCGCAAGCAGCGCGAGGGCTATCAGTAGATACTTTTTCATTTCACTTTTTCTCCGGTCATGGTGTACATAACTTCACCCACGACGATATACAATTGTCCGTTGATGAATATTTTCGTAGCTGCAGGCACTTCTTGCACAGCCTCAATGTCCGTCGGGTCTTGTCCACCTCGGTAACCGTTGCTCTCGCCCGGGATGAACTCCGGCGAACTGGATGGGATGAGCAGCAGCATATTTACTTTCTCACCGGCGTGTTCGCCCCAGATATACTCTGCGAGGTAGGGATAGTCAATGAACGGGTTGCGGTTGCCTTGCGTCATCTGGATGCCGTTGTTGCGGTCGATCTCTTTCTGGCTGACGGGATCCTCGCGATGCCACTTCATCATCAGCACGACGGCTTTCTTTGTGAAGCCGAAGTAATGCGCCGCATCGTAGATGCCGGTGAAGAAGTTGTTACCGCTCGTCATGTTCGATTGTGCCCATTTGACGATCGTGCCCATATATCCGCGCGCAAAGTCGCCTTTGTACTCGTCTTTGGGTTCGAATACACGACCTGAACCTTTAATCTCTTCACCAGCGGCAGAGGCGATGGTCTTTCTGTCTGTTGACCAAGAGCCTGCAGCGCCTGTACCGTTGCCGTAATAGGTTTGCCCTGCAGCCACCACACCGAACTCGTCGTTGGAGCGTACACCGTTGATTTTGCCGTCGGTAGGCACAAGGTGGAAGATATCGCAGCCGATACCGCTTGTGCCTCCGCCAAACCACGATTTGGGGATTGAGTGCTCACGGTTGTAGCAGTCGCACTCTTTCTTGTACGTGCCGCACTGGTCTTTCTGGTACGTGAAGTCGCATTCGCCGTACATATCCCATATCTTGCCGGCTTTGGAAGCCACGTAGTCCGGGTGGTTGGGGTTGGTGGGATAGACGTCGGTAGTCTTGTACGCAGTCCATAGCCCGTTGTAACCGAGCGACTTGAAACCGACGTTGGCAGTCTTGTGAATCTGCTCCCAGAGGGCTCCGCCCGACAAGCCGTCTGCGTCTTTGTAATACGCAGGTATATCACTCGGGGCAGTGACACTGGCAGCCCACAACATAGGCGCTATAAGACATAGCGCAAAGATTGAGATAATATGTTTTTTCATGATGTATGATTTTTGTAATTTCCAAAAAACGTACAAAGTTACAAAAAATATTTGACATTTGCAAATTTTTGAATCATTTTTAATGATTTTAGCAACTATATTCGCACATTTTTGCCAAAATGACAGAATAACGGCTATTTCAGAGCTGATATTTCCTCAAAAAACATTTGATGTACCTCAAAAAATATCTAAGTTTCATCAGTTGTCAAACATTATCCAAAATTGTCCAAAAATACTTTAATTTGAGAATTAGATGCCTCTTACTATATATTACTATGTAATATATATACATTGTGTTGTGAGTGGCTTGACGTTAGCAGAAGCATACAATGAGCATATATTGAGCATACATTGAGCATACATTGAGCATACATTGCAGTCTTGTGGGAGGCTCGATGAAAGTGTGATGAAGGGGCGACGGAGTCAGAATAGTTGCAGAATAGTTGCAGAGTAGTTGCAGAATAGTTGGCTAATGGAGTTTTATGAGTGAATAATCCCCATTTTAGGAAAATTCTGCATTTTTCTTTAAGAAAATTTGCAAATATCAAAAAATATTTGTATCTTTGTGCGTTGAATTGTGCGCGGACGTGTAACGTGAATGCATGAACATAAAATATCTAAATATATGAAACGAATTTTTACTCTTTTGACGACTGTGGTACTAAGTACAGCAATGATGTTGGCTGAGACGGTTCTGGTAGGCGATTTCTATTACTCTCTCGGTTCAACAGCGGCTACGTTGGTGAAAGACCAGAGCTCGGGGCAGACGGTGTATAAGGAATATATAACCGTGAATATTCCGGCAGAGGTGAAGTATAATAACAATACCTATCCGGTGACCTCCATTGGCACAAGCGCGTTTGAAGGCTGCTCGAATCTGCAATCCGTGACGCTGTCGTCATCTATTACGACCATCAATACCGATGCATTCTACGGATGTAAGGCGCTGAAGGAGATTAACCTGCCGGAAGGCTTGACAACCATCAGTCTGCGTGCGTTCTATAACTGCAATCTCACATCGGTGACGATCCCGAGTACGGTAACTTCAATGGGCAACAAAGTGTTCTATGGCAACCCGCTGACCTCGGTAGTATGGAAACCTGTGAATTGCAGTATCGGTACGGGTGAAGACGCGCCATTCTATACTGCCGGTTCGACAATCACATCGTTCACGTTCGGTAATCAGGTACAGACTGTGCCTGCATATATTTGTAGGAACATGAGCAAGATAGA
>CACZRD010000135.1 GCA_902783545.1 uncultured Bacteroidales bacterium
CGTGGCAACCTCATCGGCGCTGAACACCTGCTTGACAGCCAGCACGTTCTGCAGCAGCATCGTCTGGTAACGCTTGGCGGCAGGCAGCACGTGGTTCACCACCAGATCGCCCATCACGCGGCTCTCGATCTGCAGTTTCTTGACATACGTCTCCCACTTCACCGCGCTGCGGCTGTGCAGCTCGGCTTCGCTGAGCACGCCTGTCAGACCGAACATCTTCACCGACTCCGGCGCCAGATATCGGTCGATGACCAGAGGCACGCTCGTCTCGCAGTCCAAACCGCGTTTCTGTGCTTCGGCTTTCCACTCGTCGCTGTAGCCGTTGCCGTCAAAACGGATAGCCTTGCAGGCTACGATATACTTCTTGATCACATCAAACAGCACCCGCTCTTTCGCCTCGCCTTTCTCGATACGACTGTCCACCTCCTGCTTGAACAGCATCAGCTGCTCGGCTACGGCAGCGTTGAGCGCGAGCATCGCTGCTCCGCAGTTCGCCGACGATCCCACGGCACGGAACTCGAAGCGGTTACCCGTGAACGCAAACGGCGACGTGCGGTTGCGGTCGGTGTTGTCGAGCAGGATCTCGGGGATATTCGCTACGCCGAGCTTCATCTCTTTCTTGGCATTGATGATGATCGCTTCCTCGGCTTTGGCGTGCTCGAGCTTGTCCAGCACGGCACTTATCTGCTTGCCGAGGAACACGCTGATGATCGCCGGCGGCGCTTCGTTCGCACCCAGACGGTGCTCGTTCGTCGCGCTGACGATAGAGGCTTTCAGCAGACCGTTATGCCGCTGCACAGCCATCAGCACATTCACCAGGAACGTGATGAACTGCAGGTTCTGGTAGGGGTTCTTACCCGGGGCAAGCAGGTTGATGCCGGTGTTCGTCTGCAATGACCAGTTGCAGTGCTTGCCGCTGCCGTTCACGCCCGCATAGGGTTTCTCGTGCAGCAGTACGCGGAAGTGATGGCGCTCCGCCACACGCTCCATGATACTCATCACGAGCAGGTTATGATCGTTAGCAAGGTTTACGTCCTCGAAGATCGGTGCCATCTCAAACTGGTTTGGTGCCACCTCGTTATGACGCGTACGTACGGGTATTCCGGCTTTCAGCGCCTCGTACTCCAGCTCGCGCATGAACGCTAACACACGTGCCGGTATAGCGCCGAAGTAATGGTCTTCCAGCTGCTGGCTCTTCGCGCTGTTATGCCCCATCAGCGTGCGGCCGGTGAGCATCAAGTCCGGGCGGGCGTTATACAGCGCTTCATCCACAAGGAAATACTCCTGCTCCCAGCCGAGGTTCGCATGCACGTGCTTCACCTGTTTGTCGAAGTACGCACAGACCTCGCGTGCGGCGTGGCAGAGTGCCGCCGTCGAACGGATGAGCGGGGTCTTGTAGTCCAGCGCCTCGCCCGTGTAGGCGACGAACACCGTCGGGATACACAGCGTATCACCGATCAGGAACACCGGCGACGAGGGATCCCACGCCGAGTATCCGCGTGCCTCGAAGGTGTTCCTAATGCCGCCGCTCGGGAACGATGATGCGTCGGGCTCCTGCTGGTATAGCGAGTCACCGCTGAACTCCTCAATCAGCGCGCCGTCTTTCAATGTGAAGAACGCATCGTGCTTCTCGGCTGTGCCGCCCGTCAGCGGCTGAAACCAGTGCGTGAAGTGCGTTGCGCCGTGCTCGATAGCCCACTTGCGGATGCCGATAGCTACTATGCCGGCTATGTCGCGATGGATAGTGCGACCGTTATCCACATCGTCGAAGAGCTGCTCAAGCACCTCCTGCGCGATATACTCCTTCATCTTCTCGCGCGTGAACACATCCTGCGCAAAATAATCTTTCACCTTGCCTTCCGGCTCATTCACCTGCGCTGATTCATGCGCAAAAGCGGATTTTAACGCTTCAAAACGAACATTTCCCATACTTTTGATGTAATTTTTTCAATTTAATCCGATTGAATTTCAAAATCGACAGCAAAAGTACAAAAAATATTTGATATATGCAAATAAAAATAATCATTCTGCGAAAAAATGTGTTGTTTTACGCAGAATGATAGAATAATGCACAGTTTGCCTTGCAAATTATCCGTTTTGGGCAGGAGTAAAGTCTAGGATTCCCTCGATATTCTCTCGATATTCCCTCGATAATGGCTCGTTTTAGAAGAGCGTTTTTTTAGACAGAGTATCAATAGTGTCCCATAAAAAAGAAAATAAACCTACATAAACCCTTTTGAGTGTTTTGAAACTAATGATTAACTTATATTATTGCCCCTTTTTCCTCTGCACGCCAGCGTGCCCGTTTCCCCCAGTCATGGGGGAACATCACCTCGAAAGTAAACTCTCGGATAGTTTTTACCATCAATTATCACAACTCTCCGAGCAAAACACTCAAAAGCGATAAATAAAACCAAATCCGTTTGTTTAATGACATATTACAAAAAGCTTAAATACAATGCTTTATAAGCAGATGTCCCTATTTTAATGGGACAGCAATGATATTTCTCCAAACAAGAAGAGGGCGCATCCTGCGATGCGCCCTCTCTTGTTATCGGTCAATCGTGAAGATTAACCGATTGTCTGTCGCTTAGCGGATCTCTACGCCCTGAGCGTTGAAGATCTTACCGTTAGCGCGGATGATCAGCTGACCGTCCTTGATGCTCTTAACAGCCTTAACAGCTACATTAGCATTCTCAACAGCGGTAGCCTCACCGTCAACCTCAGCCCAGTAAGCGCGTACGTCGAACCAGTTGATAGTGGACTTGTGCTCTTCGCCAGCACCACGGTAGATGGTCTGCAAGCCGAGCTTATCCCAGCTGCGGAGCTCTTCTTCGCTCTGGTTGAGGTACAGACGATAGTTGTAGATGTCGTAGTCGTCCGAGAAGGTGTAAGGAATCTCAGTCATGTTAGCCTCAAGCTCTTCGTAGAGATCTGTAGTGAGCTCAAGTGGGCTTGACTCATTACCCTTCTGAACGAAGAAGATGTAGCTCGTCTTGCTCTCTAACAAATCTTCACCGTTAGTACCGGTCAAAGATATATTGAAGTTCACTTTCGGATATGTTTCACCAGCAACCGCAAATGAAGTAATCTCCGGCTCAACAGGAGTAGCAGCAACCTCTACCAGTTTGGTTAACGTGATGTCAGCATATTCGTCCATAGCGTAACCTTCTGCATCATAGGTCTGATATTCTGCACATGTAAACTTGTCAGCCTCTGCATTGTATGCAAATGTAGCACCGCCAAATACAAGATTGTAGTCACCGAAGAAACTTTCCCACACGCCCAGATACCAACCCGGGATAGTAACGATTCCGTCAGCCAATGTACCCTTTACCCATGCTTCAGGCAGATAATAGCTCAAGCCCTGGAAGTAAACGTCATTACCCTTAAAGCCTACTTGTACTTCAAACGTAGTAGCCTGATTATTATACGTATCTGTGCCCTTGAATTTGTAAGACGAAGTTTCAAGGTCAGTCGGTACGGTCACGAGAGTCTTGCTGTAGTCCAGATAGAAAATTTGAATCTTCTGGATACGAGCTTGTTTGCTGGATACAACTGTGAAGATAACTTCCTTGGCCTCACCAGTCCAAGTACCCTCATTACCATCAAGACTATACTCACCAACATTAGCAGTGAGTTGCTTCTGATCAGCGCTGCCTGTCATGGTAATGACAATCTTACCCATGATTTGTGCAGATGTGATGGTTAGCGTGTTGTCACCGTACATACGGAGAGCAGTACCGCTTTCATAATATTTGGGACCATTGTTGTTGCCATTCTTAGCCAGCGCACCGGAAATCTCCTCGCTGATAGTAATCGCAGTAACATCTTGCGCATTGGTGTAACCTTGGTTAGCTGCAATCCAGAGGCCATCACAGTTCGTACCGATAATAGCATTGGCAATCATATAAACGTAATAGAAAGCATCTTTCTTTGCGTTATCATAAATCACATTCTGAGCAGTGTACAGGTTTTTATTTGCATCGAAAGCAAATACAATGTCAGCAATGTTATCTCCAGCCTCATCGTCACCGATTAAGTACATTGAGCAACCATAGTTGGTGCTGACACCTACATATTGACCATAGGGGAAGGTCGCTGTGTCGCCGGCTGCATTGAAAGTACCCTTAATCCATCCTTCCGGAGCCTCCTGGGACAGACCTTGGATATAAACATCCGAGCCATCACGTGCAACTTTTACCGTGCTGTTGATCTCTTCGCTCGAAGAACCATCATTGATTGTAGCGTTGAACGGCATTTCGACAATCGTAGCACCGGTGGGAACAACTACCAGTTCAGGACGCTCGCCGATGAACAAGCCCTCGTAGATGCCGCTCATTGTATTCTCCAACTCTTTGGTGCTGACCATTACATAGCCATCTACCTCCATAGAACCGGATGTGGCGTCATACACGAGCGTTACACCAACAATCCCTTTTGAAGAATACCCCATAGCGTACAGGTCATTTGACTCTGCATCTGCACCCAGGTAGGTTACGGGGATTTCAATCTCGCCGTCAGCCAACTCGCCTTTTACCCATGCTTCCGGCTTGAGTTGTACCAGACCCTGGATGTAGAACGTATTGCCATCCTTTGCCACCTTGACATTCGTGTTGATATCAGTAGAGATGTTAGATTTATAATCAGTAATAGATGCAAAGAATTTACCTGTCATCGGCATAGAAGTCGGAGTCAGTCCATCGGGCAAGGTTACAAGAGTCTTGTTCGGTGTGTATGGAGTATATACGGACTCATAATCGCCGTAGTTTTGGATAGTACCGTCATCTGTCCATACACCTGCTAAGGATACGGTTCCAAAACTGGTACCTTGCATCGATATAACACCATCAGCTACAGAGAATGTAACATTGGTAGCCTCTGTATCTACAGAGAATCCGCTACCAGCAGTGTAATTCAGCAGTTTGATAGCGACACAAGCATCATAACTCGATACATAGCGCAGATTCTGGCTAAGGGGTACTGTAATAGTCTGGCCGTCTGCAGAAATGGTACCTTCTACCCATGTGCCATACGCCAAGCCGCTCACGATGTCCTTGAAGTAAACCTTGTTCTCGGCAGCGAAAACGATATCAATCGTACCACTTTGATCTTCGTAATAAAGCTGCTGACTAGATACATAGTAGTGACCGCCACCGCGAGTGTACGTTTTTAGTTCACCAGCCGGCTGATCGGTGATAACTACATAGTCGCTGGCAGCCTTGTTTGCCTTGCGAATCTGCTTACCGTCAATGCTGCGCGCAGCATTAACCTTACCGGCATTCTGGAATACTTGTTTCTGTGTGCCTGCGTTCAGAACAGAAGTTCTTTGTGCAGGTGTGGCAGAAAACATTGCCATTGCTGCAAATACTGCAATAATCATGCATGTAAATCTTTTCATACCTTAAAAATTTAGTTGTTTAACGTTAGTTGTTTATTGATTAGGTTTTATCCTATAGATAACAAAAACGGGCGGCTTTTGCCGCGTACATGACTAATACCGACTGCAAAGATACAAAAAAAGTAAGCAAAATTGCAAATCTGCTTACTCTATTGCATCAAAATTACCGACATTTTTGACATTTTGTAAACTATTATTTGCATATGCCGATAATTTTTCGTATCTTTGCCCTCAGATTTATGTATGTCATCCGGATGAGCCAAATCTACCGCTACATATCCCTCATCAGCCTGCTGCTGCCGCTGTCGTTGTTCGCTCTGGACATCGACTACCGTTTCTCGCTCCGCTCCGGTATGATCATGCCTGACGCCAAGGTCGAGACGATGCTCGGGCAGAGAGAGGGCACGTGGTGCGGCCCATCGCTCAGCGGCGAGTTCGCTGTCACGTTCCGCCCGAACTGGCAGTCGCTCACCGAGTGGAACGATGCGCGCATCGGTGCGGCGCTCAGTTACTGGAAGCTCGACGTCACCCGCTCCGGCAGTAGCGACCTGCTCGGGCACGCCATAGCGCCGTACGCGTTCCTTGAAGTGCCGTTCTACCGCTCGCCGCACTTCATCGTCGGCGTGCGACCGGGATTCGGCTTCGCGTTCGTCACCAAGACCTACTACAACACCGCTACACCCGAGCAGCTCTATGTCACCCAGCTCGCGCCGAACATCAACCAGTCCATAGGATCGGTGTTCAACTACTTCTTCCCCGAAGCGTTCTACATGACCTTCCCCATACGCGGCGGCTGGAGTCTCGGACTGTCTGCCGGCTGGTATCATATGAGCAACGGCAGCATGCGCAAGCCGAACTCCGGTTATAACATCTTCGGTGGCGATTTGACCCTCTGCTACCGCCCCGAGGACGATAGCCCGCGCCCGGCTGACCAAACGACGCAGGAGTACAGCCTCGAAGCCCTGCGCAAGCATCACTGCGAGATAGAGCTCGGCTTCATCGGCGCGCCTCGACAAGTGTTCTACAAAGACCGTAAGACGTTCTTCTGCTCCGAGATTCAGCTCGCTGCCTATTGGCGTGCGCATCGTATCTTCCGCCTCGGCGGAGGCGTGGATATCTTCTACGACGGCGCATACTACGACCGCCCGACGGAGTACGGCAAGACCTACCTCCCCGGCGCCACACAGGCCGACTGCTGGCGCGTAGGCGTCAGCCTGCAGCCGGAGTTCGTCGTCGGACATTTCTCCGCAGGCTTCCATCTCGGCATCTATCTCTACGACCCCGTCAAGAACCGCGAGGTGGCCACAAAAGACAAAGCCGCTTACGCGGCTCTGTGGAACGAAGGCGTGATGCCTCGCAAAGGGATCTTCTACTCCTACGATCTGATCAATGCCGGCAGCCCGGGCTACCCCGACGGCTTTCTGTACACGCAGGTGAACATACGCTACCGCCTGCCGCACCATCTGTTCATCCAGGGCGTGATGAAGTCCCATCTGACCAAGGTCGAGTTCATAGGCCTCGGCCTCGGCATATATCTCTAAACTTACTTCTTGTTCGGCAACTCCAGTCCGTAGCCTTTCTTCTTGTCCTCGACCTTCAGCGCAAGGCTCAGGAAGAATGCCAGCACACCGAACGAGGCGAACACGATCATCGGTACGAGATAACCGTCAGTAGCCACGCGCAGCTTGCCAATCAGCAGCGGCACGAGGCACAATCCTACGTTCTGCACCCAGAAGATCAGGCAGTAAGCCGACCCCAGTACTTTCTCGTCTATGATCTTCGGCACACTCGGCCACATCGATGCCGGCACAAGCGAGAAGCTCACACCCAGTACCAATATAGTGCACAGTGCCAGCGCCTTGCTCGGGAAAGCAGGCAGCACGAACGCAAACACACTGTGGCACGCAATCATGATCACTGCACCCAGCAGCATCATCGAAGCGCCCTTGCCCTTGTAGTCAATGAACGCACCCAAGAACGGCGTCAGCACCATAGCCAGGATCGGGAACCACTTGAACAGACCCGCAGCCTCGGCATTCGAGATCTGCAGCGTCTCCTCCAGGAAGTTCGTAGCAAAACGCTGGAAGGGGAAGATTGCCGAGTAGTACAACACGCAAAGCAGCGCTACGATCCAGAACATCTTCGACGAGAAGATCTGCTTCAGATCGCTGACCTTGAACTCATCCTCCGGATCATGCACTGCCGGTGCTTCGCCGATAGCCACGAGTTGCTTGTCGAACTTGTTGTCCATGATCGTGAACACGAAGAAGTTCAGCAGACCGATCACCAGCAGTGCCGATGCAAACAGCAGCGGTGCAACCACAGAGTTCGTGCCGTCAACGGCGAACTTGATACTGAACATCGGCGCGAGCCACATGGCGGCAAACACACCCAGACGGGCGATAGCCATCTCAAGTCCCATAGCCAGCGCCATCTCCTTGCCCTTGAACCACTTGGCGAGGATCTTGCTCACCGTCGTACCTGCCATCTCGCAGCCGCAACCGAAGATCATAAAGCCGAACATCGCCAGCTTGGCGCTACCCGGCATCGTTGGCCACCAGCCGTTGAGCCACTCTACGGTGTTCGCCTCCGACCACGATATACCCCAGAACTTGATCGCCGCACCGATAACCATCAGCGAGGCACTGAGCAAGCCCGTGAAGCGCACACCCATCTTGTCAAGGATGATGCCCGCCAATATAAGGAAACCGAACACGTTCAGCAGGTACTCACCGGCTGCGTACGTGCCAAACACACCCTGATCCCAACCCAGCGAGTCGTTCAGCAGCGATGCCAACGGCGAGAGTATATCCACGAACATGTACGCGAAGAACATCATCGATGCCACCAGCACAAGCACCGTCCAACGTGCCCACGCCTTATCACGAAGTAAGTTTTGAATTTGTTCCATAGTGAAAAAATTTATAAAGCCTCATCCTCCTGTTTCAGAGGATGAGGTATGTGTTTCTTACGTTTGAACCACTCTGCCTTTTTCTTCTCATACTCGGCGTAGTGGGATTCGAGATAGCCGTCTGCCATTATTTAATGCCCAATTTGGCTTTGACCAGTGCAATCACATTGTCAGCATCCGGAGCGATATACGCTGCCGCTGCCGAGTCGAAGATATACGTGTACTTGTTGTCCGCACCTACCTCCTGGATAGCTTTCGCCATGCGCTCGTTAATAGGCTTGAGGTACTCGCCACGTTTCTGCTCCACGTCCTGCTGAGCGGTCTGATAGGTCGTCTGCAGACGCTGCTGCATCGAGTACAACTCCTCCTCCTGGATCTGACGCATAGCCTCGGGCAACGTGTTCTGCTTCTGCTGGTAGTCCTGCAGTTTCTTCTGATACTCCTCCTGCATCGTCATCAGCAGGTTCTCGTATTGCTTGTTCAAGCTGTCCATACGAGTCTGTACGTCTTTCAACTCAGGCATCTGCAAGAACAACTCCTGCGTGTTAACATAACCCAGTTTCTGTGCATTAGCGGTCAGCGTCAATGCCAGCACCGCAATAATCATTACAATCTTTTTCATATTCGTTGTTGTTTATCTGTTTCCTGTTTGGTGTCGCCCATGTATGGTCGACGCATTTATTTGGCTCCGAGCTTCTGGAGCAGTTGATCCGAGTAATCGAGTTTCGACGACATATACAGCAGCCCCGGATCCGACGAGCGGTCTTTGATCACATCTATATGTTTCTCGTTGGCGAGTTCCTGTATAGCCGCGTAGATCTCATCCTGTATGGGCTTGAGCAGCGCCTCACGTTTCTTCGTCAGCTCGCCCGACTCGCCGAAATACTTGCGCTTGAGCTCTATCGCTTCCTGCTCTTTCGCCAGTATCTCCTCCTCGCGGCGCTTACGCATGTCTTCCGACAGGAAGATCTGCTCCGTCTGGTAGTTCGTCGTCATCACGCGTACCTCCTGCTCCAGCGCATCAATCTCTTTCTGCCAACGCTTGGCGATCATCGTCAGCTGCTCGTTTGCCGTTTCGTACTGTGGTAAGTTCTTCAAAATGTATGCCATATCAACGTATGCGACGGAATTATCTTTCGCCTGCAGCCCGCCAATCGCGCATAACACGCTAATAATCAGTGCAAATATCTTTTTCATAATTTTTTATAATTCTTGTCCGAGGATGAAGTGGAATTGGCTCTTGCCGTACTGATCCGAGCCGTTGATCTTGTCGAAGCCCCAGCCCCAGTCTATACCGAGCAATCCGAACATCGGCAGGAACACACGCACACCCACACCGGCTGAACGCTTCAGGTTGAACGGGTTGTAGTCCTTGATATCCGCAAAGCAGTTACCCGCTTCCAAGAATCCCAGCGCCCAGATCGTTGCGTTCTGCTCCAGCGAGATAGGGTAGCGTAGCTCCAGCGTGAACTTGTTATACACGTAGCCCATGTTTCGTCCCGTCTGCGGGTCGTACGGCGTGAGTGAGCCGGATGAGTAACCGCGCATCGAGATGTAATCCGTGGCGTACGACGAGTACGAACTCATACCGTCACCGCCCATGTAGTAGGTCTCAAACGGCGTCTTGGCGTATTTGTTGTAGTGCCCCACATAGCCGAACTCAAAGCGTGACATCAGCACCAGCTTCGAGTCGCGTGACAGCGGTGTGAACACCTTGCCCTTGAACGTCCACTTGTGGTACTCAATCAGGTGATACCGCTCGTTGGTGGTCATCTGCGAGTAGTCCAGACCGTTCATCAGCGACCACGGCGGAGTGATCTTCAGCCCTAACGTGAACTGCGAACCGCGACGCGTGTATATCGGGTTGTCGATGCTCGAACGCGACAACTGCAGGTTCAACGCCAGGTTATGACACGTACCGTTCGACACCAACAGATACGCCCAGTCCTTCATCCAGTATGCCTGATACGACAACTCTCCGTAGAACTGGAAGTAGTCATCCGGCCACCGGAGACGCTTGCCGTAACCGATGCTCACACCGAATGTGCGGAGGTACTTGTCGGGGTCTGCTTCCGACTCCGCCAGCTGCTGGTAGTAGTCGGAGTTACCGTAGTACGCGTAGTTGTACGCGTATGAGTTATACAGGTTCCTGTACGCCTGATAGTAGCGGTCGGAGTAACCCGTCTGCGAGGCGAAGAAGATACTCGTGGACAGCGAGTTCGGTCGCTTGCCGCCCAGCCACGGCTCGATGAACGAGATGCTCGCCGAGGTGTAGTACACACCGTTCGTACGGGCGTTGATGCTGAACGTCTGCCCCTCGCCCTGCGGAACGATGCGGTAACTCTTCGGGTTGAACAGGTTCTGGATGGCGAAGTTCGTGAACTTCAAGCCTATCGATCCTACGATACCCGTAGCGCCCCAGCCCAGTGAGAACTCGATCTGATCCGAGGACTTCGTCTCCAGCTGATAGGTTATATCTACCGTTCCGTCTTCGGGATTAGGCTGGATATCCGGCACGAGCTTCTCCTGGTCGAAATGTCCCATCTGCGCCAACTCACGCAGCGAACGCATGATATCCGACTGCGAATAGAGCTGACCGGGTTTGGTGTACAGCTCGCGACGAACGACATGCTCGTACACGCGCGTGTTACCTACTATATTGATCTCGTTGATCGTCGCCGGACGACCTTCATACATACGCATCTCAAAGTCGATGGAGTCATTGTCCACATTCACCTCCACGGGCTCGACGTTGAAGAACAGATAACCCTGGTCGGTGTACAGCTTGCTCACCGCGTCATCGTCCTCTGTCAGACGTTTGTTCAGTTCCTTGAGGTTATATGTCGAGCCGGGCTTGATGTTGAGCACGGCGTTCAGGTATTCGTACGGATAGACGGTGTTACCTACCCAGTTGATCGAGCGGACGTAGTACTTGTTTCCCTCGCTGATGGTCATGTACACATCCACGCGCGTCGGGTCTTCGGGGTTAGGCACAACGCTGTCCGCCACGATATACGCGTCGCGGTACCCCAGCTCGTTGTACTTCTCGATGACGGCTTTCTTGTCGTTCTCAAACTCGGCGGCGACGAACTTCTTCGTGCGGAACAGGTTCAGGATGTTGTTGTCGTTCGTCTTCTTCATCGCCTGATTGATCTTCGTGTGGCTGAGCGCCTCGTTGCCGGTGATATAGATCTTCCCGACCTTCGTCTTGGCTTTCTTGTCGACGTTCACCAGCACCTTCACGTACCCCTCACGGTCGCGGTCGGGCTGCTGCAACACACGTACATCGGCGTTGTGGAATCCTTTCTCTGACAGGTACTTCTTCACCACGGTCTCTGCGCGGTCGGCGAGGTTCGGGGTCATCTGCGAACCTTTGCTGATACCTACCTTCACCTCCACATCCTCGCGCTCGCTCTTCTTCAGTCCGTTGTAGGTAATCTCGCTCACACGCGGACGTTGCTTCAGGCGGATCTCCAGCCATATCTTCTCGCCCTCGATCTTCGTGGCAGCGATCTTCACGTCCGAGAACAGTCCCTGCTTCCAGAACCGGCGGATGCTCTTCGTTATCTGGTCGCCGGGCACCTCGATCTTGTCGCCCACAGCCAGACCCGAGAAGCCGATCAGCACAAAATCCTCGTAACTCGGCGCACCGGTCACGCTGATACCTGCTATCTCGTACGTCTGACGTGTCAGGCCGTACTCGATCTTCGGCATAGCAGCAGTGGCTGTGTTTGTCACAGCCGCACTGTCTTGGGCATCAGCCATGAATGGCTGACACAGCAGCATGGCGAGGAGAATATATGTCAGTATGCGTTGTTTCAATTCTTCAGTTGTTCGGATGTTTTGCCAAAGCGGCGTTCCCTGTGCTGGTAATCGACGATTGCCTCATACAGGTCTTCCTCCGTGAACTCCGGCCATAACTTGTCGGTGAAGTACAGCTCGCTGTAGGCTATCTGCCAGAGCAGGAAGTTCGAGATCCTCAGCTCGCCCGAGGTGCGTATCAGCAGGTCGGGATCAGGAATCCCCTGTGTTGTCAGGTGGTCGCTTATCGTCGCCTCGTTGATATCGTCTATAGCCATCGTGCCGCTCTTTACCTCGGCGGCGATACGCTTGGCGGCTTCTATTATCTCCCAGCGCGAAGAGTAGGAGAGTGCCAGTACCAGGTTCAGACCGGTGTTGCCCGATGTCTCACGGATGCAGCCGAGGAACTTCTCGCGCGTAGCCTGCGGCAGACGATCCACATCGCCGATGGTCAGCAGGCGGACGTTGTTCTTCATCAGCGTCGGTGTCTCTTTGGCTATCGTATCCACCAGCAGCGCCATCAGCGCATCGACCTCTTCTTTCGGGCGATTCCAGTTCTCTGTCGAGAACGCATACAGCGTCAGGTACTCGATGCTTATCTCAGCTGCGGCTTCGGTGATGTTATGCACGGTGGTCACACCCTGCTTATGCCCGAACATCCGCGCCAAGCCTTGCTTCTTCGCCCAACGACCGTTGCCATCCATGATGATAGCTATGTGCCGCGGTATCCGCTCCTTGATGATTTCGTTTTTATAACTCATGTTTATTACTTCGTGTTGTTGACTTCTTTCGATCGGCAAAGCCGTGCGTGTTTGTGACTTCGTGTTAGCAGCACTCAATGATGCTCGCTGCAGAACTTACAAATACTCTTCTCCTTTGCGAACTCAAAAACTATGCCAAACTGTATCGTCGATACCATATCGCAGTTCAGCGGGTTACTTCCGTTCAGCTCGTGGATATTGTCGTACCCGGGCACGGGCTCGAGGTTATCGCCGAAGCAGATGTTGTTCTGCCATGCGATGAACATCCCCAAGTGCGGCGAGCACACCCACCTGAATCCCACACCCACAGGTATGTACGGCGTGAAGGCTGTGAACTCATTATGCATCGCCAACCCGAATCCGGCGAAGATGTACGGCGTGTAGGGCTTGATCTTCAGGTCGTACTTGTCCCGTAAGCCGAAGGGCAGGAAGTTAAACCGCGCCACTACATCTATATCCACCAGCCTGTTCGTCCATCGCTTACCGTTCGGATCAGGCAGTCCGTACTCCGTAGCCGTCAGACCGGATATACGTCCCGACACACCCTGCACCATCAGCGACCAGCGGTAGTTGAACAGGTACGCAAACTCTGCACCGTACACCTCGCGCACATCCTGAAACATCTTCGGATGCGCGTCACCGATGTAGTACATCAATCCGCCCTGTATGCCGGTCTCTATCTGGTTCCTACCCACACGCTGCGCATGCATCTGTGGCGCACACAGAAGCATCGCAAACAGACATACTATTATCTTGCGTTGACGATTGCGCATACAAAAAGCCCACAAAGTTACGAAAAATAATTCAAATATGCAAATAATTTGTCACTTTTTTGCATTATTCTTTGCAATTTTCATAACTTCGTCGGCTATACGTGCGGCAGAATCGGTCTGGGCGAGGGTGAGGATGTTCTTCTGCATCGCCTCTTGGCGGGGCTTGTCTGCCAGGAGTTCGAGCAGCGTGGGCAGCAGCTTCTTACTGCACTCGGCGTCTTTCACGAGGATGGCGGCGTCTTTGCGAACGAGCGCCATGGCGTTGTGCGTCTGGTGGTCTTCCGCCACGTTCGGCGAGGGGATGAGTATCGATGCTTTGCCGAGCAGACAGAGCTCGCTGATCGACGATGCACCGGCGCGTGATACTACAATATCCGCTATAGCGTACGCATCCGGCATATTCCCGAGGAAGGGAGTGATGACTATGCCTTGCTGCTTGAATGCCTTGATCTTATCCTCGCCAAGATTGGCGAGGAGCTGGTCGATGTACGTCTTGCCTGTCTGCCAGATCACCTGTACGCCTTTGTCCGCCAGCGTATCTATGCCGGCAAGCATCGCCTCGTTGATCGTCCGGGCACCCAGGCTACCGCCGATGATCAGCACCGTCGGTTTCTTCACATCGAACGTCGCGCCGTACTCCTGTTTCAGCCATTCGATGGCGTGCTTCTTGTCGCCCGTTGTCAGGTTCTGGCGCACGGGGTTGCCGGTGAGCAGGATCTTCTCTTTCGGGAAGAACTTCTCCATGTTTTCGTACGCCACGCATATCAGCGCTGCGTCGTCCTTGAGGAGTTTGTTCGTCACGCCCGCGAAGCCGTTCTGCTCCTGCAGGATCACTGGTATCCCCATTCGTGCTGCGACTTTCATCGCCGCACCGCTGGCGTAGCCGCCTACGCCGACTGCTGCGTCGGGCTGGAACTCCCGGACGATCTTCTTCGCCTGACGCATTGAGCGCCAGAGGTCGAACAGCACGCTGATGTTCTTCCACGGCTGCGCACGGTTGAATCCCCGCACCGGCAGACCGATGATCTTGTACCCTGCCTGGGGCACACGTTCCATCTCCATACGCCCTAATGCGCCGACAAACAGTATCTCTGCATCTTTGTCCGCTGCCTTCAGCGCGTTTGCAATACTCACGGCTGGGAAGATGTGACCTCCCGTCCCGCCTCCTGAAATCAAGTATTTCATATTTTTAATAATTATTTTTGGCTCTCAGCTCTTAACTCTCGGCTCTTGACTCTCAGCTCTCGGCTCATAACTTCTTCAGAAAGTTCTGTGTCGCCTTGACGTACACCACTCGTCCGTCGGCGTAGAACGCTGCTCCGCAGCCCAGATGTGTCAGTCCTTTGCGCAGGATGTTCGCTCGGTGCCCCTTGGACTTCATCCATTTCTCTTCAACGATGTAACGGGCTGTCTCGGCGTATGTCGCCTTCATCGCGCACAGCGCGAGGTTCTCGGCGCATGAACTGTTCGGGTACCCGACAGCCGCCAGCCGCTCGACCATCGTCTCTTCGCCGGCTACGGGGCTCTCGTGGGCGAAGAAGTCGTTCTTCACCATACTCACCGAGTAGTTATGCGCGCAGATATTGAGGTCTCGGTCGTAGCGGAGCTCCGGCAGCTGATGTGCAGCGCGCTGTCTGTTCGTCTCGTAGAACAGCGCCGCTTCCAGCAGTCCGGCATCCACCTCGCCGAGCTTCACCGGCTCGCTGAACGCCGCATGCTCCGTGTAGTTCCGGTACGTGTACGCCTCGTACATCTGCTCCGTCCACTGCCCGTCGCCCGCAGCGTACATGCCTACTGCGCATGCCAATGCTATTATCACCGCGATATATCTCATCTCTGATTTCTGAGATCTGAATTCTGACTTCTAAATATACTGCACATAGTTGCCACGGATGCATTTCCAGCGTCCGTCGTTGAGCAGGATGATTTCGTCGCCGTACACGCCGTCGATCTTGTCGCCGTCGCTATCCACGGCGTACCAGTACCGCCCTTGCTTGATCAGGAAGTAACCGTTGCGCATCACCAGCGGAGCTTCGTCCGAGTAGCAGTCGAGTTTGCGTCCCGAGCAGTGGAATATATCCCAATACCCCGAACTGCGCTGAACGGCTACGTACCCGAACGGATAGTAATACATATCCTTGCCGTAGATGCCGCTCACCAGATCGCCGTCTTCGTCTGCCAGATACCACGTGCCGCTGCGCTTGACGCGGTAGTAGCCGTTGTACAGCAGGTTGATCTGGTCGCCGTACAGGATCGACGAACCGCCGCGGTAGATGTATGTCTTGCTACCGGACAGACGCACCGTGCACCCGTTCCACAGGTCTTGGTAGTTCTCGTAGCAAGCTACGGATTTGCGGGTGGTCACTTCGTAGCCCGAGTCCTCGAACCACAGGTCGTACTTGTCCGACACGACATACTGCGCCCGGATGCCAATACTCGTCAGCAGCGCGATTAACAGGATATATATTCTCGTCTTCATAACCACTGCATTTAGATTTTTAGTCTCTTTGTTCAATCACAGCAAATTCTGTGCCAAGCATTCGGTGGACACTATAATTGCATGTTTTATTCAACATAGAAGATGGCGCTCTAATATATATTATTTATAATATATATATACGTTGTATTGTGAGTGGGGTGATGTCGTAGGAAGGATACATTGAGCATATATTGAGCATACATTCAGCATACATTGAGCATACATTGCAGTCTCGTGGGAGGATCGATGAAAGACTGATGAAGGATTGATAGAATTCTAAGAGAAACAATAGTGTCCCATAAAAAAGAAAAAAAACCTACATAAACCCTTTTGAGTGTTTTGAAACTGACGTTTCTTGTGCTGATTGCTGCTAAAAACTTCTCGAAAGTAAACTCTCGGATAGTTTTTACCATCAATTATCACAACTCTCCGAGCAAAACACTCAAAAGCGATAAACAACATAAATAAAACCAAATCCGTTTGTTTAATGACGTATTACAAAAAGCTTAAATACAATGCTTTATAAGCAGATATCCCTGTTTTA
>CACZRD010000136.1 GCA_902783545.1 uncultured Bacteroidales bacterium
AATCATTATGTTCTCCGTGCCGTTTGCGTTGTCAGGTGTGATCATCGCGTTGTGGCTCACCCACCGTTCGCTGGATATGATCGGTGCCTTGGGATTGGTGCTGCTCGTCGGTATTGTGGTTAAGAATGGTATTGTGCTCGTGGACTACATCAACCTCATGCGTGAGCGTGGCTATGAACTCAATGAGGCTATCCAGATGTCCGGTCGCAGCCGTATACGTCCGGTATTGATGACCGCCTTCACCACCGTACTTGGTATGGTGCCAATGGCAGTATCCGAAGGCGAGGGTGCCGAGATGTGGCAGCCGCTCGGCATCGTGGTTATTGGCGGTCTGATGGTCTCGACGTTCCTCACGCTGTATATCGTGCCGGTACTCTACGGCGTAATGTCCCGCCACGGTGACCGTGACAAGAAAGAGGCTCTCCGCAAGAAATTCATCTTTATGGATATAAAGGTGAAAGATGACTCAATAGCCAAATGAACCAATAAATGGTACATGGTAAATGACTAAATGGTAAATGGTATGAAAAGTGTAATGATTGTCTTCAACCAAGCCAATACGGGTAGGGTTGAGTACATGTTAGATATTTTAGGCATCAAGGGCTTCACGTTCTTTGAGCAGGTGCAAGGCCGTGGTACGAATGGCGGTGAACCGCGTCGTGGTACCCACGCATGGCCGGAGATGAACTCCTGTGTCATCACCATTGTCGAGGACGAGAAAGTGCCTGTGCTCTTGGAGTCCGTCAAGAAACTCGATATGCGTAACGAGGAAGTCGGTGTACGTGCCTTCGTATGGAACATCGAGCAGACCGTATAGTAGGTCGATTCGCGCCGAGCCCTACGGGTGAGATGCATCTGGGTAATGTGCTTGCCGCTTTGTTGTCTTGGCTCTCCGCCAAGCAGCAAGGCGGCTTGTGGCGACTTCGTATCGAAGATCTTGACCCGCAACGCTCCCGCCCCGAGTATGCCGAGCAGCTGATGCGCGACCTCGAATGGATCGGGCTCCCGTGGGACGGAGAGGTCATCTGGCAATCCCACCGCACCGAGATCTATGAGCAGTATTTGCAGAAATTGCAAGGCTTGACCTATCCGTGCACTTGCACCCGCAACGAGATTCTTGCCGCCCAAGCCCCCCACGAATCCGATGGTCGCATCGTTTATCCCGGCACCTGCCGCCCTAAAAATTTATACACCTTACACCTTACACCTTACACTAACAAAGCCGCAACGCGGCTTATCGTTCCCGATGAACAGATCGAGTACACTGACCGCGTCTATGGCTTGCAATCCGTCAATCTTGCTACGCACTGCGGGGACTTTATCGTGCGCCGCTCGGACGGCGTGTTTGCCTACCAGTTAGCCGTCGTCGTCGATGATGCCGAGATGGGTGTAACGGAGATCGTTCGTGGCAGAGATCTGCTCCTCTCCGCCGCGCAGCAACTCTACCTCTATCGCCTGTTAGGCTTCCCCGAGCCGCAGTTCTGCCATCACCCTTTGCTTGTCAACGAGGCAGGCCAGCGCCTCTGCAAGCGCGATCACGCACTCGCCCTCAGCGAAATGCGCCGGCACATGACTGCCCCGGAGATTATTGGTCTTATAGCCCATACAATAGGTCTGACGCCAACGCGTGATGCGCTGACGTCAGAACAACTGATTCCCCTGTTCAACTGGAACAAGATCACCCCACAGGACAGATGTCCTTATTTATAGTGCGCGCTCCTTGATGCGGCCGGTGCGGTAGGCATTGAGTAGGAGTTCAAGGTCGGCAATCTGCTCCTGAAGGAGTTTGCCTTGGTCGGTATCGCGGATGAGCATTCGTTTGCAGGCGAAGTCCGTCAGCTGGATGCGGTTGTGGATATCCGAACCCGAACGGATAGCTTGCTCGCGGCTCTCAAACTCCTCGTGCTCCACGAGCTGGATGCTGAACGAGTTGTAGATGAGCGTGTAGCCGGCTATGCCGGTCTTCTCCTGGTAAGGTTTGCTGAATCCGCCGTCGATGACGAAGCGTTTGCCCTCGGCGCGTGTCGGCGTCTCGCCTTTGATCGTGCGCACGGGTATATGCCCGTTGACGATCCGGCTGTTCTCGGGATCGAGACCGAACTCACGCAATATCTGCTCGCAGATGTCGCGGCGGTTGGAAAGCTCGTAGTATGCACCTTTCTCCTCCTTCCAGATAGCTTTGTCGGCAATGAAGTACCGCTCGAAGGTGGTCATCTTATCCTTGTTATACAGTGGCGAGAGAGCTCCTTCCCACAGATAGAGCATATAGTCGAGTGCGTCGGCTTTCTTCTTGCCCGAACCGAAGTACGCCATACGCACCACATCGTCGATGCGCTGCATGAGTGCGCGGCCTTTGGCTTTGACGCCCAGCACCTCGACCTCGGTGAACGAGCCGTCGGCGTTCAGCGGCACGGCGGCGTGGTAGAGTAGGAAGCCGTTGCGCACGAGGAACAGCGAGCCGTGGCGATAGAGCATGCGCAGGTGTTTCTGGAGTTTCTCGGACTTACGGAACGAACGGATGAGCTGCGTCATCAGCTCCTCTTCCTCGATGGAGAGTGCGTAGGGATCATCAGGATTGATGGTCGGCAGATGGCTGTCGGTGAGCGGATAGGTCTTGCCGTTAACGGTGATCGTGCCGTCGGCGAGGTTGATCTTGTCGAGCAGCAGACGGTCGTCCATCTTATACTCCGGATGGCGGCGGATGATCTGCCCCTCGAGTTTGAACTGGATGATCGAGATAGCTTTGTGCATCTTCGCCATCAGGTTTGCCGAGCGGGTGAGACGCGGGTTGTTCTCAAAGTCCTTGGTCTGCCATATCGTGCACGGGTCATCGCCGTAGGTCTGCATGGCGAAGCTGGCGAGTGGCAGCAGGTTGATGCCATAACCTTCCTCCAGCGTCTCGATGTTCGCGTAGCGGATTGACACGCGCAGCACCGTAGCGATCAATGCGGGGTTACCGGCAGCGGCGCCCATCCACTCGATGTCGTGGTTGCCCCACTGGATGTCGTAGTCGCGGATGGTAGCGAGCACATCCATGATCTTCTGTGCTCCGGGACCTCGGTCGAAGATGTCGCCGACGATGTGGAACGTGTCAATCACAAGGCTGTGGATCAGGTAGCAGATAGCTATGATCATCTGCTCGGCGCAACCGGTGTCGATGATCGCCTGCAGGATTGCTTGGTAGTAATCCTGGCGTCCGCCCTCGATGTCCGATTCATACAGGAGCTCCTCAATGATATACGCGAACTGCTTGGGCAGCATCTTACGCACCTTCGAACGCGTGTATTTGACCGTCACACGACGCATGATCTCCACGCACTGGCTCAATCGCACGTACAGAAACTCCTCGCGTGAGGCGAATTCCCGTCCCTCGTCGTAGGGCTCGTCGGGCTGCTGCAGACGCTCGTCGGGGTAGTAGATCAGTGCACACAGGGCGCGTTTCTCGCGTTCGCTGATCGTGTCGCCAAACGCATCATCGACCTTGCGGCGAATGACACCCGAGGCGTTCTTAACCATATGGATGAACGCTGTAGATGCGCCATGCAGATCGCTCACGAAGTGCTCCGTACCCTTTGGCAGGGAGAGGATGGAACGCAGGTTGATGATCTCCGTCAGCACGGAATTGGCGTTGGGGAACTTCTCGGATAGAAGTTGTAAGTATTTGTCTTGCATGGTAATAGTGATTAGTCTCGTTTTGATTTGATGAGGTTATAGAGCAGTTGGTATTGTTTGCGCACCATGGCGAAGTCCATCTGCTTGCCTGATTGCCCGGCATCGTAACCGTCTTTGATCTGCGTGAATAGTGCGGCTGTCTCTTCAAGTGGTATATCGCGCCGCACATCGCCGTCAATCATCGAGTTGCGCAACGCACGTTGCCAGAGCGACTGCTCCGTAGCATACAACCGATACGCCCTGCGGTACAGCTCAGGAAAACGGTGATAGGCCGTGTAGAGAAGCATGATCACGTTGGAGGTGTTGATGTTGCGGTTCTCAAGTTCCATCAGACTCTCCTCGAGGAAACGGAAGTAACGCAGCAAGGCCTCAATCATATCCGGCACACGGATTTCGTCCGGCAGACGCAGCATCTCTTGTTTGGGGCGGAGGAAGAACCGGTTGACGATCTCGATGTAGATCTCGTCTTTGTTCTTGAAGTAGTAATACATCGTCCCCCGACCCATGTCGAGTGCACTCTGCAGGTCGGTGATGCTCACGTTCTCGTACCCGTGTAGCAGGTACAACTCCAGAGCTTTGTAGATTATTTGTTCTTTGCGATCAGGAACCATAATTCTTTTTGATTTCTTTTAACGGTTGCATGACGAAGTCGCGTTCGTGCATGCGCGGGTGAGGAAGCGTGAGCTCGGTGGTGTTCACAGTCACTTCTGCGCCGCTGTCCTCGTAAGCCTCAACGAGGTCGATGTCTATCTCTCGGTCGGCATAGCGTTTCGTCCCGTTGGGCAGCAGCAGCGAGTGTTCTGTTCGTCCGAGTTGCTGTTCGATGGCTTGTGTGCTTGCCAACAGTTCGTGCGGCTGCAACTCGCTACGCAGTTTGACCACCGTGTTACAGAACTCGTGCTCCGACTCAAACCCCTGCGGTGCGCTATAGACATACGGTGCTACAGCCTCCACTGCGCCTGCTTCCCGTAGCAGCTCTATCGCCTCGCGAATCGTCTGCTCGCGTTCACCCAGGTTACTCCCTATGCCGAGATAGTAGGTCATTTTACATCCACGAAGCGGTAGGCAATGGGGTCGTCGTCCATCGTGGCGATGAGGTAGGCGGGGTGCTTCTCCGGATCCTCCAGCGCGTCGATGATGATAGAGGTCATCGTGCCGAGGTTCGTTATCTCGCGCGAGTGGTCGTGTCCGCACCAGAACATCTCCACCTTATGCTGCTTGAGCAGATGGATGAGCGCGTAGGTCTCCTCGAGCGGCATGTTCGAGGTGTGACCTTGCGATGTATCACGTTTGAACAGATGCGTGTGTGTGCAGACAACGATATGCCGGAAGCCTTGGTTGTCTGCCCAGCCGAGCGTCTGCTTGAGCCACTCCGTCTGGCGCTGACCGAGGAAACCTTCGCCGCTGTCGAGGAAGATATACAGGTCTTGCTTGCCTGCCGGCGTGCGGACGATAGCGTAGTAGGTCGATGTCTTCCACAGCCGCAGATACTCCGACCACTGATTGAAGTACAGGTCGTGGTTACCGGCTACGGCGAGCAGCGTGTCATTCTTCAGCGGGTTAGCGGGGATAGAGTCCAGCGGACGTTTCATATAATCCCAGTGACGCTGCGCGTTGATCAGATCGCCCAGATGAAGCGCCAGCGGGCACGCGAGGTCGGCGCGGTAGGCATGGATGAACTGCTCCCAGTTCTTACGCGTGAAATCCACATGGGTGTCGGTGCATACGTACACCTTGTACTCTTCCGCCGTGGCGTTGATGACCGGCATGCCGTGCTCGTCGTTGTAGCGGAACGAGTCATCGATACGCTCATCAATACCGGCACTGCTGCCGCTGAACATACCTACGATATCCAAGTTCGTTGTCTCGGGGTTGCAACCGCATAGCAGTGCAACGATCGCACTCAATATAATCGTCTTTTTCATAATCGTCAAGTTTTAGAAGTTGTAGGCGAAGCCTGCGCGCACCTCGGCAGCGTAGTACTTGGCATTCAGGTGAAACATTCCGGTCGGCTTGCACAGGGCGGAGAGGTTGACCTGCCAGTGCTCGTCGATGTTGTAACGTCCGTTAGCCATGAAGATCAGTTGCCACAGACGCTCGATCTGATAGTCCGTCATGTTCGAAATGCAGAAACTGATGTTCCACGGCGAGGTCTGCGGACGCACGAACGCCTCAACGCGGTAGCAGAGGTTGAACGGCTCAACGATGATGTTCGAACCGTCGTGCCAGTCGTAGGGGTAGGGGATCACCAGTCGTGTTGACATGCCGAGTTGCACGGATACATAATCCATCCGGTAACCAACGCCGATAGCCTGTACCAGGTCGTTAAATCCGTCTTTCTCATAGAGTCCGGACAGCAGTCGTGCATCGATAAACATTTCGCCTACCGGCACTGCGAACTTCGGGCGTAGTTGTACGCCGAAGGCGTGGGCGTTAGCGGTTGTGAATCGCAGGTCTGCCTGCATCTCAAAATGCTCGTTGATTGGCATGAACGCACCGAAGTCAAAGCCCGCGTGCGAGCCGTAGGTGGTGTTGTGCAGGTAGCCGATGTTCATGCGTACGGCATACTGGTTCGTGCCGTACTGCACTTGTGCCATCGCAGGCAACATCGCTGCCAGCAGCAAAATCAATGTAGATAATTTTTTCATATGCTATTTAGTCTTTATTCTTTCAGTGTAACGGTCTTTTTTCTTTCAGTGAAACGGTCTATAGTTCAACAATCGTCAGCCCTGCTCCGCCACGATCGGGGTCGCCGTCATGGAAGGTGATCGTGCCTGTACCGCGTTTGCGCATGGCGTGACTCTTCTCTTGCAGGTAGTCGCGCACGACTTGCTTGACTGCTCCGCTGCCCGTGCCGTGGAGGATCGTCACCTCCTCGGCGCCTACCATGATCGCATCGTCGATGTAAGCGATGATCGCCTCGAGTGCCTCATCCACGCGCATACCGCGCATGTCGAGCGTGCGGTTGAAGGCGAGCTTGCGCCGGCGCATCTGGTCGGCAACGGTCGTCGCGGGACGCGGCGCGCTGGGCTTGGGCGCCAGGTCGGGACGTTTGGTCAGCATCCGCAGCTCACTCAGATCGTGTAGCACGGATTTGCCGCCGCGTTGCTCTACAGCCGGTGCTTGGGGCTTGGGTGCTTTGAGCGTAGCGGTCTTTTGTCTTTTAGCAGTCGTAGACTGCGGTCTTTCTACTTGTTGCTTCAGCTCTTCCACCTTCTCCCTGGCTTTCCTCGTCGCCTCTTTGTCGGCTTGCGACTCTTTGATCTCGCGTATCGTGCGCTCGATAGCAGCGTTCGACTGCTGCAACAGGTCGGCTGCCTGCTGCTTGGCTTCGTCGAGCATTTCGCGTTTGGTCTGTTTGATAGAGCCTATCTGCTGTTCGTAGTACGCGATGCGCTCCTCCAGATGTTTCTCCCGCGTACGGATGTTCTCGCGTTTGTTCTGCCAGTACCGTTTGTCGCGGGCTATATCTTGCAGCTGTTTGTCGTAGTCGATATGCTCCGCACCGATGAGACCGGTCGCCTCGTTGATGATCTGCTCGGGCAGACCTATCTGTCGGGCTATCTCGATGGCGAACGACGAGCCTGCTTGCCCGATCGACAGTTGGAACAACGGGCGCAATGCACCTCTGTCGTAGAGCATCGCACCGTTGACGATGCCCTCCGTCTGCTCGGCGAGGTGCTTGAGGTTCGTGTAGTGCGTGGTGATGATGCCCATCGCCTCGGCTTGATTCAGGTGCAGCAGTACGCTCTCGGCTATAGCGCCGCCGATGAGCGGCTCTGTGCCCGTGCCGAACTCGTCGATGAGGAACAACGTATCGGGATCGGCGTTCTTGACGAAGTACTTCATGTTCCTCAGGTGCGAGGAGTAGGTGGACAGATCGTTGTTGATCGACTGCTCGTCGCCGATGTCTATCATCAGTTGCTTGAAGATACCTGCCTGCGAGGCCTCGCCTGCCGGTACTGTCAATCCGCACTGGAGCATGTATTGCAGCAGGGCGGCGGTCTTCAGGCAGACCGACTTGCCGCCGGCGTTTGGTCCACTGATCACGAGGATCCTGTTGCCATCGTGCAGGTTGATGTCCAGCGGCACAACCTGCTTGCCTACCTCCGGCAGACGCTTGCTCAGTATCGGGTGACGCGCTTGCTTCCAGCTGATCAGCGGGCGTTTGACCATTTCCGGAGCGATGCTCCTCAGTTGCACTCCTACGCGCGCCTTGGCACGTACAAAATCCACCTCTGCCACGAAATGCTGTACCTGCATCAGGTCATCAAGCAGCGGGCGTAACTCGCCGGCAAAGGCGATGAGGATACGTATGCGTTCGCGGCGCTCGGCGCCCTCGAGTTCGCGGATGTGGTTGTTGGCTTCGATGACCTGCTGCGGCTCGATATATACGGTCTTTCCTGAGGCGCTCTCGTCATGCACGATGCCGCTTATCTTCCGTTTGTAGGAAGGTGCTACGGGCAGCACCAACCGTCCCTCGCGCAGGGTAGGCGCAGCATCTCTGTCGATGATCCCGTCGGCTTGCGCCTGACGCAGGATGCGGTCGATGGCGCGCGCCACGGTGCCTTCAGCTTTGCGCAGCTCCTGACGCAGACGAGCCAGCTCCGGCGAAGCGTTATCGCGCAGCTCGCCGTAGCGGTCGAGCAGCTGCTCCAGACGGTTCGTGATCGGTGTGAGCGAGAGCCCGAGCATCGTGCTCATGTTGATGAGCAACGCATAACGTGCGGGATCAAGACTCTTGAGGAACGCCTGCATGTCGCGGGCGAAGAGCAGACACTTCTGCAAGCTGAACAGCTCCGGTTCGTCGAGGTACAACCCTTCGATGCGGATGCGTTGCAGCTGCTCGCGCAGGTCGTAGATGTCCCCGCGCGGGAAGGATAGGGTGGCGTCCGTCAGTGCCTGCTGCATCTGCCAGGTCTGCTGCACACGTTCGGCGATGGCGGAGGCGTCTGTCATGAACGACATAGCCTCGCACCGCTCTTGTCCGAGCGGCGAGTCGCACTCCTTGTTCACCCATTCGCGGATGACCGTGAAGTCAATCTTCTGTTCTATGTTCTCCGGGTACAACACGGTCTTTTGTCTTTTAGCGTAGCGATCTTTTTTCTTTCAGTGAAACGGTCTATCCGAGTAGTCGGATGTCCTTAACGGCTTCGCCGCCAACGGCATCGTTGAGTTTCTTGATCAGGCGGAAGCGTTGCTCGAACAGCTCTTGCCGTAACGCGGCGTTCGTGATGCGCACGCGAAGCATACCATCCTTGACCTCTATGTCTCGCGAGTAACGGGCTATCGTCTTGCCTAATATCTCTCCCCACTGCTCCACAACGCGGTGCTCGAGCAGGGGTTTCTCCAAGCCGTTCTCGCGAATCCACTCCGCCAAGACGCTATCCAATGTCTGTGCTTCCTTACGTTTCAAAATCTCAAATCTCAAATCTCAAATCTCAAATTACCTCAGGTCAATCCACTGCTGTGTGGTGAGCGGCGTGCCTTCGGGTATGCCGTTACGTTTGTACAGGTAACTCATCTTCATGCCATAGCGCTGCGCTATGTCCCACGCCGTCTCGCCATGCTGCACCAGATGGCGTTTGTGGTTCTTGTCCGCTTTGTTACGCTTGGGGAAGAGGTATATACGGTCGCCTCCGCGCAGCGGCTGTTTGTCTGTCGTTTCGTTGATGCGCCGCAGGGTCTTCTCTTCCATGCCGAGCATGTACGCCATGCTGCCCCACGTGTCACCTTCCTGTGCCACGATGAACCGGCGGCCGTTGGTCTTGCCGTAGGCGCGGTCGGCGTACAGCTTGTTCGTGCGCATCACGCTCGGCGTCCATACGACGGTGTCGTTGTTAGACCGCTGCGTTGTTAGACCGTTATTGCTGTTAGACCGCTGCGCTGTTAGACCGCTGTCGCTGTTAGACTGCTTCGTTGTAGGCTCTTGGCTCTTTGCTCTTGGCTCTTGGCTTTCTTCTTTCCTCTTTCCACTTTCCACTTTCCCACTCTCCACCTTATCCAACCCGTAGGTCTCGATGATGCGAATGAGCTTCTGCGGATAACCCGGGTCGGTAGCGTAGCCGCAGGCTTTCAGCCCGTTAGCCCACGCCTTGTAGTCCGTCACGTTGTATGTGAACAGCACCTCGTAGCGTTTGCGCTTAAGGAAGAGCGAGTGGTCGCGGAACGAGTCTTCGGCTTTCTGATAACTGCGGAAACACTCGTCACGCTGGTCGTCATCCTTGCGGAACGTCTTGCCCTGCCACTCGCTGTGGCACTTGATGCCGAAGTGGTTGTTGGCTATCGTCGCCAGATCGCTCTGCCCGGCACCGGACTCCAGCAATCCTTGCGCCAGCGTGATAGATGCCGGTATACCGTACTCAGCCTGCTGCGCAAGGGCGGTAGCCTTCCATTGGTCGATATAGGCAACGTATGTCGGATTCTGTACCTCTGCCGAATAGGCGGCAGGCAACACAAGGAGCAAAAACGCCCAAACTGTTATATAGATTTGGTATCTGGACATAAATTTTCAATATTTGCCTACAAAGTTACAAAATAATTTGCAAATTTGCAAATATTTTTGTATTTTTGCGCCAGATTAACGCGAATAAATACTAAATGATATGAGAAAAGCATTATTTTTCCTCTTTTCGGCACTCGTTTTGTGTGCATGTGAAGGCCCTATGGGTCCCCAAGGTCCTCAAGGTCCCAAAGGTGACGGTATGAACTGGAAGATCGCCGACCTGGATGTGGATAAGTGGGATTACACCAACTTCTCCGACAACAACTACTTCTTCGCCAAGTACGATGTGCCGGCATTGTCGAGTTACGTGTTCACCGATGGTAATGTGCAGGTGTATCTCGTTGAGAACAACTCGCAGCACGAACTGCCGTTCGTTCGTCCTCAGTATGAGATACTGTCGGACAAGACACTGAACTTCTTCACCCGCACTATCGATGCACATTTTGGTATCGGTTGGGTACAAGTTGAGGTGCGCGACTCCGACTTCGAGTACGAGGTTCCTGAATCGCAGATCCCTGATCCCAACCCGATGAAGTTCCGCGTTGTCATGACTTGGTAAGCCGTGCTTCAGCGGTTTATTCACGATAACCAACATGTTGATGTAGCGCAACTTGCGTTACAGCGAAACCGCTATCCGATGCTCTCGGATAGCGATTTCCGTTTTTGTCTGCAGCAGATCGACGGCCGTCAGCGCACGCGCGACAAACTGCCGACCTTTGCCGCTATCGACGGCTGGCTCTATCCGCCTCGTCTGAACCTCGAGCAATGCAGCAGCGAGCGCACCGCCCGCTTCAAAGCCTCGCTCCTTCACTCCCTCAATAACATTCACTCATCAACAGCGCAGCTCACCAACATTCACTCATCAACAGCGCAGCTCACCAACATTCACTTAATCGACGCCACTGGCGGCTACGGCGTGGATACGTTCTTTATGAGCGAGCAGGCTGCCCAGACGCATTACTTCGAGCAGAACACCAATCTCGCTGCCATCGCCGAGCATAACTTCCGCCTTGCCGGCAAACATATCCACTGCCACCCCGAACCCTTCACCCCGCAATCGTTTGAAAGTCTATTAGCGCAGCGATCTAACAGCGATAGCGGTCTAACAGCGCAGCGGTCTAACAGCGTAGCGGTCTTATACCTCGACCCCGCCCGCCGCGACAATCATGGCGGTAAGGTCTTCCGTCTGGAGGATTGCACCCCCAACGTCATCGAGATCATTCGTTCCGTTCGTGAACAAGAAGATCCGTCTAATCCGTTCAATCCGTGGGCGCAAATTAGTTTAATCCGCATCCTGCTCAAGCTCTCCCCGATGCTCGATTTCCACCAGGCCATAGCGCAGCTCGGCGGCAGTTGGGATGTCTATGTCGTCAGTGTGAATGGTGAGGTCAAGGAACTACTGCTCCTCTCCGACGGCTCAGGTGAAATTCATGCTGTCATGTTAACAGACGACGGCGATCACGATTTTTCGTACACGCCTCAACAGGAGAGTGGGGCAGAGGCGCAGTTTATGTCAACTGACGAGCGCTTGGAAGGCATGCGCGTCTATGAACCTGACGCTGCCCTCCTCAAAGCCGGTGCTTTCCGCCTCATCAGTGCCCGCTACGGCCTCAAGAAAGCCGACGCGAACACGCATCTGTACTTCTCCAATCTTCAATCTCCAATCTTCAATCTCCAATCTCCAATCTCCACTCTCAGTGGCCGCTGGTGGCAGATCCTCGGCGTCTATACGCGCGCAAAGGAGGTACAGCGCGCACTCACGCGCGCGAACATCCTCACGCGCAACTATACGCTCCCTGCCGACGCCCTGCGTAAGCAGCTCCGCCTCAAGGACGGCGGTGACGATTACATCATCGGCTGCCGCCTCGCCGACCGACCGCTCCTCCTCCATTGCCGAAGAATTGAACCGGTGACGAATTGTCACCAATTGTGAGTTGGTAACAAATTGTCACCAACTGATGCTTTACTTTTCCCTGTTTTTGCAACAAAAGTTATTTTTCTGTGCTCTGCAGGCATAATTGTGCAAAATTATTTGCAAATGTCAGATTTTTTTTGTATCTTCGCGGTCGCA
>CACZRD010000137.1 GCA_902783545.1 uncultured Bacteroidales bacterium
AATCAGAAATCAGAAATCAGAAATCAGAAATCAGAAATCAGAAATCAGAAATCAGAAATTAGAAATCAGAAATCAGAAATCTTATATCATATGTATTACAAACTTATTCGCGAGGAAGCGGCAGGGAAGGCTGTACGCGGACGGCTCTACCGCACATCGCACTACTACAACAATCGCACGGGGCTATGGACAGAACGGCTGCATCCGATCTGCGACACGCTGGAGAATGCCGACCGGCTCATCCCCGCCCTGATCTATGAGGTGGGCGTAACCCTATCCCCGAAGTTCGGACGGCTGCTGCCGGTGATCAGGCAAGTACCCGGGCGGACAGGCATCCGCATCCATCGCGGCACGCGCCCCGAACACTCGCAAGGCTGCATCCTTGTCAGCGCTGACGATGAGCGCAGGCTCACCGAACGATTCCACTCCGAACAGCAACGGCACGAGGAGTGCCGGCTGGAGATAACAACAATCATTAAACCTAAATCTTAACTACTTATGGCAGAAATCAAACCGATGGCTCTCATCGAGAGCATGAAGAAGAAAGTGTGCATGCACAGTGACGTGTACTTCCGCACGAACAAACAGACCGGCAAGGTGACAACCGGCAAGCTCTGTTACCCGTCCAACCAACCCGCATCAACGCAGCAGGCGGCTGTACGCTCGCGTTTTGTCAAGGTAGCCGCAGCTGTACGCGCTATCCTTGCCGATCCGACCGAGAAAGCCAAACTCAAGGCGGAGTTCAAGGCGCAGCACACCTATGGATCGCTGTTCGGCTACGCGATGCACAAGCTGAACAGTAACTACGACAGCAACGGCGATCTCATCGCCGGATGACAATCACAAACCAATCCTTAAACTATGGACAAACAAAAGATTTTCAAGATCATTGAGACCCTTGTACTGGCCATGCTGACCTGCTGCGCTATCGCGCTGGGCATGACCTCGTGCAAGGCATGGCGCACCATCAGCACCACATCGACCTACACCCAGGTCAGCGACTCCAACAAACAGACGACCACCATCTCCACTAAGACGGTCGAGAGTTACGAGGGCGTGGAACGCTAATCGTAACGGAGAAGACATTCTCGTATCAGGGAGCGAAAAAGTAACAATCCATTAACCAACCTTAACCCCTCCTACGGCGGGAGTCTAAACATTGCCGAACACGAATGGCAAAAGTAGAATATGCTGACGCTATCAAGACCGTCAGCGGTGCACTGACCAAGATCAACAAGAAGTCCCAACACGCCGGCGACCAGAAGATGGTACTCGCCACGCACCGCGTCGCCGCCACGACGAGCAACGCTTGCTCGCGTCTGTACCTGCGCGGCTTGAGCGCCGTGACACGTTCGACACCGGTGACGGCGGACGAACAGGCACAACGCGCACGCTTTGCGGCTATCTCACGTGCCGTCCACGCTCGCGCAAAGGACATGGCGCAGACCGCCGCGGACATCACGGCGTTCAATGCGCAAAAGAACGAACCCGGCGGCTTGAAGACGCTGCTTGCTTACCGCTGGAACATCTGCGCTACGGCGTACGATCAGAACAACGGGTAAAAAGAAGAAAAATCTCACATTTTTGCACAAAAACTTGCAAATGTGAGATTTTTTTTGTACCTTTGCACGCAATCTGCGTGCAAAGGTCAGCAAGCGATGCGGGCGATGCACGTATGAAGTAACTTATTGATCACACCCTTATGGCAAAGAAACGCTTACTTATCCTCCTTGCGGCGGGAATGATCGCCGTCGGAATGCAGGCTCAGCCTCCGCATCATCATGAGCCCGGGCGCGGGCACGGTCATGGTCATGGTCCCACACCGCGTCCTGTCATCTGCGCCACGCCGGAGCAGCTGTCGATGACCTTGCAGGTTCTGGAGCAGCAGTCATTTGACGACAACAAACTGGAGATAGCCAAACTGGCCGTCACGCTCGGACATTTCTGTACGGACGATCTGGCACGCGTAGCGCAACTGTTCTCGTTCGATGACAAACGTCTGGCTTTCCTAAAATATGCCCATGCGTACTGCGAAGATCCGCAGAACTACCCGTCGCTGCGCGATGTATTCAAGTTCCAGTCCAACTACGACGAACTCATCCGCACACTCTACCCTCGCAGCAGGTAAGGTGAATAGATATGAAGACGCTTGAAGTAGTTGCCGCTATCATCTTTGACGAGCAGGGGCGGATCTTTGCCACGCAACGGGGATATGGCGAGTGGAAAGACTGGTGGGAGTTTCCCGGCGGCAAGATTGAAGCGGGCGAAACGCCGCAGCAAGCTTTGCACCGTGAGATCAGAGAGGAGCTGGATGCGGAGATTGAGGTCGGCACCCTACTCCACACCATCAACTACGACTATCCCGCCTTCCATCTGACCATGCATTGCTTCCGATGCACACTGGCTGAGAGTCACCTCACGCTCCTCGAGCACGAAGCCGCCAGATGGCTCGCACCGGATGAGCTACAGACCGTCAGATGGTTGCCGGCAGACGAAGAGTTAATAGACATGCTACAATCCTGCCGGTACAATACAGCAAACGAAACCGTAACGAATAAATAAACAACCGGATTATGTTATCTCGTCTATACGGCGTATTACTGCCGTTCTTTGTAAGTTTTCTATTGGCGTGGCTGCTTGACCCGCTGGTGAACTTCATACAGAACAAATGCCACGTGAAGTTCCGCGGTCTGTCAGTAGCCATCACGCTGATCCTGTTTGTCGGCGTGATGTCGCTGGCTGTGTATCTGATCATCCCGGCGATGGGCAGGGAGGTGAAGTCGGCAGCCGTAGCCGTAGAACAGTATTTTACCCATTTCGATGCGGACAAATACTTCACAGCCGAGCAACAGGAGAAGATTCACTCGACGCTCGACGGGCTGAATATGGAATCTGTGCTTTCCTATCCCGAGGTGCGCGACGGCATCAAGAGTTTCCTGCCTAAGTTAGCCGGTTGGATCACCGGTGGATTGAGTTGGCTGAGCGAGCTGGTGGTTATCTTCATCGGGCTGATGTACCTGATCTTCCTGATGCTCGCCTTTCCGTCTATTCGCGCCAACTGGCGCAAGTACGTGCCACAGAAATACTACACGCAGATCACCACGCTCGTGCACGAGATGAGCGTGAATATGAACGCCTACTTCCGCGGGCAGGGACTGGTAGCACTCTGTGTGGGTATTCTTTTCGCGATAGGTTTTTCGATCATCGGTATGCCTATGGGATTCGTCATGGGACTGATCATCGGTGTACTCAACCTGGTGCCGTACATGCAGGCGCTCGGTATCCCGCCGTGTATCCTGCTCTGCCTTGTGCAATCGGCGCAGACCGGGCAACCCGTATGGCTGACGCTGCTACTGATGGCTATCGTGTTCATCGTGGTGCAGACTTTCCAAGACATGTATCTCACCCCGAAGATCATGGGCAAGGTGACAGGTCTGGGTCCCGCGGCTATCCTGCTCAGCCTTAGTTTCTGGGGTGCGCTGATGGGCGTCATAGGCATGATCATCGCCCTGCCGCTCACCACACTCGGCATCTCATGTTACAGGCACTATGTGCTCCACGAACCGTTCATGTCGGAACAAACGCGCACAGCAAACTATCTTTGAATATTATAATGGTTTCCTTCTTTTCCAATATTATAGACGCTTTCACCAACAACCTACTGGCGGAAGACAGATATCAGATGATTTTGGGCGGTCTGCAAGTGACGCTGCTCATCACGTTCTGCTCCGCCATCTTCGGTACCCTGCTCGGCGGGGTGGTCTGTTGGGCACGGATGAGCCGCCACACGTGGCTCAGACGCACCGCCATCATCTATATCGACCTCATGCGCGGCACACCGGTGCTGGTGTTCCTGATGCTGATGTACTACGTCTTCATGGCGCCACTCGGCACAACGGGTGTTGTGGTGGCCATTGTGACCTTCGCGATGAACACCTCGGCGTATATCGGCGAGATGCTGCGTTCGGGTATCGAGAGCATAGACAAAGGGCAGCGTGAAGCCGGCTTGGCGTTGGGCTACACGCCTCGGCAGGTGTTCATGCGTATCATCCTTCCGCAGGTGGTGCGTAAGATTATGCCGGTCTATCTGGGCGAAGTAATCTCGTTGCTAAAAGGCACAAGTGTCGTCGGTTATATTGCGGTTATGGACATGACGCGTGCGTCCGATCTGATTCGTTCACGCACATTCGATGCGTTCTTCCCCCTCATCGTGACGGCAGCTATTTATTTCCTGGTGGCATGGCTTATCGGCATGTTGCTCAACAGCCTTTTGGAGAAACGTCGGACACGCGCTGTCATTGCAGCCGCAGCGTTGGTGGTGTTAGGTCTATTGGGTAGTGTTCCCGCTATGATGGAGTACTCGCATAAGAACGCTCCTGATCAGACCGTTCCTCCTCTCTTCCTTCAGCTGGAGGGTCGTCTGGTTGGTACCGTGATAGGTAGCATACAAGATATGGCGGTAACGCGCTATGCCCCCAAAGCAGATATTATGCGATTCTCCAGTGTGACCGATTTATATGCTTCGCTGCAGAACGGGAAAACGGATGTGCTTGTGGGTGAGAATATCACGGTGCTGGCGAACCCCACGTTAATGGAATGGATCGATACGATAGACGCGGGAATGCCTCCTACGGCTGTTGCGATATGTATGCAGTTAGGGAACACGGAGCTGCAACAGGATCTGGATAACTACCTCGCCGAGATACGTGCAGACGGCACATACCAAAAACTAAACGACCGCTGGATGGAAAGCAAGGATATTTCTCAAAATCCTATCCCCAAACAGCGCGGAACGGGGAAAACAATCATCGTGGGTACATTCCCGGGCATGCCGCCTTATAATTTTATCAAGAATGGCGAGCCGTCGGGCTTTGAGATTGATCTGCTGACGGAGTGGGCAAACCGGCGTAACTATCGCTTGGAGTTCCTCTTTATGGAATTCGCCTCTCAGATACCTGCCGTTCAGACAGGCAAAGTAGATTTATCTATCGGCTCAATAGCAGTAACGGAAGAAAGACAGAAGAACGTGCTTTTCACCGACGGGTACTACTTTGGTCGGATCATGTTATTTACCCGCAAGGGGGAACTGGAAAAGATATTCAAGAATGAATAATGAAGATGAATAATCAACGCCCCATAATTTCTGTTTCGCACTTGACGAAACGCTTCGGAGAGTTAGAAGTACTCCGCGACATCAATTTTGAGGTGCACCAAGGCGAGGTGATCAGTCTGATTGGTCCTTCCGGTACGGGCAAGAGTACGCTCCTGCGTGCGCTGAACATGCTCGAACCGCCCACCTCGGGTGAGATATGCATCGATGGCGAACTGATTACAGTCAAGGGGTATCCGCTCCATAAAATGCGGCAAAAGATAGGCATGGTCTTCCAGAGTTTCAACCTCTTCGAGCACATGACCGTTCTGGAGAATATCACAGACGCACCGATACACCTGCAGCATCTGCCCGAAGCGCAAGCCAAGGAAGATGCTCTGGCATTGCTCAAGAAAGTCGGGCTGGTGCAAAAAGCGGAAGCCTACCCTTCGGAACTCTCCGGCGGTCAGAAACAGCGTGTAGCTATCGCCCGTGCGCTTGCGATGCATCCGGAAGTGATTCTGTTTGACGAACCCACTTCGGCGCTTGATCCGACGATGGTGGGCGAAGTGCTGTCCGTCATCCGGCAGTTAGCCAAGAGCGGACTCACCATGCTCATCGTCACACACGAGATGCGATTTGCACAGGATGTGAGCTCACGTATCTTCTTTATGAATGAAGGACGCATCTATGAAGACGGCAAGCCGGAGCAAATCTTCGAGCACCCCGTACATTCCGCCACCAAGGCCTTTGTGCAGCGTATTCAGAAACTGGTGTATGAGATTGATTCGGACGATTTCGATTATCTGCAGATTCATACGGGCATCAACCGCTTCTGCATCAAATACGACCTGCACTTGGGCGAACAAGCGTACGCGTTGGTTAAAGAGATGCTTTTTACCCATATGCGCGATATCCGTCCGCTTACTCTCCGTATGACCCACGCGGAACTCTCCGGCGTGACATCTCTGGATTTCATGATTGAGAACTTGGATCATTCGCCTCTGACCGAGGCTGCACTGCTCGCCATCCGTCCGAAAGTGAAACGACTCATCGAGGAAACCACCCCCCGCGGCTTCCGAGTCAAACTGCTCTTGTAAAAACAAATGTACATCACCGTCATCGACCATATTGAGATTGACCGCGAACAGCGGAACGTACGTAAGGACGGACAGGATATTCACCTGACCGGATTGGAGTATGGACTGTTGGAGTTTCTTTCAGCGCACCCGAATCGAATCTGTCGGCGGGCTGAGATACTCGATCATGTATGGGGCACGCGTTTTCAGTACGATACAGGCACCATTGATGTGCACCTCAATGCCTTGCGGCGCAAGTTAGGATGGTCATCCAAACAACCCATAGAAGCTGTACGGGGAATCGGTCTGATACTGCACACCGAGCGTCCGGCGGAAGATGTGTCGCCATTATCTCTGCTTGCATACGATTGGCTTCGTGCCCATGAGAACGAACTGAAGGCACACGGTTTGACCGTTCAGTTGCACCTCACGCCGTGGGTTAACACCCTGACGATGAGTTCGGACAGCCTGCGTAAGTGGTTGGATGCCTCACTCGAAATGCTCCTACCATCCGCGCACTCCGGCACTTTGCGCATCTCTTCCCGCCTGACCATGCATCATTTCTCCCTTGCATTGGATCTCAACGGCACCGCTACAGAGTTGCGTATCCCTATTTATGGGGATTTTGATGCTTCTTAAGAAAATCTTAAGCAAAGTTTAAGAAAATTATAGTACCTTTGTGGCGCAATTATAAAATTATGCGAGCAAAGGTATTATGGCAAAAAATCTTATCTCTAAACGACTACTTTATCTCATCGCTGCAGTTATTTGGGGTGTTCCCGGTTTGATTATTGCGATAAAAGGCATTCGCGCCTATACTGCCATGCCGACAGAAGATGAGTTATGGTGGCTTTGTTTAATTACGTTGGGTGTCCTGATTAGCTTTATATGGATGTTCCGGCGCATTGTGAACAGGTATTGTAACCTTATAGCGGCGTTACCGGACAAAACCACCATC
>CACZRD010000138.1 GCA_902783545.1 uncultured Bacteroidales bacterium
ACAAACCCCGTAAATCATTGATTTACAGGGCTTGGGTGGAATGTGGGGCTCGAACCCACGACACTCGGAACCACAATCCGATGCTCTGCCAACTGAGCTAAGACCACCATAAACGCTCCGATTTCTCAAAAGCGGTTGCAAAGGTACAATAATTTTCCGATATTTGCAAATCTTTTGGCAAAAAAATGTGCATAGCAGCATATTACACGCCTATTTGCAACCTCGAAAAGGCAAATCAATAGTCAATCATCCGTTCGCGACGGATTGTTCGGCGTATTCCTTTGCGGATGTTCGCCCAAAGCACGTGCTGCGCGTACGCGGGTGCGTATTGTTTAAGGAATCGTGCGTTGGCAAACCGTCCTTGTAGTGTCATAATCTTCCGACGCCAAACCGGTAACTGCTTTACACGCTCACGCTCGTCATAACGATCTTTACCACCTAACTCATATCCCTTGACGCGACATTGTCCCTCTTGCAGCACACGCTCCAAGAACTGCTGACATCTGATTGCTGATCGCTGATTGCCGACTGACTCATACAGCGGCAACTGCACACCGGTCACATAATCCACGACGTAAGCAATCAATTGCCAGGCTTCCTGAACATGGAAACGGCACAAGTTATCCCGCAGATAGCCGTCATACAGCGCTTTTTCCTCAGCCGACAATGGGTAATAATCGCGCTTGACAAGCAAAGCGATATCCAAGATCTGCTTGAGCGGCGTACCCGATCCGCAGAAATGTTCCCACGCATGCAAGAACACAAACAATATGTTAAACGGCTCGCTCGGCGTCAGAATCAATCCATCCAAAGCTGACTGCTGATCACTATCAGTCATCGCCGGAACTTCCAATGTCTGCCAATACGCTTCCTCCTCCGGCGTCGGAAAATCCATTGCCACACGGTGCAGCTCTATTGCATTGCCGTCAGGAAAGACGATACCATAGTGCTTCAATTCCTCGTATTCCTCCTCATGGTGAATAGCCTCTGGAAACGCCTCACGTAGCGCCTTGCAACCGGCGTGGTAGTTTTTGATACCCACCCAAATATCCGCATCGCCCCAGCTGCGCAGATAGGGCTTGGGATAGAGATCCGCCAAGCCGAATCCTTTGAGCAGCACTGGTTCAACACCTGCCTTGCGTAGCGCCTCGACGGCTGCCTTGATACGAGGCAACCAGAGCGTCTGCCGCTGCATCTGATACAGACAGACCTGCTTCATCTGCACACCCAAAGCCTTATCCGGTCGTTGCCCGTCAGGCAACCGAAGTGCTGCATCATACACGAGCGGCTCCACGCCATGCACACGTGCCTGCTGCATCAATATCTGCCAATCGGGAGCAGACTGCAAAGCCCTACTCCCGCCATCAACGGCGTTACGGAGCAAGGTTAGCAGGTTGTCGTAATCAGAAAGATTCATGATTGATTTATTCTGGAGCATTGTCCGCCATCGTGTTGGCTACAGCGGAAGAGACATTCACATGTTTGGCAATACGTTTCTGACGTTTCTGCCAACGCTCACGCGCATATTGCTGCATGTCGGTGATGACATCGTTCTCATCGATGATCTCAAAGCCGAAGATGGTCTCAATGATATCTTCGAGTGTGATGATTCCTTGGAAACAGCCGTACTCGTCAATCACCAGTGCAATCTGGCTTTTCTGTTTGAGCATGGCATCAAAGATGTCGGAGATAGACGTATCCTCATTAAAATACGGCAATGAGCGTTTGATGTCGCCAAGCTTGGTGTCGAAATGATCTTCCGCCAGATCTTCCAGCGCATCGTCGCGCAGCACGTAACCCGTGATAAACTCTGGCGATTCGGCATAGACAGGGATACGCGAGAAATGGTCGTAGGCGTCGCTGTCGTAGTATTCACGCAACGTCATTTTCTCCGGGGCAATGGCAGCCACCACACGCGGCGTCATTACCTCAAACGCCTTGATCTCATCCAGACGGATAATGTTCTGGATGATCTTGTTCTCGTCTTGTTCGATTACACCTTCCTCCTCGCCGACATTGGCGATGGCGCTCACTTCCTCACGCGAGACAACATTGTCACCTATCGTGTCCTCCTTGCGGAACGCCTTGGTGACATAGTGCACCAGCAATACAAACGGGAACATAATGACAATCAATCCGCGTATTGTATATGCCGTAAACGACATCAGCGATTTCCAGTACGTCGTGCCGATGGTCTTCGGAACAATCTCTGCAAAGATCAGAATCAGCAGCGTCACAATGGCGCTTACCAAGCCGACCCACGCATTGCCGAACACCAGCGTAGCTTGCATACCGATGCCTACCGAACCGACCGTATTGGCAATCGTATTCAGCGACAGAATCGCAGCCAGCGGACGCTCTGTATCCAACTTGTATTTCTTGAACAGTACAGCCGCCTTATCGCCTTCGTCCTCACGAAGCGAGATGTAAGAAAGAGTGGTAGTCATCAGCACGGACTCCAGCGTGGAGCACAAGAACGATACCAACAGCGTGATGACCAAAAACAGTAATAATAGTCCCATATATCAATGCCGTGTTCCCGTAGGTAAGGCATTCGGGTACAAAGATACAACAAAATTTGCATATTTGCAAAAATATTCGCAAAAAATTTGCAAAATCCATAAAATTGTTGTATCTTTGCATCATGAATTCGTCAAAAACAAATCCGTGGCTGTGGATTCCGACGCTGTACTTCGCGGAGGGAATCCCGTATTTCTTGGTCAACAACATCTCCGTGATGCTCTTCACGCGTATGGGTGTGCCCAATGGTGAGATGGCAATGTTCACCTCATTGCTTTACCTGCCGTGGCTCATCAAGCCGTTCTGGAGTCCGTTTGTGGATATCTTCCGCACCAAACGATGGTGGATCATTACCATGCAGATTCTGATGACTGCGGCGTTTGCATTGCTCACGCTCTCTATGCCGCATCCCTCGTCCGAGACGATTGCTGCCGGCAATACATCCATCACACTGTTCACCGTGATGCTTGTTCTGTTTTTCATCACGGCGCTCGCTTCTGCCACCCACGATATTGCAGCCGACGGATTCTATATGTTAGCCCTCACCGCACACCACCAAGCAGCGTTCGTTGGGGCACGATCGGTCTTCTATCGCTTGTCAAGTATCTTCGGGCAAGGTGTGCTCCTTGTCATCGCCGGATTACTCGAAACCAAGACCGGCAATATTCCTCTCGCATGGCAACTGACACTGCTGTTCACATCTATCATCTTCGCTCTCGTCAGCCTCTGGCACGCGTTTTTCCTGCCCAATCCCGACGCCGACCGCTCCAGTCTGCAAGGCGCCGAGCGTTCGCCGAAGGTGATATTTCGCGAGTTTGGGCGCACATTCGCCACATTCTTCCGCAAAAACGGCGTGTGGTTGGCGATACTGTTTATGTTGGTGTATCGGCTGCCGGAAGCGTTCCTCATCAAGCTTATCAACCCGTTCCTCGTCGGCACGCAAGCGAATGGCGGACTCGGTATGAGCACGGAGATGGTGGGCTTTGTATATGGCACGATCGGTGTGCTGTTTCTGATGATCGGCGGCATTGGCGGCGGGCTGTTTGCCGCACGCGTGGGACTGAAAAAAGCCATGTGGTGGATGGCGGCGGCAATCACCCTACCCGACTTCTGCTACGTCTATCTCAGCACCAGCCTGCCGGATAACATCATCGCCATAGCCGGTGCTCTGGCTGTAGAGCAGTTCGGATACGGATTCGGCTTCACGGCCTATATGCTCTACATGATGTATTTCGCCGAGGGTGAGTTCAAGACCTCGCATTACGCGCTGTGCACAGCTTTCATGGCGGCATCGATGATGATCCCCGGCTTGTTCGCCGGCTATCTGCAAGAGGCGCTTGGCTATCAGAACTTTTTCTGGATGGTGATGGCTTGCTGCCTGGCAACGGTCATCGTCACCTTCCTCGCCGAACGAAAGATTGATCCCGACTACGGCAAAAAATAAAATATCAAATCACAAATGACAAATCACAAATCAAATATCACAAATATCGAAATCATGGCTCCCGTCGGCTCGTACGAGAGTCTGGCGGCTGCCATCAAGGCGGGTGCGAACAGCGTTTATTTCGGCATTGAGCACTTGAACATGCGTGCGCGCTCGGCTGCAAACTTCACGACCGATGACCTGCACCGGATTGTTGAGATCTGCCGTGAAGCGGGTGTCAAAACCTACCTGACAGTCAATACGGTCATCTACCCCGAAGACATTCCGATGATGCAGACTATCGTCAACCACGCCCGCGAAGCCGGTGTGGATGCGATCATCGCTTCGGATATAGCCGTGATGCAATATGCCTGTCAGCAAGGCGTGGAGGTGCACCTATCCACCCAGCTGAACATCGCCAACACCGAAGCGTTGAAGTTCTACGCACAGTTTGCTGATGTCGTTGTTCTGGCACGTGAACTGAACCTCAAGCAGGTGGCTGCCATCCATCGGGATATAGTGGAGCAAGATATCCGTGGCCGTCATGGCGAACAGATTCGCATCGAGATGTTCTGCCACGGAGCACTCTGTATGGCTGTCAGCGGCAAGTGTTACCTCTCGCTGCATAACCTGAATAGTTCTGCCAACCGCGGCGCGTGTGCACAGATCTGCCGACGCGCATATATTGTCCATGACAAGTCATCAGACATCGAGCTGGAGGTTGACAACCAGTATATCATGTCGCCCAAAGACCTGAAAACCATTCATTTCCTCGGGCAGATGTTGGATGCCGGTGTGCGCGTATTGAAGATCGAAGGTCGCGCTCGCGGTGCGGAATATGTGCACACCGTTGTCAAGTGTTACCGCGAAGCCGTCGAGGCTTGGCGCAACGGTGAATACTCCACTCCCGCTATCGAGCAGAAGATCGCCCAATGGGACGAACAACTTGCCACGGTCTTCAACCGCGGGTTCTGGGACGGTTACTATCTCGGACAACGTCTGGGCGAGTGGACGAACAACTACGGAAGCAAAGCCACAAAGCGCAAGGTTTATGCCGGTAAGTGCACAAACTACTTCAAGAACATCGGCGTGGCGGAGTTTCTGTTGGAAGCTATCCCCGAACTGCATGACGGCGACGAGTTGCTTGTCACCGGTCACACAACCGGCGTTTATGAGGCTATCGCCAGCGATATGCACATCACCGAAAACGGCCAAGACATCAGCACCCCGCTCGTCAAACAAGGCACGCTCTTTGCCATCCGCACCACGGAGACCGTGCATCGCGGTGACAAACTCTTCGTTTTGGAACACACCACTGACTGCTGATTGCTG
>CACZRD010000139.1 GCA_902783545.1 uncultured Bacteroidales bacterium
GAAGTGTAGTAGCGCCTGCCCGTTCTACGAGGAGAGCGGAGTCGTACGTGGTATCAACGGACCACTCAAGACACATTGCTCCATGACGATGAACCCCTGGATGCTCGACTGCGATGTATATGACCCGCTATGTATCGACAAACTGGAAGTCACCGAGGAGCAGTGGAAACAGATGCAGCACGCCGTACACAAACGTGCCATCCGGCAACGCAAGCAGTACCCGGAGGAACATGACGAGATTCACGCCGTTGGTTGCGACTGGACACGAGCCAAGACAGTCCATGAGGCTATCGAGGAATCGTCGAAAGGCAAATACAACGCCCGCAAATCCGCCAACGTCACGGATCGGCACCTCTTCCCCTGCAGGATGAGGAAATCAAATGAATAAATGGTAAATGATTAAATTGTAAATGAGATTATGTTTCAATATCAAGAAAAAGTAAATGCCGGTGTACCGCAATTGTGTACACCCGAGAAATGGGACGAACTGATTGATTCGCCCATAGTAAAGGATATATGTGCACGTATTGCGGCGCTGGATGAGACGGCGGGCGACTATGCGGAACGGAAGCAGGCGCTAAAGAAACGGCTGCCAATCATCATTCCGCATGCCGCATCGTTCCGTAACGGCAAGCGCATAAGTGCCGATGCTGTGCCGAGTGGGTTGGCGATGCTGGATGTGGATCATGTGGAGAAGCCACGGGAGTGGTGGGACTCGCTCTCAAAAAGAGCGAGCACAGAACACCTCAAAGCGAACGGGATATACCTGATTGCTATTACCGCGAGCGGGAAGGGGCTGAGAGTGATAGGAGCGCGGCGGAATAGCGCCGCGAGCACGACAGGAGAGATGGAGACGATCGAGGCGGCACAGATGCGGATGGCGGAAGTGTTAGGGATAAAGGAGTATGATGCGGTGACGAAGGATCTGGCGCGGGCGAGTTATGTGGTGCCGAGAGAGTATGTGCTGTATGAGGATCGGGAGGGACTGTTCAATCCGAACAAAAACCTAAATAAACCCCTCGCCGATGGTGGTGCAGCAGCACCCAGCCGATTGCCCCTTGCCCTGCCACCTTCAAGCACGCTTGATGCGTCCGGTCAAGGAGCACTCGCACTGCCTGCGGCAACCATCGGTGAGGACATAAACACAAAAAACAGCGCTGCATATCCCGGCGGTAATTATACCGCCGAAAGGGACAATCCTGCGGGGCTGTGCTACAGAGGGATAGCATATAAGGAGATCGTGCAACAGCTTATGCTCTCGATCGGTGCAGCTGATGGCGCGGAGCAAGGGGAACGGAACACGGTGTACTTTAGTTTGGCGTGCTATATGCGGTACATCTGCGACTTCGATGCGGCGTTGCTGCTACGGGTATTGCCGGACTTCGGGCTTGGCGAGAGCGAGAGAAGGCAGGCTATAGCATCAGCTATAGGACGACCGAGGAAGAGCGAGATGCCGATGGTACTGCAGAGTGCTATAGCAGTCTGCGAGCGAGAAATGACAAATGACAAATCACAAATGATACATAGCAAAGCCACTGATCTTCCGCTTCCCGAACTCCCACGGCTGCTCAAATTAGTGTGTAGAAGACTTCCCGAAGACTATCGTGCTGCGATGATTATAGCGAGTCTTCCTATCCTCGGTACGTTGGCGACGCGGATACGATTTGAATACCTGGACAAGCAGGAACAGAGTTTGTCGTTCTTTGCATGTATCACGGCTCCTGCGGCAAGTGGTAAGTCGTTTATCAGGAAGCCGCTGGATCTGCTGCTAACACCGATTAACGAGCAGGATGCGATTGAGCGAGAGAAAGAGCAGGCGTATAAGGAGAAGCTCAGGGCGAGCAAGAATTCGAAGAACCAACCGGAAGATCCGCATGCATGCCCGAGGAACAACGGTGTGGCTATCAGTATCGCGAAGTTGCTGCAACTACTGACATACGCGGAGGGAAAGCACCTGATAGGTATAGGCGAAGAGATGGATACGCTGGTAAAGAGTGAACGAGCCGGCGTTTGGAGCCAGAAAAGCGATATATACCGACTAGCGTTCGACAATGCCGAGTATGGGCAGGCGTATATGAGCGATGCTTCGTTCAATGCGCACATCAAGGTGTATTACAACCTGCTGCTGACAGGAACACCAAACTCGATGCGACGGTTCTTTAAGGATCTGGAGAACGGCCTCGCTACCCGTGTGTGCTTTGCACAGCTGCCTGATACTTCGTTCACCGAGATTCCTGTTTTTGCGCCTTACAGCGAGAGTGAGAAAGCAGAGATTGTACGTTGGGCACGCCAACTCGATGCCGAACAAGGAACGATCGTTTGTCCGCAAGTAGGAACGGTGATTGCCGATTGGCTGGAGAAGAAGCGCCAACAAGCCATTGATGCCGACTCCCACGCCATGGATACGCTCCGCCGTCGTGCCGCCGTGATGGGATTTAGAGCGGGGATGCTATGTTACTTGCTGGAGCGACATAAGTACACGAAGGTTGTAGGCGAGTTTGCCGAGTGGGTGGCGGAGTACATCTTCCGCAACCAGATGGAACTCTGGGGCGAACAGATGGAACAGGAACTAACCGGCGCACTTGATGCCATCAGCGACAGAGGTGCAGCCTCGTCACTTCTCTCCTTGCTGCCCAACGAGTTCACCACTGGCGACCTGATCAAGCTCCGTGCGCGCAAGAACCAATCCGTGAAAACCGCCGCCATCAGTATGGTGCTGAACCGCTGGAAGAACAACCGCCGCATCGAACCCTGCGGGAATAAAACGTGGCGAAAGCTCTAATCGAAAAAGCGGGTGCTTAGGCATCCGCTTTTCCACTTTTCCACATTTTCACACATCCGTGTGGGTTGAATACATTTTTTCCAAATTTTCCCTAATTTTCCCGTCCTAAATCCATCTTCTCGTTAAATTTTTCACTTTTCCTCCCGTTTTCTCCCCAAATCTATCCTAACTATTTGCTTTTTTGAGATTTTTTTTGTAACTTTGTAGGCGAATTCAGTTATTTCCATTTTGGAACATACTCGAAACCCAATCTGTGCAAAAATTGCACAAGTTCGAACACTCGCAAAATTTGCGACAGTTGAAGAACGATAAGAAAGACATAAAAGGCGTTTGTTGATGATACTAAGATATGTCACGGGAACTGAAGATACAAGAATTTGATGACAAACAAGTGCGCATTGTTTGGGATGATGAGGAACAGAAATACTATTTCTCTGTTACTGATGTTGTCGGAGTGTTAACAGAACAGCCTGATGCACGTGGCGCGAGTACCTATTGGGCAGTGTTGAAAAAGCGTCTCAAACAAGAAGGCGCAAGTGAGATGCTTACAAATTGTAAGCAACTGAAATTGCCTGCCGCTGACGGGAAAAACTATACAACGGATGTGGCTGATATTGAGCAACTTCTGCGCATTATTCAGTCTATTCCATCGAAGAAAGCAGAGCCATTCAAACAATGGATGGCGCAAGTGGGAAGTGCGCGTATTGACCAATTGCAAGATCCCGAACTATCCATTGAGCAGGCTATCAACGACTATCGGCGCTTGGGGTATTCTGAAAATTGGATTAACCAACGTGTTAAATCTATTGAAACACGTAAGGAATTAACGGATGAATGGAAGCGTGGCGGCATGCAAGAAGGCCGCGATTTCGCGCTCTTGACAGACATTATCACCAAAGCATGGAGCGGTAAAACCACACGTGAGTACAAAAGTTTCAAAGGACTGAGAAAGGAGAATCTGCGTGACAATATGACTAATCTGGAGTTGGCACTTAATACTCTTGCTGAAGCTGCCACTACAGAATTTTCCAAGCAATATAATCCTCAAGGTATAGAAGAAAACAAGCGTGTTGCCGGTAAAGGTGGTGAAGCCGCACGCGTCGCGCGTGAAAACATAGAAAAAGGTCTTGGGCGCAGCATAATATCACCTAATAAAGCATCCGATTACATTAAGCCGATCGAAGATGCGAAAAGTCAAGAATTACCTTTTGACGAAGAAAAAGAATAGCAACTCACAAGAAATTCTTGTAAGTTCGTTTGGATAATTTGAAAATGTGAGACTATCGCACAAATAGATAAATACTCTCGCCAAGTTATCGGCGCGTCGGCTCTGGGACGTAAAACATGAGCGCAGCTTACGGGCGGATCGTAAGCGCTGGAAACAATCGCCAGCGAGAAGAACGATAAAAAAGACATAAAAGGCGTTTATTGACGCTTGTTTTGGCGGTTTAGAAACTTAGCAACTTTCAATTTCGTGTTCAAAACAAAGCAACAATAGATGTCTGCGTTGGGTATATAATACCTTCCATTTCGTATGGGAGAACTATATACTTTTTAAGCGTAGGCTCTGTGTTGCTTGTTCCTGACACGAATAGGTAATGCTAAGACCTCTAAACCGCAGGACAAGTAACAATTACAGGTCCTGCGCTTTTTGTGTATGTATGTTAACGAACAAAAACTATGGCTAATTGGCAAGACATTAGAGCATTGGAAGAACGCATCTACGATGCCGTGGATGAGTATCTCGCTAACTCCGAGGCGTACAAGAATGCCGGGTTACACGTCTGGCTCGATGAAGATCAGATGATTTATCGCGCAGAGGTGGATGACAATCTC
>CACZRD010000140.1 GCA_902783545.1 uncultured Bacteroidales bacterium
CTGACGAGGATCTTGTCGGCTTCGAGCGTTTCGTTGTTGTCCAGAATGACTTTGTTGCCCTCGAACGCAGTGACCTTCGTCGAGGTGAGGATCTTGATACCGCGTTTGGCGTAAGCGGCTGTGATATATTCGCTTATGCTCTCGTCAAGGTTGGCGAGGATACGCGGCAGCGCCTCGATGATTGTGACGGGAATCCCGAGCTCGTGGTAGAGGGTCGCAAACTCCAGACCGATGACACCGCCGCCAACGATAATGACGGACTTGGGCAGCTCTGGCGCAGCAAGTGCGGCTGTAGAGTCCCAGACAGCGGGATTGTCTTGAATGCCCGGGATAGGCGGCACGAAGTTCGTCGAGCCGGTGCAGATCAGCAGGTTTTCGGCTTCATATGTCTCGCCATTGCACTCGATGCTGACTGCTGATGGCTGACAGCTGATCACTTTCGCAAACCCGCTGACGAGCGTGCAGTGCTCATTGTTCAGGCGTTGCTTGATGCCGGCTACGAGTTTGCGCACAACGATCGTCTTGCGCTTCTGCATGGCGGCAAAGTCAAAGCTGACATTCTCCGCCGTCACACCGTACTTCTGTGCGTGCGTAGCGTTATAATATTGCTTCGCGCCGTAAAGCAGCGACTTCGTAGGGATACAACCCACATTCAGACACGTGCCGCCCAATGCGTTCTGCTCAAACAGGAGCACATCCTTCCCGGCTTTTGATGCCAGTTCGGCAGCTGTGTAGCCTGCGGGACCTCCGCCTATTATAGCAAGAAAATATTTCATATCACTTTCTGTTTATCAGTTTTATTTCCGGTGTGCTTTGCAGCACCATTGAGTTGGCGGGCACATCGCAGGTGAGCCAGACGTTACCGCCGATGATCGTATCATGACCAATGCGCACGCGTCCGAGGATCGAGGTGTTGGAGTAGACAGTGACGTTGTCTTCCAGGATAGGATGACGAGGTCTATCTATCGGTCGTCCTTCAGTATCGTACTCGAAGTTTTTTGCACCGAGTGTAACGCCCTGATAGAGCACAACATGACTGCCGATGATTGCCGTTTCGCCGATAACAACACCTGTGCCGTGGTCAATGCAGAAATGATCGCCGATCTGTGCGGCGGGGTGGATGTCGATACCGGTGCGGCTGTGTGCCAGTTCGGTGAGCATCCGCGGGATGCGCGGCACGCCCAACAGGTGCAGCACATGTGCTGCGCGATAATGAATCATCACGTAGGTCAGCGGATAGCACAGGATCACCTCGCCTCGGTCAGAAACGGCGGGGTCGTTATGTAGGACGGCATCCACGTCGGAATGAATCAGTTCGGCAATAGCGGGAACACTTTCCAAAAACTCTTCGGGCAGCGCGAGCGACTGCGGCGCTTCGACTGCGGGGAAGTAGTCGGGGAACACAACCGATTGCAGATGAGCTATCAGTTGCTTGAGTTGCGCTATGGTGGGAACTTGTATCATAAGACGCTCAAATACCGTTCGCCGGTGTCGGGCAGAAGGGCTACGATGGTTTTGTTGGCGTACTCGGGAAGACGAGCTACGCGGCATGCGGCAGCGAAGGCAGCACCGGAAGATATACCGACGAGCAAGCCGTGGTCTTTCGCCAGTCGTCGTGTGGCGGATAGCGCCTCATCATCGGTGACGGTTAGTACGCGGTCAATGAACTGCGGACGATAGGTGTCGGGAATGAACCCTGCGCCAATGCCTTGCAGCTTGTGTGCTCCGGGTTTGCCGCCGGATAACACAGGCGATGAGGCTGGCTCCACGGCAATGATCTCCACTTCGGGCTTGCGCTCTTTGAGCAGTTGCCCGACACCGCTGACTGTGCCGCCTGTGCCTGCGCCGGCGATGAACACATCGACTGCTCCGTTGGTGTCAGCCCATATCTCCTGTCCTGTCGTGGCGTAATGCACAGCAGGGTTGGCGGGGTTGGTGAACTGCCCGAGGATAATGCTGTCAGGCGTTTCGCGCTGCAGTTGCCCGGCACGCGCGATAGCACCTTTCATCCCTTCTGCGCCGGGGGTGAGAACCAGTTCGGCGCCGTACGCGCTGAGCAGGTTTCGCCGTTCGACGGACATCGTTTCGGGCATCGTGAGGATGACGCGATACCCTTTCAGTCGCCCTATCCACGCCAAGCCTACTCCCGTGTTGCCGCTGGTAGGCTCGATGATCGTTGAACCGGTATGCAGTTTGCCGCTACGTTCGGCATCTTCGATCATCGCAAGGGCTGTACGGTCTTTGACGCTCCCGCCGGGATTCTGACGCTCCAGCTTGAGCAACAGC
>CACZRD010000141.1 GCA_902783545.1 uncultured Bacteroidales bacterium
ACGACTACAGCACCAGTCCGATAGGACAACAGACAACCGAGGGGTTTATGTAGGTTTATTTTCAAGACATCAGCAATCAGTAATCAGTAATCAGCTATCAGCAATCAGGTATGAGAAAGATCATGGTAATTGTGGCAGTGGCGGCGGGAGCCGCCCTGCTGATGACAACCCTCACGGGCTGCAACGTGACACGCACGGTAACGACCTCAAGCCAATACGTGCAGAGAGGGGATACCACCGTAGTGATACAATCAAAGACGATTGAATCCTACGACGCGAGCAAGCGCTTGTAAAGAAAGAATTGAGGCTCATATCGGGCCTCAATTTTTTATGATTTATAGTGCTAATATCTGCACCGCGAAGCCGCCGCCGGAGGCCATCAGCAGGTGCAGGGTGTCGGTGCAGGTGACCTCGGCTTCCTCCCTGACGCAGCCGTAGGGGTTGGTCTGCCAGTCGGCATCGTCGGTGTCGTGGTAGATGAAGGCGCGGTACTGCTTGTCGTCATCAAGCATGCTGAGCGGTACGGTCACCTCGCGCGCGTGTTCGTTATTGATACCGCCCAGGTACCAGTCCTCGCCGTCGCGCTCCTGACGGGCGAAGATACAGTACTCGCCAATCCGACCGTCCACGAGCAGCGAGCGTTCCCAGTCGCACGGCACATGCTCGATGAACTCGAACGCCTCGGGGTGCTTCATGTAGTTCTCCGGCAGGTCGCATGCCATCTGCAGCGGGCTGTACAGGCACACGAACAGTCCTAACTGGTTAGCGAGCGTGGCGTGCACGCGCGTACCCGGCATCACGGGGTTCTCGAAGCTGAAAACGCCCGGCGTGAAGTCCACAGGACCTGCCATGATACGCGTGAACGGCAGGATCGTCACATGACTGCACGGGTTGCCGCCGTCCTGACTCCACGCGTTCCACTCCTGTCCGCGTACGCCCTCCTGCGACATCAGGTTCGGCCACGTACGTTGCAGACCGGTAGGCATGACCGGTTCATGGTTGTCGATGCAGATGTGGTACTTTGCCGCCGTCTCGATCACGCGGCGGTAGTGGCGCACGCCGGACTGGCCTTTGTTCAGCTGCAGACCGTCCACGGTGCGGATGATCGGTGACACGTAGCCGGTCTTGATAGCATGGATACCATGCGCCTGATGGTAGGCGTACGCCTCGTCAAGCACCGCCTCGTAGTCCGCGGCATTGCCGCCGGTCTCGTTATGACCGATGATCTGCACGCCCAGCTCCTGCGCCAGATTGCTCAGGTAATCCATATCCCAGTCGTCGTACGGCTCGGTGAACGAGAAGTGCTCCCATGTCTCCCAGCCTTTGTTCCAGCCTTCGGCAAGCACGGCTTCGATATTATGCTCCTTAGCGAAACGCAGGTAACGCTCCATGTTCCGGGTCGTAGCGCCGTGCTTGGGGCCCTGCTCCCAGGTCATGCTCTTCATGTGCATACCCCACCATATACCGATGAACTTCATCGGCTTGATCCATGATGTGTCTTCGATGCGGCAGGGCGGGTTGAGGTTAAGCATGATACGCGATGCAACCATCTCGGGCAGTGTGCGCGTGAGGATCACCATACGCCAAGGGGTAGGAAAGGGCACCGTCTCGTAGGCTTTGTCGGGCAAGATCTGCGCGTTGCTGTCCAGCCACGGCGTGAGGTACGTGCGCAGGGCGCCGTCCTGCACGTAGAGGTTCTGTGCGGGGTAGTTCCTGAGTGCAGCCTCGTGGATGAACGCATAGCCTCCGTCTGCGCGTTCGATGGTGATGGGTGAGCACATCGTGTCTTTCTGCGACAGCGGAGCTTTCTGCCAGATCCCTTCGTAGTACTCCGTTCGCCACGGCAGCGACCACGCCTCATGGTCGGCGGTGAAGCGGTACTCGGTAGCCTCGTCGGTGATCGTCAGTTGCTTGGTCTCCTGCTCGGGGAACGAGTAGCGCAACGCAAAGCCGTCATCAAAGGCGCGGAAGATCAGATCCATGTCGATCCCCGAGCAGTGCCGCAGGTGCGCGGTCAGTTCCCAGAACGTGTCGTCGATGGTGCGCTCCTCGCCCCAGACGGTCTCCCATGAGTCATGATGGTAACGGGTGTCAGTACCCAGCAGCGTGAATCCGCGTGTCAGATCCTGCTCGGCGCAGGTGAGTCCTAACACCGACTCGGCTATCACTGTCTGTCCGTCCTGCTGTACGCTATAGGTCGGCACGCCCTCATCGGTGAGGGCGAACGCCACGCGCAGCGTGCCGTCGGGAGAGGTGATGTCTGTCTGCTTGGTGCAGGATACGAATAGCAGTAGGCAAGTTAAGATGGTGATCAGGTGTTTCATGGGATTATGTGTTTAGGGGTGTTACATGTTCCTCAGGCAGGCTATCAGCGAGTCGCGCCAGTGCGGAATCGTGATGCCGAAGGTCTGACGGACTTTCGCCTTGTTGAGCACGGAGTAGTGCGGGCGGGGTGTGAGGTACTGATACTCCTCACTGAGTATGGGACGTACCTTGCAGCGGATAGGCTCGGCGGCGGGCTGAGGGCTATGTGCAAGGATAATGTTGTAGATCTCGTGGATGGCGAGTGTGAAGTCGTACCACGAGCATACGCCTTCGTTGGTGTAGTGGTAGATGCCCGGATGCCATGTGTCGGCATTGATGGCGGCGAAGATAGCGCCAGCGAGGTCAAGGGCGTAGGTGGGCGTACCGATCTGGTCATATACCACGCCGATCTCCTCTTTCGTCTGCCCCAAACGGATCATCGTCTTCACGAAGTTCGTGCCGAACTCCGAGTACAGCCATGCTGTGCGGAAGATGATCGCATCGGGCTGCTCGGCAAGCAGCGCCTGTTCACCGGCGAGCTTCGTACGGCCGTAGGCGGTACGCGGAGCAACAGGATCGTCCTCGCGGCAGGGCAGGTGCTCGTCGCCGGAGAAGACATAGTCCGTGCTCACATGGATCACCTTGGCGCCGCTGCGGGCGAGGTTAGCCACGGCTGCGGCGTTGATGCGGAGGGCTGTGGCTTCGTCCTGCTCAGCTTTATCGACATTGGTGTAAGCTGCGCAGTTCACAATCATATCTACGCAGTGCTCGCCCACAAACCCGCAGACCGCCGCCTCATCGGTAATATCGAGCGGATGGATAGCCACAGGGCTGTCATCCGGAACAATGACATCGCTGAACAGGTAT
>CACZRD010000142.1 GCA_902783545.1 uncultured Bacteroidales bacterium
CGGCAAGATTGAGGTCATCACCGGCACGCTGGGCAAAGCCTTCGGAGGCTCGGTTGGCGGATTCACCACAGGCCGCAAGGAGATCATCGACCTGTTGCGTCAGCGCAGCCGTCCGTATCTGTTCAGCAACTCCCTGCCGCCGATGATTGCCGCAGCGGGACTGAAGACGCTGGAGATCCTCACGCGCAGCAACGAACTACAAGACCGTCTGCACGGCAATACCGACTATTTCATCGGTAAGATGAAAGCCGCAGGATTCGACATCAAACCTACCGAATCCGCCATCTGCGCCGTGATGCTCTACGATGCCAAACTCAGTCAGGACTTCGCTGCCGAGCTGCAGAAAGAGGGAATATACGTCACCGGATTCTACTACCCCGTTGTGCCGAAAGATCAGGCGCGTATCCGCGTGCAGGTGAGCGCTGCACACACTCGCGAACAACTCGATCGCGGTGTAGAGGCGTTCATCAAGGTGGGCAAACAACTCGGAGTGCTCAAGTGAGCAATCCTTCGACGAAGATCTTCACGCCGATAGCAATCAGGATACAGCCGCCGAGGATGTTCGCATTGAACGGAAGATGACGGCCAAGCGTCTTGCCCAGCCAGAAACCGATAAGGGAGAAGAGCGTGCTCGTGGCGGCAATGAGCGCTATGGCGAGCCACAACACCTCCGGCACGGGGATGAACAGCACACCGATAGACAGCGCGTCGATACTGGTAGCTACGGCAAGGATGAGCATCGTTCTCAGAGTAAGAGCAGCCTGCGGGCTGCTTTCTTTTGGTTCAAAAAGCATCTTCCCGCCGATGAACAGGAGAAGGATCAGTGCTATCCAATGACTCCAGCGGGTAAAGAAGTCCGCAAAGATCCCTCCGGCAAAATATGCAATGAGTGGCATGCCTCCCTGGAAGAGACCAAAGAGCACTGCCATCTGAATGACCGGACGCGGACGTGTGCCTTGCATGCCCTGCGCGATGGAAACGGCAAAGCAGTCCATAGCAAGACCGATAGCGAGCAGTATGATTGATAATAGATCCATTGATTTCTGACTTCTGACTATTTACCAAACACTAACATCCTCCATTCGCCATTCTGACGGGTGGCACTGTGGTGCAAGCCGTGCGCTGCTGCTGCACGAATCAGCGCTTCGCAGTCGGATTCGTAGAACCCTGATAGCCAGAGTTCGCCGCCCGGGTTGAGTGTGCGTGCATAGTCCGGTAACTGCAGCAGCAGAATGTTCCGGTGGATGTTCGCCATGATCAGGTCATAGGCTCCATTGGGGACGTTCGCTCCGAGGCGCACATCGATCCTGACGCCGTTGGCTGCGGCATTCTCTTGCGCGTTTCGGACACTGTTCTCGTCGATATCCACAGCTACGACATGCTTCGCACCGAGCTTGGCTGCCATGATTGCCAACACGCCTGTGCCGGTGCCCATGTCGAGGATGGTTGGCTGTTGGCCATTAGCCATTGGCTGTTGGCTGTTGACTAAGGCATCTATCATCATAGCCGTGGTCTCATGATGTCCCGCGCCAAACGCGCAATGCGGCGTGATACGCACGCCGAGCGGCAACTGTTCAACTTCGTGCGAGGCTTCCCATACAGCGTTCCAGTTCTCGTCCGCACACGTTTCGAAAGAAAGAAGCGTAGCGCCGTTCTCTGATAATATATCCGTTAATCCGCTAACCCGCTCATCCCCTAATCCGGAATCCTCAGGAATATACGCCCTGAGCGTCATGCCGTCTTGCTCAAACGAGTCGAAGCCTACGTCGGCTAACTCTTGCTGCAGCACATCCACCTGCCACTCGGCAAGTCCTTTGCAATCAATTATGGTCACCTGATACTTCATCTGCGCGTTGATTGTGCGGCTTAGTCGGCACGTGTGATGCGTGCGCCGATGGCGTTAAGGCGATGTTCTATATCCTCGTAGCCACGGTCGATCTGATCAATATGGTCAATGCGCGATGTACCCTCGGCAGACATTGCTGCAATCAGCATTGCTATACCGGCACGGATATCCGGGCTTGTCATCGTGTGGTGCTTGAGTTGGCGGGTGTGATCATGACCAATAACCACCGCACGGTGCGGATCGCAAAGGATGATCTGGGCGCCCATATCAATCAGTTTGTCCACAAAGAACAGACGGCTCTCGAACATCTTCTGATGAATCAGTACCGAACCTCTTGCCTGCGTTGCCACCACAAGGATGACAGACAGCAAGTCAGGTGTCAGTCCCGGCCACGGCGCATCGGCTACGGTAAGGATCGAGCCGTCAAGGAACGATTCGATCTGATAGTGTTCCTGTGCAGGGATAACAAGGTCGTCACCATCTACGTCGATGCGGATACCAAGGCGACGGAACGCATCAGGAATGATTCCGAGGTCACGGTAACCTACCTTGCAGATACGCAGTTCTGAGCCCGTGATAGCTGCCATGCCGATGAACGAACCGACCTCAATCATATCCGGTAGCAGCGTGTGTTCTGCGCCATGCAGTTCGCTCACACCTTCGATCGTCAGCAGGTTACTCCCCACTCCGCTGATCTTGGCGCCCATGTTATTGAGCAGTTTGCATAGTTGCTGCAAGTACGGCTCGCAGGCAGCATTGTAGATCGTCGTTGTGCCTTCAGCAAGCACGGCAGCCATGATGATGTTCGCCGTACCGGTGACGGAGGCTTCGTCCAAAAGCATATAACTGCCCTTCATGTGCTTGCCGCTGAAGCGGTAAGCGAGCAACTTCTGGTCGTAAGTGAATGTAGCGCCGAGGTTCACCATGCCTTGGAAGTGGGTATCCAGACGCCGACGACCGATCTTGTCACCGCCGGGTTTGGCGTAGGTCACCTCGCCCAGACGGGCGAGTAGCGGGCCGATCAGCATCACCGAACCGCGGAGTTTGTTGCACTTCTTGAGGAAATCCGCACTGCGCA
>CACZRD010000143.1 GCA_902783545.1 uncultured Bacteroidales bacterium
GGGCGACATCGAGGCGGACGGCGTGGCGGGTCTGCAACGCGGACTGAAGATGGCGGGCGTGCAGACGATGATGATGAGTCTGTGGGACGTGAACGACGAGGCAACAGGCATGTTGATGACCGGATTCTACGAGGGGATACTACAGGGCAAGACCAAGCAGCAGGCGTTGCGTGATGCGCAGCAGCGAGTGCGTACGTTCAAGGGCACTACCGCCCAGGCGCAACGTGCCATAGCCGAGGAAGAGGAGTATATGAACGAGGTGGAGGCAGACTTGGCGGGTAACACGCGTGGCGCACGACCGCTGAAGTTCCTCCGTCAGAACGGCGGACAACATGCGACAGCGGCGGCTGTAGAGGAGAAAGAGAAGATCCCGTATGCGGCGCCACGTTATTGGGCGGCGTTCATCCTATTGGATGCATTATAGGAAAATCCAAACTTTGAAGATAGAAAACGATAATTATTAACCACTAAATTTTTGCGAATATGAAAAGACCAATTACTGTGACTGCATTGTGTCTGGTGATGGCACTGTGCGTACCTGCAATGGCTCAATCTCGCGGCGGTTCGTCCGACGGCGGTGAGAAGACTGAGAAGAAAGACCACGGTCCGAAGCGTAAACCCACCGGATTGCAGAAGTATCAGACGTTCGTTTATACGAGCGACGATCTGTCGGGCGAGATCGAGCGTCAGATGACAGCCGACCGCGACGCGCTGAGTCGTGGTCTGGGAGCCGATCTGCTGAGTGCAGGTCTGAGTGCCGCTACAGGCGCTGCTACGGGATACATCTCCACGCTCATCGAGATGGGTATAACCGCTATCACGAAGCTCATCCAGCTGGATGCGATGAACAAGAAAGAGTGGCAAGAGATGGTCAAGGAGGAGAGCGAGCTTATCGTGACGATGGGTACGATAGCCGACCTCAACGACTTCTACAACTGCATGTCCGGCTACGGTCCTATGGACCCCAAGGGTATGCGCTTCAACGGTATAGGCTGCTTGGCTATGGAAGGTGAGGACACAACGTTCTACATCAGCTGCCACATCAACCGCAAGAAGATCGACCGTATCGTGCGTCACTCGAAGTTCGAGCTCGTGATGGATACGTTCATGATCAACCCCTACAAAGCCGGTCTGCCTAACACCGACCTGCCATTGCTGTTCACGTACGCCGACCGCAAGACCTTCGACTTCACGATGAAGATGCGTATGGTATCGTCCTGGATGGATCAGTTGCCTGACTTGCACAAGGATCAGATCCTCGGCGAGTTCATGCTTAACGTACCTGTTGACTCGGCATCGCTGGACGAGAACAATATGTTCCGTTACATCCGTAATGAAGAGGAAGCCCCGAAGTACGGTCTGGTAGGTGAGAGTTTCATCGTACCGCGTTCGTACATGCCTATCCGCGACGAGGACGGCAAGTACTCCGAGAGCTGGGGTACAGGCCAGTACAAGATGGAGGTTGAGATCGTTGAGGTCTGCGGTGTATCCGAGGAGTTCAAGAAGAACTGGCGCAAGGACTTCAAGAAACGTAAGAAGATGACCGGCAAGATGTCCAAGGCCGAGGCTGAGATCCTTCAGATCTTCACCAACCAGCAGTGGGATAAGCAGGCTAAGCAATGGGTAGCCACAACGATGAAAGGCCCGGCTTCTGTGCTGAACAAAGAAGCATCGAAGCTCACCGGCTCGTCGTACTCGGCGTCGGGTAAGTAATGCTGCTACAGCTGTTTTGGACATATCTGAAGGTCGGCACATTCACGTTGGGTGGAGGGTACGCAATGTTACCCCTCATCCAGCGTGAGGTTGTCGATTACCGGCGTTGGATTGACGAGACGGAGTTCCTGAATATGATTGCCTTGGCGCAGGCTGCGCCGGGACTGATTGCCGTGAACTCGGCTATCTTCATCGGTTATCAGGTCGGCGCACGGCACGTACCTACAGGCTGGCAGGACAGTCGGTGGGTAGGTTTGTATCCTCTTCTGGCAGTAGCAGCAGCCGTGCTCGGCGCGGTGTTGCCGTCGTTTGTGATCATTCTGGCGATAGCTATGGTGTTCTCGGCGTACAGCGATATGCCGGCTATCGAGGCGGTGATGAAAGGTGTCCGTCCGGCGGTGGTTGCTTTGATTGCCGCGCCGCTGCTCAGGATGACGCTGAAGGCGAACAGCCCTAAGCCTTTTCGTGAGGGCGGAGTACTGCTGCTCAGCTGGTCGCTGGTATCAGCGCTACTGATATGGCTGGCGGGTGTGAGTCCGGTGTATATCATCGTGGTAACGATCGTGCTGGCGCTGGCGGTTACGGCGCTGGGCGAGCGACGACGCAGCAAGCAATGAGAGGAGGTGAGCGATGATCTATCTGCAACTGTTTCTGAGTTTCTTCAAGATCGGTCTGTTCGGCTTCGGCGGCGGGCTGGCTATCCTGTCGCTGATCCAGCACGAGGTGCTGGCTTACGGCTGGATGAGTGAGAAGGAGTTTGTGGACATCGTTGCCATCAGCCAGGTCACCCCCGGCCCGATAGGTATCAACTGCGCGACGTATGTCGGCTATACCGCCACGCAATCCGTGTGGGGCAGCGTGCTGGCTACGGGAGCGATGATCTTGCCGAGTCTGGTGATCATGCTGGTGCTGTGCAAGGTCTATTTGGTGCTGTCCACGCGGTTCGCTGACAATGTGTATTTCCAGAACACGCTGCGTTACCTGCGCTTCGCCGTGCTCGGACTGATCGCTGCCGCGGCACTGCTGCTCATCACGCCGGCAACGTTCATCGACCATTGGAGTATCATCCTGTTCGGTGCGGTGTTCGTACTGACGATCCTGCCGCAGTTGATACATGGTAAACGCCCAACCACGAAGAGGGCGCTCGCTACCCTGTCGCACCCTATTCTGTTAATCAGCCTTGCAGGCATTGCAGGGTACTTAATATACCGCTAATCCGCTAATCCGCTAACCCACTAATCCACTAACCCGTTCACAATGAAGCGCTTTGCGTACATAGTATCGATATTGGTTATATGCATCCTGATGGTTGCATATATGCTGTCGTTGCTGGTGCGTAACGGCGAGGTGCAGACGGCGGCTGTGCGCTGGCTGGCGGCAGAGGTGTCGCAGGCCTTGAAGGCGGATGTCGATGTCGGGCGGGTGGAGTACCGATTCTTCAATACGCTGCATATTGACGACATCTATGTGTCCGACCGCCAGGGCGACACGCTGCTGTATGTAGGGGCGGTGGACGCGCAGGTACGCATGCGTGAGCTGGTGCGCCGGAAGCTGTCCGTGCGGAAGGTGGCTATTGACCGGCCGTATGTCAACCTGCACGACAACAACTACGCGTTCCTCGTACACGCGCTGCAGAGTCCGGACACCACGAAGTTCGACTCGCTGCCGATAGCTGTCCGTATAGACGACGTGCATATCACCCGTATCCGTGCCCGTGTGGACACATTGTTGCTCACCGATGCCGAAGCGCGGATGCGACTGCAACGTCTGGATAACGA
>CACZRD010000144.1 GCA_902783545.1 uncultured Bacteroidales bacterium
CGAGACAAAAAATGATTGGTATGATGTACCTCGTGCTTACCGCCATGTTGGCGTTGAACGTAAGTACGAACGTGCTTGATGCCTTCGGCAAGGTGGATGCCAGCTTGCATATCACGCTGGATAACACGGTCGAGCAGAACGCAATGCAGTACCGCCGTTTTGAGCGTGCGTACGCAGAGAACCCGACAAAGGTTGGTCAGTTGTATATACAAGCTGACTCGTTGCGTCGGGCATCAGACGAACTCTATGATTATATTCAGAACTTCAAGGTGGAAGTGGCCAAGTTGGTGGATGGTGAGAACTATGACTCTCTCGCCCGCAACATCATCAACAAGTCTGACTTCGACCACCCGGGCACGTATGCCCTCGTGATGATTGATCCTGAAACAAATCAACCTAACGGTGAAGTGCTTCGTCATAAGATTGAGCGCTATCGCGAAGAACTGATGGATATCCAACACTGGTCAGAGCGTGCCCGTAATGGTAAGCCGAAAGAGATTCTCTTTGGTATATTCTCTACGGAGAAAGGCGTGAATAACGATGGTGACTCAATTCCTTGGGAAGCATCGGTGTTCGATGGTATGCCTGCCGGAGCTTGTATGGCTATCCTCACGAAGTATCAAAACGATATCCGCGCTTACGAGCAACGTACACTGACCCGTCTGTGGCAGCGTATTGATGCCAACGACTTCAAGGCTAACGATATCCGCGCGTACGTGATTCCTAAATCATCGTATGTAATCCGTGGCGACCAGTATGAGGCACAGATTATTCTTGCTGCCGTTGACTCGACGGCTAAGCCTGATTACTTCGTCAATGACGTAGAACTGGGTGAAGATGGTATCTACCGTTGCACCGCCAGTGGCTCGGGCGAGCAGACCTATAGCGGTATTGTACGTTACAAACAAGGTCGTGACACGGTCAGCCTGCCGTTTACCTCATCGTTCGTTGTAGGCGAGCCTTCGGCATCCGTGATGAACGAGGACTTGAATATTATCTATCGTGACTTCGATAACCGTTATGTTGTATCCGCGCCGGGTATGACAGACAATCAGTTGAGGGTCAATGTAAGCGGCGCGTCGGTTAAGCGTCAGGGTAAGTTCTATATCTTGCGTCCGAACAATGATGCCAAGCAAGTAAAGGTAACCGTGCTCGCCGATATGAACGGTCGCATGGCAACCATGGGCGAGAAGGTGTTCAAGGTTCAGCGTCTGCCGCAGCCTATGCCGTACTTTGTGGATAACGGCAAACAGGTAAGTTCCAGCAGTACGCCGCGTAAGAGCTTGAATAAGGGTACTGTCCTTGAGATCGGCTATGGTGAGGACGGTTTGCTCGAAGTACCGTTCGAGATAACCAGCTTCGACACCTATATCCTGCGTAAGACAGGTAAGTCGAGCGGCAACAAGTTCTCGGCAGCACAGCTCAAACTGATCGGTCAGCTCAAGAGTGGTGATATGGTGCTCGTTCAGAACATCAAGTACCGCACCAAAGGTGGCGCAGAGACGCTGTACCAAGGTAACTTGGCGCTTATATTAAAGTAAAAACATCTTATGAAGAGAACACTTTTAATCATCGTATTGGTGGGTGCTGCGCTTGGCGTACAAGCGCAACACCGCATCAATTCGTTCTTCAACGAGCTGGGTACAGTACGTATCGAGACGCAAGAGTTGGATGAGAATGCCGACACGATAGCAACGATCTTCCACCGTACGGACGACATCGTGTGGTCACGCGTGGTGTATCGTATCATTGATATGCGTTACAAGCAGAACTTCCAGCTCTATTTCCCAACCAACCCTGACGATCCGAAGTATTGGAGCCTGTTCCGACTGATTATGGATGCTGTGGTTAACGGTCGTACGACATTGGACGGTCAGCAAGAGTACCTGCCCTTATACGGCGCAAACCCGCGCGGTATAAAGCCGATGTTCCCTGACTCAATGATTATTCCTCGCAACAAAGAAATGCAGACTGCGTTTGCTGTACGTCCGATGAGTGAGATCATTGATACTGAGGACCGTGACGAGTATTTGGTTACGTACGACGATTCTATTACCCACCGGCTGGACATCAATACGTACGGCTATTCGAACTACGTGCGCAATCAGATCAAGTATCTGACGATGGAGATTGTGTTCTTCGATAAGCACACATCCCGTTTCTATACGAAAATCATGGCGATCGCTCCGTTGCAGTCAGCCATGGCCTCGGACAGAGATCCGTACGACAACCTTGTTAACCAGGTGCGTTTCTGGATTCTGTTCGACCAGTTGCGTCCGTTCATGGCACGCAAGTATATGATTCCGTTGAACAACAGTAGCAAGCGCGTGACGTTTGACAACTTCTTTGCCGAGCACCTGTACACATCGTATATCATCGGTGATGACAACATGTACGACCGAATGATTGTACAAGGTCAAGAGACGCTGACAGAAGAGTTCGTTCACCGAGATCAGGAACGCATAGCAAACGAACTGCTGAATACAGAGTTGGATTTGTGGGAATACTAATCCATTGGGCAAACAAGAGCAGGTGCAAAGCCTGCTCGTTTGCGTTTAGTAGGTAGATTTATGCAGAATAAAAGAAAATTTTGGAATATGTACGTCACCACCTCGGTCAGCATCACATTGGTGCTGTTCTTGGTGGGATTGGTAGCGATGGTCACCTTGTCAGCTCATCGAATGATTGAGCAGGTGAAGCATAATGTGACCTTGACGGTTGTCTTGTCCCCGGAATCGGATTCATTGCAGATCGAACGTTGTGGCGCTGTGCTACAGGCTGCACCTTATTGTCACGCGTGCAGGTATATATCCAGCGAGGAGGCGTTGGAGGAACATGTGCGCTCATTGGGCGATGATCCCTCGCAGTTCCTCGGCTATAATCCTCTATTGGCATCATACGAGGTGAATCTCACATCGGAATATGCCAATGCCGACAGTATCGCGGTAGTGGAGCAGCAGATCAGCCGGTTGCCCTACGTTAAGCAGGTGATGTACCAGAAGGATCTTGTAGAATTGCTGGAGCATAATGTCAGCCAAGTAACGCTGGTACTGCTCGGGTTGGCAGTCATGCTGCTGTTGATAGCCTACGTGCTAATCATCAATACAATCCGTCTGCATGTGTACAGTCACCGTTTCCTGATTAACACGATGCGTTTGGTGGGTGCCACTCCATGGGTTATCAAGCGGCCGTTTGTGGCGCGCAGCCTGCGTATGGGATGCTGGTCAGCATTGTTGGCACTCGTGCTGCTCGCCGGATTGTTCTACTATGTGCAGTACTCAATGAATATTGTGCTGATGCCGACTAATTGGCAGAACATAGCGCTCATCGCGGCAGTTGTGCTGCTGACGGGCGAGCTGCTGACCTTGATAGGCTCGCTCATTGCAGTGAACCGATACATTCGCATGGATACAGAGCGAATGTACGCTATATAGAATGTTTCGCTAAAAGAGTAAAGACCGCTTCGCAAAAGATAAAAGATTAAGATGAAACAATTACCGAAATTCAACACCATACTCATCGCCGTGTGTGTGCTGATCATCGTGATAGGCTTTGCCCTGATGACCGGTGAACCGTCCGGCGCAACGGAGTACAACCCTGATATATTCTCATTCCGCCGCATTACCGTTGGCCCAATGATTGCGTTGGCAGGGTTTGTACTGATGATAGTTGCGATATTGTTCCCCAAGAAAAACAAGGAGGATAAGCAATGAGTTGGTGGGAAGCATTAGTATTAGGCATCATACAGGGGCTGACAGAGTTCTTGCCCGTATCCAGTTCCGGACACCTTGAGATAGGTCAAGCCTTATTCGGTACCGCGAGTGAGGAGAATCTGACATTCGCGATTGTCGTACACACGGCAACCGTGCTCGCAACGATTGTAATCCTTTGGAAGGAGATCATGCAACTGCTGCGCGGCACATTCTGCACGCTTGCATGGAACGAGGAGAAGGATTATGTGGCTAAGATTCTTGTATCGATGATTCCCGTTTTTGTTGTCGGCATGTTCTTTAAGGACGAAGTCGAGGCCTTTTTTGGCAGCGGTTTGTTGTTGGTCGGTATATGCTTGATTGTCACAGCGTTGCTGCTGTGTCTGAGTGAGTGGCTGACCAAACGTCTGGCACAGAAAGGAAGAGCGGGACATGAGGTCAGTTACCGCGATGCGTTTGTTATCGGTTTGGCGCAGGCGTGTGCTGTATTGCCCGGATTGAGCCGTAGCGGAACGACGATTGCAACAGGCCTGTTGTGCGGTGTTAAGAAAGAAAGCGTGGCGCAATTCTCGTTCCTGATGGTACTTGTGCCAATCTTGGGCGAGGCGTTCCTTGACCTGCTTGATTTGCTGAAAGGCGAAGTCGTCAGCAGCCTGGGATTGCTTCCGCTGGCAGTGGGATTTGTCGCGGCATTCGTGACCGGTTGTTTTGCCTGCAAGTTCATGCTGAATATTGTGCGCAAGCAGAAACTGATATATTTCGCTATCTACTGCGTCTGCGCCGGCGCATTTGCGATAGTCTGGTCGCTACTGTAAATGGATTTTGTTGAGGGCGAGATATTGGCGTTTGACAAGCCTCTGCATTGGACGAGTTTCGATGTAGTCAACCGTGTGCGCGGAATGCTATGCAGGGCGTTGGGAATAAAAAAACTGAAGGTGGGACACGCCGGTACGTTGGATCCTTTGGCGACAGGTGTGGTGATTGTCTGTACAGGCAGACAGACCAAACATATCGACGAATTGATGAACCACACCAAGGAGTACGAAGCAGTGCTTCAGTTGGGAGCCACAACGCCGAGTCATGATCTGGAGCACCCGATAGATGCGACTTATCCGACAGCGCACATAACACGTGAGTTGTTAGACGAGGTGCTTCCGACATTCCTGGGTGAGCAGTGGCAAGTGCCACCGGTGTATTCGGCGGTAAAGATCAACGGAAAACGAGCTTACGAATATGCGCGCAAAGGACAGCAAGACAGCATAGAGATCAAGCCCAAACTGCTGGTGATAGATGAGATAGAATTGCAGCATTTCGATGCGGAAACGATGCAGGTCACAATCCGCGTGGTATGCTCAAAAGGAACATACATCCGTGCGTTGGCACGGGATATAGGCGAGCGCCTGCACTCCGGAGCACACCTGATTGCCTTGCGGCGTACGCGCGTAGGCGACTATACGACTGATAAATGCATAAGCATCGAGCAGTTGCAACAAATAATAGAAAATAGTAAATAATCATATGAAACTTAGTGAGTTCAAGTTTAAGTTACCCGAGAGTCAGATAGCTCAATATCCTCCGCTGCACCGAGAGGATGCGAAGATGTTGGTGCTTCATCGTACAACCGGCAAGATAGAACACAAGAAAGTGTCTGAGGTTGTCGATTATTTCGACGAACACGATTTGATGGTGTTCAACGACACGAAAGTTTTTCCCGCACGTCTGTTCGGTATCAAAGAGAAGACCAACGCAGAGATAGAGATCTTCCTGTTGCGTGAACTTAATCACGAAGACTCTTGCTGGGATGCGCTTGTAGAACCGGCACGCAAGATCCGTATAGGTAACAAGCTCTATATCGACGATGACAACACCATCATCGGCGAGATAGTGGATAACACGACCTCCCGTGGCCGTACCATCCGCTTTGAGTCGGACTATACGCCCGAGAAACTTGTGGCGCGACTATACGCCTTAGGCTCAACTCCGCTACCCTCGTACATTCATCGTCCGATGAAAGCCGAGGTGGCGCGTAATTTCCGCAAGGAGTTCCTGATAGAAGATGATACTGAACTGGATCCTATCATTCGCGAGATGGATGAGGAACGCTATCAGTCTATCTTTGCGACGGAAGTAGGAGCTGTAGCTGCTCCGGCATCCTCTATGCATGTCAGCAGAAACCTGCTTAAGCGTATAGAGATCCGCGGCATAAACTATACTACGTTGACATCTCATGTAGGCTTAGGCAATTTCAAGATTGTGGATGTTGAGGATCTGAACAAGCATAAGGTCGATTCGGAACAGATCATCATCAAGCCGGCTTGCGTTGAGATGGTCAATAAAGCCAAACTCGGCAAGAAACGTATCTGTGCCGTCGGCACAGAGGTGATGCGTGCACTGGAGTCGGTAGCCGGTACGACAGGTCTGATCAAGGAGTATGAAGGCTGGACGAACCGTTTCATCTATCCTCCTTATGATACACTTGTGCCAACGTCATTGCTCGTTAACTTCTACTTCCCACTCTCGTTGCAACTGATGATGGTAACGGCTTTCGGCGGGTATGAATATGTCATGGCAGCCTACAAGGAAGCCCTCAAGAAAAACTATCGTTTCGGCGATTACGGCGATGCGATGTTGATAGTGGATTAGTGTGATAGCGGATTAGTGATTAGCAGTTATGAATGTGCGAATTGATGAGTCATGGCGTCAGGTGCTCCAGCCGGAGTTTGACAAGCCGTATTTTGAGATACTGACATCGTTCGTGCGTCATGCATATACCACCAAGACTTGCTATCCGCCGGCGAAGCTGATATTTCATGCATTCGACGCGTGCCCTTTTGACAAGGTGCGCGTCGTTATATTAGGTCAAGACCCCTACCATGAACCCGGGCAAGCCGAAGGCTGGGCGTTCTCAGTGCCGGAGGGCGTGCGTATACCGCCGAGTCTGGAGAACATCTACAAGGAGCAACAGCGTGACCTCGGTATCATTACACCTGCCTCCGGTCATCTTGAACGCTGGGTAGAGCAAGGAGTGCTGCTCCTAAATGCCACATTGACCGTTGAGGCACACCGCGCAGGCAGTCATCAAGGCAAAGGCTGGGAAGAGTTGACGGATGCGGCCATTATGGCACTCAACGAGCGGCGCGAGCACCTTGTGTTTATGTTATGGGGCAGTTATGCACAGCGCAAAGGGCAGTTCATCAATCGTCGCAGACATCTGGTGCTCGAGGCGCCGCACCCGAGTCCGTTGTCGGCATATAGAGGTTTTATAGGCTGCGGGCATTTCTCCGCTGCCAACGAGTACCTTCAGAAACATCATTTACCTCCTATCCAATGGTAATATTCAAACAAAAAATGTCGCTTTCACGCGACATTTTTTTGTTGTTTGTGACGTTGGCTTAACGTTGTGTAAACCTCGTTAAAACCTCGTTAAAACCTCGTTTTACTCTCGTTTCTCTCGTACACATTTACTTCACGCGCTCGCAGTAGCTGCCGTCACGTGTGTCAACGCGTACAATTTCGCCCTCGTTGATGAACAGAGGCACGCGGATCTCGGCGCCGGTTTCCAACTTGGCAGGTTTGAGCGTGTTGGTAGCGGTGTCACCACGCAGACCGGGCTCGGTGTACGCGATGGCGAGCTCTACCTTAGCCGGCAACTCGGCGAAGAGGATTGTATCCGTCGAAGCGTCGGAAACAACGTCAACAACAAATCCTTCTTTCAGGTAGTCCACACCGGTGATCAGATCGTGTGCGATAGGTACCTGCTCGTAGGTCTCGTTGTTCATGAAGATGTAGTCCTCACCCTCCTTGTACAGGAACTGGTACGGACGGCGCTCTACGCGCACGTCTTCCAATTTCTCGCCGATATTGAAACGGCGCTCCAGAACGCGGCCGTCAACAACGTCTTTGAACTTAACGCGCATAATCGTGTTACCCTTGCCGGGTTTCACATGCAGAAATTCGATTACGAAATACAAACGGCCGTCCATACGGATGCAAACGCCGTTCTTGATGTCTTGTGAGTTAATCATAATGTTGTTATGAGTTAATAGTTTTGAATTATCAATAATAGCGGCAGTAATCGCATTCTTTGCAATTTGCTTGCAAAGATACAAAAAAAAATGGATATTTGCAAATTTTTGCAGAAAAATCGCATATTTTGTGCGTTTGACTTGCAAATGTGCAAAAATTTTCGTATCTTTGCTTGACAAATATGTTTCACTAAATAACTATACAATGTTTGCATATATACAATCAATTTTTCAGTCTTTGGATGTGATGCAGATAGTGGCAGCCACATTCTTTTTGATTGCAATCATCGACCCGTTCGGGAACGTGCCGGTAACGATAAACATGGAGAAGCAGGGTGCCAAGATCAACCCCTGGGTTGTTTGTATAGCCTCTGCGATCATTCTGCTGGCCTTTCTTATGTTAGGCGAGTCGCTGATGAAGATTTTTGGTATCAAGGTGGAGTATTTTGCCGTAGCCGGCGGATTCATCATCTTTCTGATGGCGCTTGAAATGATTTTGGACATCACGATCTTCAAGGCGGATGTGGAGGGCAATGGTAATGTTGTGCCTCTCGCCTTTCCAATGTACGCGGGGCCCGGTGCGTTTACGGCATTGATTGCCATGACTGCCGAATACAAAGTAATCAATCTGGTGATGGCTGTGCTCGTGTGTATCCTGATCTTGTTTGCCGTGTTGTCCGGTACACACTGGCTGATGAAGTATCTGGGTAAGAATACGTTGTATATAATCCGGAAGTTCTTCGGAATAATCGTATTGGCCATAGCCTGCCAGTTGATGTTTGCTAATCTGGCACTTGTATTCAAATAATTATGACGAAGCGTAGTATTTTCGTAGTTGTTACAGCATTGCTGTTTGCCGGTTGCTCCAAATCTCCTCGGTTCGAGGTGCGCGGAAACGTGGCAGGCGCTGAGGGCGAAGTGCTGTATCTGGAGCACACCGGTTTGGTGGCAACAGAGGTGGAGGACTCCTGTGTGTTGTCTGCTGCCGGTGCGTTTGTGTTTCACGGCGTCGCGCCGGAGTACCCTGACTTCTATCGCCTGCGTATAGGGCAGAAGTACGCTGTACTGGTCGTTGATTCTATAGAGACCATCACGCTCCGCACGACGCGCGACAGCCTGCCATTGACCGAGGCGTTCGATGGCTCGGAGCAGAGTGTTCTGGTCGCACAACTCAGGCGTTCGCTGCGTGAGAAACCGATAGACGAGCACCGTGCGTTCGCCCAAGAGGTGATCTTGCGGCATCCTCGTACGATGGCGGCTTATTATGCAGTGTTCCAGAGTAAGCAGGGCGTGCCGGTGTTTGATATGTATGACGCTGAGCAGCTGAAGTTCTACAAGGCCGTAGCGACCTCCATGAACGTGGCAATGCCGGAATACGTGCGAACGAAGACTTTGTGCGGGCAGGTAATGGATGTGGTGAATGCCGAGCGTCGGGCGCAGAGTATTCTTGCAATGAAGCAATACATTGATGAGAGCGAGACCTCGTTGTTGGACATTGCGTTGCCCAACATCTATGGTGATACATGCCGCTTGAGTGAGCATGTAGGCAAAGTGGTGGTACTGGAATTCTCACATTCGCAGATGGATCAGGGCAATGCATACGTGCTGGCTTTGCGCGAACTGGATAACAAGTACAACGGCAAAGGACTGGATATCTATTCCGTGAGCGTGGATGGCTCGAAACTTATTTGGGAAGAGTGGGTGAGGAATCTGCCGTGGACATGCGTGCGCACCGAGACAACGGAACCGCTTGTGACGTACAATGTCGGAGCAGTACCCGTCATGTTCCTTCTGGATCGGAAAGGGGCTGTGCAAGGACGCTATACCGACTTTGAGCAGTTGGAGAGAGATATAAAGAAATATTTGTAATCATAACATTCTAATACAATGACAGAACTGAAAGGACTAACGGTAGCCATGGCGAGTGATCACGCCGGCTATAACTTGAAACAGGATGTGCGTGCGTGGTTGGAGGCGCAGGGCGCACAAGTGAAAGACTATGGTTGCTACTCTACAGAGAGTTGCGACTACCCCGATTTCGCACATCCGCTGGCAGAGGCTGTCGAGAAAGGCGAGCAGCCGCTCGGTATTGTGATATGCTCGACGGGTAACGGTATATGTATGACTGCCAACAAACACCAGGGCGTACGCGCTGCGTTATGCTGGGATGTGCCCCTGGTAGAGCTTGCGCGACAGCATAACAACGCCAATGTGCTCGGTCTGCCGGCGAACTTCATTAGCAAAGAGAAAGCCCTGGAGATGGTCAAGACATTCTTTGCCACGGACTTTGAGGGCGGACGCCACGAACGCCGCGTGAACAAGATCGCTTGCAAGTAAAGTGAAACATCACCTCACACGTGCAATCAATCTCCTACGCTGTTGGGGCAGTTATGCTCTCAGCAGCGTAGGTGTGTATCATGTGCGTCACCTGCCGACGTTCGTGTCTGTCGAACCGGCAAACTTCTGTCAACTGGCGTGCCCCGAGTGTCCGGTAGGCTTGCATCAGAATCAAGGCAGCCGCAAGGTGATGAGCCTTGAGGATTTCCGGCGCATAGTGGATGAGGTAGCGCCGTTCGTGCACACGATGCAACTGTTCTGGCAGGGCGAACCGCTGCTCAACGACCGATTGCCGGAGATGGTGCATCTCGCTCACGAGGCAGGCATCTATACAATCGTCTCTACCAACGCACAACGGATGGATACAGCCACGGCCACGGCTCTTACACGTGCCGGTCTGAACAGAATCATCATCAGCATGGACGGATGGACGCAGCAGAGTTATGAACAATACCGGCGTGGGGGAAACGTGGATAAAGTGAAAGAGGCTGTGCGTGTGCTCCGACAGGCAAAAGATCAGACCGGAGCAAGGATGCTCATTGAACTGCAATGCCTGTATCTGAAAACCAACGAGCACGAGTGGGGAATCTTCCGTCGCGAGTACAAACGTCTCGGTGCTGACCGTTTGGTCATGAAGACAGCCCAACTATACGATTACGAACACGGCTCACCCCTCATGCCCTCTGACACACGCTATGCGCGTTACAGGTGGGACGCTCCTACGCACACATACATCTCTAAACGTCGTCTGCGCAATCATTGCTTCCGTCTGTGGAGCGGGTGCGTCATTGACGTGCATGGAAACATTCGGCCTTGCTGCTACGACAAACAGCACACATATACCTGGGGCAACATCCTCCAACCCGGCGCTTCGCTCGCTGCTATATGGCACAGCGGACAAGCCGAATCGTTCCGGCGCAACTTGCTACATCGTCGTGCATCCATCCCGATGTGCACGAACTGCGACGAATAAATCATTTGCAGAACTCCGATAAGTTCGGATAAAGAAGATCCGTGTAATCTTGTACCTGAACAGGCACAGGATTATTTTTTGTCAGATATACGGCACGCATCCCTGCATTTCGGGCGAACTGCATGTCGCTCAGGCTGTCACCAATCATCACCGAGCGAGTGAAGTCAATATCCGGAAAATCTTTTTGTGCCTGTAAAGCCAATCCGATAGCCGGTTTGCGATTAGGCGAACCGCTGTCTTGCAGGTCGGTGCAGGTATAGACGCGGTCAATATATCCGCCTGAGGCCTCAATGTCGCGGATCATGTGTGCATGGATGTCATCCAAATCGGCTTGCGACATCAGTCCCTTGCCTACGCCTTGTTGGTTGCTGACGATGATGAGGCGATGGTATTGCTTGCTCAATGTTGCTATGGCTTCCCGTGCCCCGGGAATCCACTCCCACATTCCCCAGTTCCTTACGTAATCGCCCACAAGATGTTTGTTCAGCACACCGTCACGGTCGAGGAATAATGTTGTGTCTTTCGGAAAAAGTCCCTTGAACTCCTTTTGTGCCCGATAGTAGTCTTCCGGTACGCCTATATCAATGAAGTAATCGCTGAACCGCATTCCGCAGAATCCCTCCGCACCTGCCAGCGGTTGCATCAGCTCTTTCTCAAACGAGAACTTCTCCGGCATCGTTCGCTGCATCAGCCATGCATGGCTGATCGCATAGATCCCTCCGTTGATGCATCCCGCACCGCTGCTCTGCTCTTTCTCACGAAATGCAGTAATAGCACCCTCCGTGCACTCAACTGCACCGTAACGACTGGTTTCGGGTACGTCACGCAGGGCTACAGAGAGATGCGCTTTGCGGGAACGATGAAAATCGCATAATGCCGGCAGGTTAATATCGAACAGCGTGTCGCCGTTCAACACAAGGAAGTCTTCGCTCTCAATCAGTTTAGCCGCCTTGACAATCGCACCGCCGGTGAACAAGGGCGTGCTCTCGTTGGAGAAACTCACCTTGATACCTTTGTAACCATCATGAAAATACGACTCAATATGTTCGTGCAGGTGACCTGTAGCGAGCACAACATGTGTCACTCCGGCATCTGCCAACCGGTCAAGCAGGTAGCACAAGAACGGCTTGCCATATACCGGAGCCATAGGCTTGGGTATATTCCCCAGCACATGGCTTAGCCTCGTGCCGAACCCTCCGGCTAATATGACAGCTTCTCTGAACACCAAACTCTAAACCCTAAACATTCAACGTGGAAAAATCGTTGCTTCTACAATCTCGCAGATGATATGTCCGAGCATGATATGGCACTCCTGAATCCTCGGCGTGTCGCTCGATGGCACATTCAGCAAATAGTCTGCCAACGCTTTCATCTCACCGCCTGTCTCGCCGGTCAGGGCGACGGTAATCACACCCAACTCCTTCGCTTTCTTGAAGGCGTTAACAATATTTTTTGAATTTCCCGATGTGGACAATCCGACCAGTATGTCGCCTTTCTGGCACGAACCGTTGATCATCCGCGAATAGATGAGGTCGTAGCCGTAGTCATTCGCCACAGCCGTCATATACGATGTGTTGCAGTGCAGTGCCTCGGAGTTCAGCGGCGGTCGGTCGTAATAGAAGCGCCCTGACAACTCTGCTGCCAGGTGCTGCGCATCAGCTGCGCTGCCGCCGTTACCGCACCACAGAATCCTTCTACCGTGTTGCAATGCCTCAACCATCATATCCGCTACACGTCGGATCGTCTCCAACAATTCGGGCGTGTCCAATATCTGCTGTTTGGTGGCAATACTGCCTGCTATCGAACGGGTTACAGTGTCCATGTCTTCAATCCTTCTTGTGTAAATTCATATCGTTTAACTTGCCCCGAGAAGCGTTCGGTCAAGGCTTTCTCAACGGCGTAACGTGTTGTGCCTGGGCAATAAAAGAACATAAATCCTCCTCCGCCGGCGCCACTGACTTTGCCGCCCGTAGCACCTGCTGACAAGGCTGCATGGTAAATATCATCCAACAGCGGATTACTGATGCCCGAAGCCGTGCGTTTCTTGTGTTCCCAACCGAAGTTCAGTATCTCGCCGATGGCATCAATATCGCCTCGGAGCAGGCTCTCTTTCATCCACACCGCCTGTTGTTTCAACTGATGCATGGCGTCTATCGAGTCGTTGTTCTTTGCCTTCACATTGTCTATCTGCCCCTGAATAATCTTCGCACTTACGTGGCTCGTCTCGGTATAATACAGCAGCAGGTTGTGTGCGAGTTCGTCTTGGTAACGTTGCCTGATCCGCAATGGATTGACAATCACCTTGTCGTCTTGTAAGAACTGCATGTAATTGAATCCGCCGAACGTGGCTGCATATTGATCCTGTTTGCCGCCTGCCATGCCGAGGTCGATACGCTCTATCTCGTACGCCAGACGCGCCAAGTCGTACTCACCGAGCGGCAACTTCAACCATTCCGCAAACGCACCCAGGATGCTCACTACCAACGTGCTCGATGTCCCCAAACCGCTACCTGCCGGTGAATCCACATGGCATGTGATGCGCATTGACAATGGCTTCTTCGTGAAATCTTTCACCACACGGTTATACACGCCTTTGCTCAATACAAAGAATCCCTCTGTATCCAGTTGTTCCACGCTGTCATATACTTCCTCCAAACCTGCGTCAGGCGACGAGAACACAATCTTCCCGTTGTCCAGCGGCTCAAGCGTCGTGTAGGCATAGAGCGAGATCGTGGCGTTCAATATCGCTCCGCCATACAGGTCGGAGTAGGGTGACACATCTGTGCCGCCGCCCGCTAATCCTAATCGTAAAGGTGCTTTGCTGCGAATTATCATAACTTCTTTAAACTTTCAACTATTCAATATGGCTTCGGTCATCACGGACCACGCGTATTTCTGTTTCTCTTTCTTAATATTCTCCCCGAACTGTTTCTCCCGCTCGTCAGCCGGCATTTTGGCAAATCGTACCAAAGCCTGAGCTATGGCATGCTCATCTACGGGACACACATAGCCCACTTTCCCGTCCGGCACAATCTCCGCCAAACCGCCCACGTTCGTCACCAGCATCGGTCGCTCAAAATGGTAGGCAATCTGCGTCACGCCGCTCTGCGTAGCGGTCTTGTACGGTTGCACAATCATATCCGCTGCCGAGAAGTACAACCGCACCTGCTCGTCGGGAATAAAGTCCGTGTGCCATGCAATCGTTCCTTCCAGCCCCAACTCTTGCTCCAACTGCTTGTACTGCTCGCCGTTGTTATAGAACTCCCCGGCAACCACCAAAAGCATATCGGCTGACTGTTGATTTCTGGCTTTTGCATAAGCCTTCATCAGCACATCCAGCCCCTTGTAGTCGCGTATAAACCCAAAGAACAATAGTATAGTTTTGTCTTGAGGCAAGCCCAACTCTGTGCGCGCTTTGTGTTTCTCCACCGCCTCACCGAAGTTGTCGTACAAGGGGTGCGGACTCAACGTAACCAAATCCGTCTTTTGTCTTTGAGCGTAGCGGTCTTTGCTCTTTGAGCGACTTTGTCGCGGTCTATCCGGCAAGAACTTCAAGCAGTCCTGTCTTACGCTTTCCGACATCGCCACAAACCGGTCAATGCTCCTTATAAAGTACCGTATCAGCCATTTGTCCCAGAAGTGCGGCTCGTGTGGAATAACATTGTCCAGTACCGACACAACCTGTATTCCCTGTCTTCGTGCCAGCCGCGCTATCGTTCCCAAGCACGGCGCCATCAGCGGAATCCAGAACTTAATCACCAGCACATCAATCTTCGCTTTCTTTAGTAGTCGTGCGGTCTTCCACCAGCTCCATGGAGCGATACTGTTCATCGTCCGTGTGATCTTCATATTTTTCGGCGCAGGCGAGTCGCTGTACTGCGTCTTGCCAGGAAACAGAAAGTCCGGGTACTGCATCGTGAACGTGAAGATCTGCACATCATGCCCCTCGGTCATGAACTCCCGCGCCAGCCGTTCGTTGAACGCGGCAAGCCCGCCCCTGTAGGGGTAGGCTGTGCCGAGCAATGCTATGTTCAACTTATCTTTCAATCTTCAATCTTCAATCTCCAATTATTTCTTCCCTTTCTTCCAGTTGCTCTGTTTGGCAGGGATAACCTTCGTGTCCGCTTTTGCTTTGGGCTTTTCGGCTTTCGGCTTCTCGACAGGTATCTCCGCTTTCTCCAGCCAGCAGATAGCGTCGCCCTTCGTCACTTTCTGTCCCTGCTGTTTGTCAACAGCCACAAGTCGTGCATTCTCGAACGCCGTCAGCGGCTCTATGCCGTGTTGAGTCTGCAGGTAGCAAACGACCTCGCCTTCACGGAACAACGTGCCGAACGCCGGTGCGTGACTGTCTTCGTTGAAGTCCAGCTCCCACAGCACAGTACCTGCCTGCGTAGCCTCTACAGGCTCGCTCGTCGGGTGCAGAATAGCGCGTTTGTCGGCTGCTGAGATAAACGTCACTTGCTGACCACCCTTCGCGGCTTTCTCCATGCGCTCCAGCAGGTCTTTGTTGAACTGCTCCTTCGCCAAGCCCGACTTGTACTCGCGGTACTGTTTTTCGTGCATAGCGAACTCAAACAGCTCTTCGTCGTCTTGACCTCTGTCCCAACCGAGCTCTTCCATCTCTTTGATGAAACGTGGCAGCTCGTTCGGATAGAGTTTCTGCGGATCGTCGGTGTAGAACTCGAAGCCTTTCTCCTTCGCCAGTTCCACAATCTCCGGTGCCAACTCGCCCGGCAACTTGCCCGACTTACCGAGGATCATGCCCCACATAGCGGGATCCATTCTGGTGAAGTCCTTCTCGCCCATCGAACGGCTGAACAGGTTCATCAGCGCGGCGTTCTTTACGTATTGGCTGAACGGTGTAACCAAGCACGGTGTACCGAGCATCGGCCAAATCCTCTGCACCTCGTCAAACAGTTGCACGAGCAGTTCGTCCTCGCTCAACTCCTTCTCGCCTTTTTTCTTGAGGTTCGCGTTAATAGCAGCGTGCATGCCTTTCAGGTCAGCCATCAAGCTTCCCATCATGCCTCCCGGCAGACCGCAGCCTACGAGCAGCGAAGTCATCAGCGAGTTCTTGGGATCAATCCAGTAGCCGAGGAAGTCGTCAATAAACGACTGTGTCAGGCTTCTTGCCTCCATATAGGCATTCATGTTGATGTCCTTTACAAGGAATCCCGCGTCTTTGAGCATTGCTTGAATGGTGATTACGTCTGGGTGCACCTTACCCCAACTCAGCGGTTCCATCGCTACGTCCAGTACATCGCCGCCGGCTTTCGCAACCTCAAGCATCGACGCTACACTGAATCCCGGACCTGTATGACCGTGGTATTGGATAATGATATCAGGGTGTTTCTCCTTGATGGCGGCTACAATCACGCCCAACATGTGCGGACGACCCACACCTGCCATGTCCTTCAGGCAGATCTCTTGCGCACCGCCTTCAATCAGCTGTTCCGCCAGATTGATGTAGTATTCAGCCGTGTGAACCTTCGAATACGTAATACACATCGTTGCCTGCGCCGTCATGCCTGCTTCTTTTGCCCACTTGATGCTCGGGATAATGTTCCGCGGGTCATTCAATCCGCAGAAGATACGCGTGATGTCCGTGCCCTGTGCATGTTTTACTTTGTACATCAACTGGCGTACGTCCGCCGGAACTGGGTTCATGCGGAGAGCATTCAATCCGCGATCCAACATGTGCGTCTTGATGCCGGCCTCGTTAAACGGTTTGCAGAACGTACGCACTGCGAGGTTCGGATTCTCGCCGTACAACAGGTTAACTTGCTCACTCGCACCGCCGTTGGTCTCCACGCGGTCAAAGCATCCCATGTCGATGATTACCGGTGCTACCTTTGCCAACTGGTCGCGGCGAGGTACATATCGCCCGCTACTCTGCCACATGTCGCGGTACACGAGCGAAAATTGAACTTCTTTCTTTGCCATGATATATATTGTTCTTTATGTTTAATTATATTGTTAGAATAGTGTATTCTTGTTAGCGTGTTGATAGATTTAGAACGGCGCAGCGTAGGTGCATCCTTCTCTCCAACGGGAACAACCGTAACGTGTTCGCCCGCGAATGATTCGTCCTTGCTTGCATAACGGACAAGGCATACCTGCCTGGTCGGCCTTTACCTCGCGCACCACCTCCGTGGTCATCTGTTTGAGTTCGGCGAGGAACTCTCGTGCCTCATATTCGCCGCGTTCGATCATGCGCATCTTCTTCTCCCAGCGTCCCGTCAACTCGGCGGACATCAGCAGTGGCGAGATGATCTTTGCTATCAGATCCACTCCCAGCGGCGTGGCATGCACAGCCTTGCCCTGGCGCTCGATATACTTGCGTTGGAATAGTTTCTCGATGATCGCCGCACGCGTTGACGGACGACCTATACCGTTCTCTTTCATTGCATCACGCAGATCCTCATCTTCCACGGTCTTGCCTGCCGTTTCCATCGCGCGCAGTAGCGTCGCCTCGGTGTAGTATTTCGGCGGCGTTGTGGTTTTCTCTTTCAGCTGCGGCTCGTGAGGACCTTGCTCGCCCTTCACGAAGTCCGGCAGACTCTGACTCGCCGCTTGGTCTGTCATCTCGTTCTCCTCTGCTTGCTGCTTGCTGAACACCTCTCTCCAGCCCTGCACCAGTACCTGCCGTCCCGTCACCTTGAATTGGACTGCTGAACGCTGATCGCTGCTTGCTACCGGCTGTACCTCAGCGAGAACCGTCGTATTACTTACCTGACAATCCGGATAGAACGCTGCGATGAACCGTAGGGCGATCTTTCGGAATACTTTCTTTTCTTGCTCCGACAGGTTGTCCGGGCGTTGACCGGTAGGTATAATAGCGTGGTGGTCGGTTACCTTCTTGTTGTCGAACACCTTTTTTGACTTCGGCAACGAGCCGGCTCCTTTCCCGCCGTCAGCTCTCAGCCCGAGCAGAGGTTGTACCTCGGGATAGAAGTCCTTGATGCCCTCCAGTGTCTTCGGCACATGGGCGTAGATATCTTCGCTCAGATAGGTCGTATCCACGCGCGGGTAGGTAGTCACATGTTTCTCGTATAGCGACTGGATGAGTTTCAGTGTTTGCTCTGCCGTGTAGCCGAACGACTTGTTGCACTCCACCTGCAGTGATGTCAGGTCGAACAGTCGTGGCGCGTACTCCGTGCCTTTCTTTTTCTCCACAGAGGTGATCGTCAGCGGCTGATCCTTAATCGCGTCAATCACCGCCTGCGCCTCCTCCAGTGTGGCGAAGCCTTTCTGTTCCTCACTCTCCTCTGCTTGCTGCCCGCTGACTTCTGACTTCTGATTGCTGACATCTGACTTCTGATAGCTAAACAGTGTGTCTCTGTACAGCGTCTTCAGTTCGTAGTACGTCTTCGGTACGAAGTGCTCGATCTCTTGTTGCCGTTTCACGATCAGCGCAAGGGTAGGGGTCTGCACCCGACCGATAGACAGGATGTTCCTGTCTTTTCCCACGCCACGCGCGTATTTCAATGTATAGGCGCGCGAGGCGTTCATGCCGAGCAGCCAGTCGCCTATCGCACGCATCAATCCGGCTTCGTACAGGTGCTGGTATGCGGATTGATCCTTGAGTTGCTTGAACGCATCGCGTATAGCCTCCTCTGTCAGCGAGGATGTCCACAGGCGCTTCACGGGCACCTTGCACCCCGCCTGCTGATACACCCAGCGCTGGATGAGTTCGCCTTCCTGACCAGGGTCACCGCAGTTGATGACTTCCGTAGCCTGGCTCATCAGTTGCTTGATGATGTTAAACTGCTTCTGCACACCCTCGTCGCCGCTGACCTTGATGCTGAACCGCTCGGGGATCATTGGCAGCGCCGACATGTTCCAGCCTTTCCACTGCTCGTTGTACTCATGAGGATCGTACAACGCACACAGATGGCCGAACGTCCACGTCACCCAATATCCGTTACCTTCCATATAACCATCGCGCCGGGTGTTCGCACCCAGCACCTTGGCTATATCTCGTCCCGCGGACGGTTTCTCGGCTACACAGAGGATCATCCCACTTACTATTTAGTCATTTACTCTACACGTCGACCGTCAATCGTGTACGTCTGATTACCGCGACGCAGGTAGAGCGTGCCGTTGTAAAAGAACTTCTGCACACTGCTCTTCGGCGTTGCAATAGTCATGTTCTCCACACCGGAGATATAACGGAAGTCGGGGATCTCCGGCAGCGTAACCTGCTCGCCGGTCAGTATCAGCAGTTCTCCCGGTTGCAGACTGATCTCTGACTGCTGACTGCCGACTGCCGCTTGCAGGTAGTAGTTATACCATGTGCCCGACGGGATAGTTACCGTCTGTGCCTCATCGACCGAGAAGTTACCTGCCACAAACACATCGCTTCCCCATTGTATCGTACGCAGTTTCTTGCCGCCGGTGATGCTTGCGGCTGTCGGGTTGCCGGCAAATACTTCAGGCTTCAGCTGGGTGCGCAACTGGATAGCTTGCGCCGTCTTGTTGAAGGCTGCTATACGGTCGGGGTCAACGAAGTACTCACGCCATTCGGGACGGGGTTTCTTGTTGCAGCGGTAGTCGCTGTTGTTGCCGTTAGGATGATCCAGGTCGCTGTTGATGCTGAAGTCGTAACCGATCTCCTCAAACTGCCATAACATATGGCTGCCGTTGAGTAGCACGTTGAATACGATGTTCTCCGGTACGCGTGCTATACGCGCTGACTTGTTCGTCTTCAGGTCGCCGTTGCCCCATGTGCGTGCTTTGTACTGCATGCGCTCCTCGTCATGTGACTCGCAATAGGTCACTAAGCCGTCTTTGTTAGCGTCGGCAAACGAGTCGCCGTCCTTCAACCAGCCCATAGTAGTCTGGCAGTAGGCGTTGTTCGTGTTCACCCAGCATAACATCCCCGCCTCAATCAGCTTCGGACGATCCGTGCCTGCCGTGTTACCCCAGTGCTCCAGGATCATGTATGCATCGTCTGCTACGGCTTTCACGCCCTTGGCATAGTAGTCCTTCAGGTTGTCAACGGCGTCCACTACGTTTCGTCCGCACACACCGTGGCTCAAATCCAGACGGTAGCCGTCCACCTTGTACTCTTTCAGCCAGTACTGCAGTGCACGGGTAAACATCTCATGTGCCGGTTCGAAGTCGTGATTCCAGTCCTCGCCGTAGTCGTTGTCGGTGTGCTTAACCTCGGATTTCAAATTGAACCACGGGTTGAAGCGCAAGTCGGTTTGCGACTCGTCGGAACTTGTCCACGGATAGAGCTTCGCCATAGGGTTCTGTCCCGTCGTGTGGTTGAACACCATATCCATGATCACCGCTATGCCGTGCTTGTGGCATTCGTCGATGAACTGCTTCATGTCATTCTCACTGCCGTACGCCCTATCCGGAGCGAAATACAGTGTTGGGTTATATCCCCAACTCATGTTCCCCTCGAATTCCGATACAGGCATCAGCTCTACGGCATTCACGCCCAGCGCCTTGAGGTAGTCCAGACGTCCTGTCACACCTTTGAATGTGCGGTCGGGCGTGAAGTCCTGTACCCAGAGCTCGTATATCACCAGGTTGTTCTTGTCCGGGCGTTGGAAGTTCAGCGTTGCGTCACTCCACTCGTACGCCGGCTTGCCGGGCTGGATAACCGTCACATAGCCGCCGTCTGCTCCCTGCTCCGGGTAGTCAATCAGCGTCGGGTCGGCTTTCTTGGGCTCCCACTGGTCATCGGGATGAATGACCTTCTCCGAGTACAGGTCACATATCTGCTTCCGCATGCCGTCGGCACGCTCGATAGCATATTGGAATCGGTACTCCTTGCCCGGCTCCAGACCCGTCAGTGTGATCCAGAAGTAGTTGCCGTCCTTGTATAGCAGGTGGTCGGCATCCAGCTTCCATCCTGTCATATCGCCAATCAGGAACACACGCTTCGCAGCATGACCTTCCCTGTCAGCGGCGTACGTACACAGCGTCACCGATGTGCCGTCCTCGCCGTAATAGATACCGTTGCTCACACCGCTCGGACGGCTCTTGACCTCCGGCGTCGTCACGTCTTTCACGGCTTCCCAGATGTCGCCGATTATTTCTACATCCAGCGGCACGATAATATCGCCGCCCGCAGCTTTGCCTTCCTTCTGCCCGTTAGGTCCGTCATGGAACACGAACGCCAGCGCCTTGATGTCCTCCGTCTCCTGTACGTTGTAGAACGTGTAGATGTTCGGGATCACCAGCTCCCACTTGTCGCCGACCTTTGTCAACTTCGGCGTGTTGGCTGCACGCCAACTGCTCACCGTGTGTTTCCAGTCGCTGTTGTTCTTTGATTCGGATGTGATCAGTCCCGTGTGTGCATAGCACTCCGTCGCACCGATCATACCGCCGTTACCGGCTGCCGGATCGTAGGTGATGGTCACTTGACCTTTGTAGCCCTTTTCAATAGGATTAGGCGTAGGCATTACTTGTGCTATCAGCACCATGGTGCATAACACGGCTGCTAAACTGAGAAATAATCGTTTCATTGTATTTGATTTTTTTATTGGTAAGGCGGCGGACACCCAAGCCCGCCACCCTTGGGTGCTTAGCGTACCTCAGCACCTAACAGGTTGTAACGTACGCCTTCCTTAACGATCACTACCTGCCCGTTCACGATCATCTTCTTGATGTTCGAACGCGTAGCAGTGTACTCTACTGCATTCTGGTTACCGCTACCCGGCTGCGGGTCAGCAAGTTTCTTGCCATCGATGGGCTTACTGGAGATCTCCAGTGTGCCATTTTCGTTGTCGTACAAGTACAGTTTGGTTGTACCTGCCGGGCATTTCCACTTCTCGCCGCCGGTTGTCAATAAGGTAGCGTGATCCGGGCCCTCAGTGTATTGCGCTGTCATGTACTGTACGCCGGGATAACCGTCCACTTGATACAGAACAAAGATATAAGCTGCGGTTGAGAACTCAATCTCTGCTACACCGTGATCGAAGAGTGTAGCTTCCGAAGGCTCAACATCCTCGTTGTCGATATAACCTTTGTAGTAGTAGCGCGGGTTGCCTTCAACGCCACCGCCTTGACCACCACCTTGGCCTTGACCGCCGCCTTGGCCGCCGCCGTTCTCGGTGTAGCCTACATAGAGTTGGTCTTCACCATACTTCAGCTTGATGTAGAAATCGTACTTGCCATCTTTGTTGATGTTGTACTGGTTGTCACTCAATGTGATGTTTTCGGTGCTGGCACCGTCCAGTGGCACTGCCCATCCGGCTTCGTGGTCCTTGTCGTACAACTGGCATTTATCGCCGGCCTTCAGATCCAAACCGAGTACCATGTACTCTTGGAACGAAGGATCACCCGGAGTGGGGTTCACCTCACCTGCATGGTAATCAGAACCGTTCACCATAATGCCGTAACTTGCGGCACTCATGCCTACTGCCATCATGGCAGCAGCAAACAATGTAAAAATCTTTTTCATTGTGTCTTAGATTTTAATTGTTAATTTTGTATTTTGAATTATCTTACGCGGCTTCCCGTCGCATCGAACACTTGTCCGTTGCAGCGGATATACAACTTACCGTTCTCGATGAACTTGTCACCTTTCACTGCCGGCTTGTCTTGCTCAACCTGCTCAACGCCCACCTCTTTGCGCTCTTTGTTCTTGTCGCCACGCGCGCTGTTCGTCTTGTAATATACGCCGTAGTTCTCGCCCGTCACAGCTTTCGTGTAGCCGCTCGGAGTGGTTGCATAGCCCGAGTTCGGACCAAGCAGCAGACGGATCTCGCCGTTCGTGCCGGTGATGGTAGCTTTGTAGAAACCGTTACCGGCTTCGTCGCTCACTGCTGACTCGCTGTGTACGCCTGTTTTGTAACGTGCGTTAATCATCGCCTTAATCGGCTCCTTGAACTTCACCCAGTGCGGGAAGAATACCAATGGCACACCCGGCATACTCAGCAGGTATGCGTAGCACTGTTGGATCTTGCCCGGGTACTTCATCGAGTTGCCCAGACCGCAGAACTCGTTGTTGTCACGCTGGAACGAGTCGTGGCTGTCGAGGAACGTACAAGCATAGCGGCTCTTGCCTGCGCCAAGCAGACCTGCACCCTTGAGGGCTGCGTAGTTGCCGGCTGCTATACCGTTGTTGAAGGCCTGGTACTTCGTCGCGAAGTCGAATGTCGTGGTGTTCCACCCTGCATCATTCAGATGTGACTGCAGCACATTCACATCGCCGTCCCACATCTCCATGACAGAGAAGTATGCCTGTGCAGCGGAGTTGTAGTCGTTGATATGGCTGTTATGGAAGCCCTTGCAATAGTCGTAGCGGAAACCGTCAACTCCTATTTCGTAGCGCAGCCACTTCAGGTACGCCTTGATCATATTGCGCACCTTGGCGCTGTTGTGATCCCAGTCGCGCGCCGATGCGTAGTTCGCCTCGTCGCCGTAGCCGTCGTCGGGATTACCCGTCGCCTTGCCTTTGCAGTCACCGGCTGCCGGCTCGTAGTTCATCTCATCGGTGCTGCAGATCCACGATCCGTCAGGCTCGAATGTCCCATACTCACCGAAGTTGTATGTGCCATACTTGTCGCAGTAGCCGCCCTCGGCACTGAAGTGGTTAACTACAATATCTGCCACGACCTTGGCACCGTTCAGGTGAAGCGTGTAGATCAGGTTCAGCAGGTTTTTCTTTGTGCCCCAGTCGCTATCCAGCTTGCTGTAGTTCGTTGGGTGGTATCCTGTACCGCCTGTAGCCTTGCTCATCGGCGGTAACCACACCAAGTCAAACCACTGACCAATCTCCGTTGCCGACGTGCCGTTCGTGGCATCGAGGTAGTCTTTCCACTTCGTACGACCGTAGCCTTTGTCCTGATAGCTGTCCCAGTAGAACGCTTGGAACACCACATCCGTGCACTTAGCCGGTGCTGAACCGGCGTACGGCTGAGGCTTGTCACCGCTGGTGATGTCTATACCCTGCGGATCTTTACAAGCAGCGTCGCCGCCGACATACAGTTGGTCGTTCTCGTACTTCAACTTGATGTAGAAGTCATAGCAAGCATCCTTGCCAATAACATACACACCATTGCCCATCGTGATGTCGGGGGTGCTGTAGGTGTCAAGCGGAACTACCCAGCCTGCTTCGTTGTTGTAGTCGTACAACTTGCACTTGTCGCCGCTCTTCAGACTCAGTCCGAGCACCATGTACTCTTGAAAACTCGGATCACCCGGATTGGGGTTGTTCTCTCCGGCGTAGTACATCTTGTCGTTCACCAGGATACCGTAACTCTGTGCCTGTGCCATCACTGCGCACAGAACAACAAATAACATTGTAATTGTCTTTTTCATCATATTATTGTTTTAGTTAAAAATCATCATAACCAATAGCCAATGGCCAACAGCTAATGGCCAACAGCCCTTCCCGTTACATCAAATACTTTCTCTCCACGGCGGATATACAGCTTCCCGTCCTTCATGAACTTCTCCGCTGACTGCTGATGGCTGACAGCTGATTGCTGAACATTCTCCACCGCCTGTTTCGTCGCGCTGTAGTACATCGCCACTTTTCCCTCTTTGATCGCTTTCTCGTATCCCTCCGGTGCAGCGTCGCTCGCTGCTGTGCCCAGATACAGCACTACGCTGCCGTTCTTGCCGTTCACCGTCGCCTTGTACCAGCCGCTGCCGCTCTGCTCCGAGATAACGCTCTCCGAGTGTATCCCTGCCGCCTTACGCGCCTGAATCATCTTCTTGATCTCGCTCTTGTACTTGTACCAGTGAGGCCAGAACACGCACGGCACACCCGGCATCGACAGTATATACGCATTGCACTGCAACATCAGATCGCGGTTGTTGATCGTTGTCTTGCCGTCACGGCTGCCGCCTACATCGTCGTTGATGTCGCGAGCGAACGTGTCATGGTTGTCCGCAAACAGCACCGCGTACTTCGCATAGCCCTTGCCGCGCAAACCGGCTTTCACGCAGCCGCTGTAACTGCCTTTCGCGATACCTTTCTGCAGGGCGTTGTAATATAACGCGAAGTCGAACGTCAGTGTCCCCTTGCTCGCGTCGTCAATGCGGCTCTTCAGCACGTTCGCATCGCCGTTCCAGTACTCCATAACCGAGAAGTACGGCTTGGCTTCTTTCACGTAGTCGCGCACGTGGCTGACGTGATACCCGCCGCAGTAGTCGAAGCGGAAACCGTCATACTGCATCGCGTTTTTCATCCATTTCAGGTACGCCTTGCACATCGCTTGCACGTCACTGTTCTTATGATCCCAGTCACGCGCGGAGTCGTAGTTGCGGTTCGACTCTTGCCCGTCGTCGGCATTACTGCCCAACTGACCTCTGCCTTTCGCCTCGTCGTCGCTCGTTATCCAGGTGCTCTGCGGGTAGAAATGTCCGTACGAACCGAAATCCTCGTCGTAGAAGTCCACCCAACTGCTTTTGTTCCCCGCGTGGTTAATCACGATATCCGCTATCACGCGTGTTCCTCCTTGATGCAGCGCGCTGATCAGCTGATTCAGCTCGCTGCCGCTGCCCATCTTGCAGTCCTGGTAGGAGTAGTGATTGGGCAGGTAACCCATCTGATCGTTCGCCGTGCACGAGGGCGGCAACCACACCAAGTCAAAGTAACTGCTTATCTCGCTTGCCTGACTCTTCAGCGTTGTCCAACGACTGCCACCGTAGGTGTTGTCGCTGTGGCTGTTCCAGTAGAACGCCTGTAGCAGCACATCCGTACACTGACTCGGCACTGCCGAAGCGTAGTCCTGTGGGGTGACAGGATCGCCACCCGGAGTCACACCGCCGCTGATGTCCTGACCCTCGCCGCAGTTCGAGCCCGCGCCTATATACAGCCGGTCACTCTGGTACTTCAGCTTGATATAAAAGTCGTAGCAGCCCGTCACGCTTACGTTGTAACGGTCGCCGTTGATCGTGAATCCTGTCACCGACGCATCGTCCAACTGCACCGCCCAAGCGGCGCTGTTCGACAGATCGTATAGCTGGCAGTAGTCGCCACTCTTCACCTGTACGTGCGCCAGATACTGCTCGTAGCCTCCGCCGAACGGATCAGCACCCTCGTACGACGCAGCGTAGTACATCTTACCGTTCACCAGCACACCGTAACTCGCAGCGTGCAGCATCACGCCACACACCACAGCCAGACATATGATTACTAATCGTTTCACTTGCTAATCTTCCTTCCCGTTACGTCAAATATATTTTCTCCTTGGCGGATATACAACTTCCCGTCCTCAATGAACTTCTCCGCTGACGGCTGACTGCTGACACCTGACAGCTGATCAATGCCCGTCGTCGGCATCGGTATAGAACTGTTCACCCATATCTCAAAACTCTCGTTGTGCCCGTCCATCGTGCTGTAGTTGCTGGCAGCGAGCTTGTAGTCCGCTCCAAACCCTTGTTTATTTGCTCTGTCGCCGAGGCACAGGATTAGCCAGCCGTTCTTGCCTACTATCGTAGCCTGATAGCCGGATGCCGTGGCGTATTCGTCCTTGACCTCGCTCTCGCTGTGAACACCTGCCCACTTACGCGCAATGATCATCGGCTTCAGGTCTTCTTTGTATTTCTTCCAGTGCGGATAGAACACGCACGGCACACCCGGCATCGACAACAGGAACGCGTTTGCCTGCATCAGTCTTGCTTTGATCTCCGGCTTCATCGAGTTGCCGCGACCGCAGAACTCGTTATCATTGTCGCTGCGTAGGAACCAGTCATGGCTCTCGATGAAAGTCACCGAGTGACGGCCGTTGCCGCGACTCATGATGCAGTCGCCACGACCTTTGCTGTAGTCCCAGCCGGCGAATGAGTTGAATACATGCCACTTGAGGTCAAAGTCCAACGCTAACAGGTCGTACTTTGCATCCACAACACGTGCCCATATATCGTCCGTGCCCTTGTAGCACTCCATGAATGCGATCTCCGGCTTGGCGTGTTTGTTATAGTTGTAGTGATGCCAGTTGTTGAATCCGTCGCCTTTGTCGTAACGGAAGCCGTCGTAATGCATCACGTTGCGCATCCATTGCAGATACGCGATGAACATCTCTTGCACCTTCGGCATATCGTGGCTCCAGTCACGTGCGCCGTCCCAGTTCTCGCCGTCGTCGTAGTTACCCGTAGCTGCACCCCAGCACTCACCCGATCCCGGGTTCTCTGCCGTCGGCTTGTTCCACTCCGCGTTCACCTCGTCGTTCTTGCATATATACGATGCGTCGGGATAGAACTTCCCGTACTCGCCGAAGTCCATCTCCGGGAAGTCGCACCATGTCGTCCAGCCCGTGCAATGGTTGATCACGATGTCCGCCACGACTTTTGCACCCGCTTTATGCAGCGCACTGATCAGCGCATCCAGCTCCTCGCGTGTGCCCCAGTTCGAGTCCTGGTTGCTGTACTGCTTGGGGTGGTAACCCATCCCGTCGCCGTTCGCGCTGGGCGGAAGCCAAACGTAGTCAAAGAACGCGCCGATCTCGTTCGCCTGGTTTTTCAGGGTGTTCCACTTCGTGTCGCCGTACTCGCTCACACCCGGGGCGTCAGCGCGGTAGGACTCGTTGTAGAACGCTTGCATCAGCACCGCCTCGCATTGATGAGGCACAGCGCCGGTGTAGATGTCGCTTATATCCTCGCCCTCGCCGCAGTTCGAACCGTTGCCGATATACAGCTGGTCAGACTCCCACTTGAGCTTGATGTAGCAGTCGTAACAGCCGGTGTTGGTCGTTGTGTACTTGTTCCCGTTACGCTGGAACCCGTCGACCGTCCACTGATCCAGATCCACCACCCAAGCCTCCTGGGCTTCGGCGTTGTACAGCGTGAACGAGTCACCGCTCTTGAACGAGACGTGCGCCAGGTACTCGTCGTACTCGCCGGTCATGCTGTCTTTGCCCTTGTACTCCGCAGCAAAATACGTCTTGCCGTTCACCAGTATTCCGTACGACTCGGCATGCATCGCCAGCACCGTCCATACTCCCACTAATATCGCAAATATCCGTTTCATTATAATTAATGTTTTTCGTTTTTTCTTGTACGCACACAAAGCGACTGCAAATATAATCATTTTTTTTCGAATTTCCAAATCTTTTTGCACAAAAATGTCATTTTTCTCTGTTTTTTCTCAAATCCCCCACATTTTTCCCCTCACCTATCTGTATTTCGTCTATTATCCCGGATGCTATCCGGCTGTATCCCTCTCGCCCCCTCCAATAGGGGCGATACGACCTTGTTAGCGACAAAAAACGGGAGCGGAAGCGAGGCTCGCCATATGATAACCGCAAGATACCCATATGATAACCATAGGATAAATTCGCCTTTTTTGCATTTGTTGCCTTATTGTATATAATATATAATATTATATAGTTTTTGTTTGATTTTTCCTCAAATCCAAGACTCGCCCAACTCGGAAAATGCACTCATAATGTGCGATTTATGCATTCAGGAGCGATTTTTTGCATAAAAATTTGCATATTTGCAAAATTTTTTGTACCTTTGCGGCGAAATCCCGAAATAGGGCCTGAATAAATCAAACGAAAACAGATATGAAACATCTTCTCTCTATCCTGTCGCTCCTGGTAGTGGCAGTAGCAATGAGTGCACAGCAGCCTGTGCCCCTGCCCATTGACAGCGCCGTACGTTACGGTCAGCTGCCGAACGGATTGACGTATTACATCCGGCATAACGAGGAACCCAAGCAACGCTGCGATTACCATATCGCCCAGCGTGTGGGTGCAGTTCTCGAGGAAGACAACCAGAATGGCTTGGCGCACTTCCTCGAGCACATGGCGTTCAACGGCACGGAGCACTTCCCCGGCAAAGGGATCATCAACTACTTCGAGTCTATCGGTGTGAACTTTGGCGGCAACATCAATGCCTACACCTCGATCGACGAGACCGTCTATCGTCTGTCGGACGTGCCGACGATCCGCGAAGGGATCATCGACTCCGCGCTGCTCGTGATGCATGACTGGAGCTGCGGCTTGCTGCTGTTAGGCGAGGAGATCGACGCCGAGCGCGGTGTGATCCGCGAGGAGTGGCGCACAGGTGCCACGGCTAACCGCCGTCTGTGGAAGGAGAGCCGCGCGCTGATGTTCCCGAACAGCCAGTACGGCAAGCGCGATGTGATAGGCGATACGGCGGTTATCAACAACTTCGAGTACCAAGCCCTGCGCGACTACTATCACAAGTGGTACGGCCCTGACAACCAAGCGATTGTTGTCGTGGGCGACATCGATGTGGATGTTATCGAGAACAAGATCAAAGCGTTGTGGGCGAACGTGCCGGAGCGTACCAATCGTGGCGAGCGTCCGCTGTACTCGGTGGATGACAACAAAGAGCCGATCGTGGCTATCGTGACCGACAAAGAGGCGCAGCAGACGCGTATCCAGCTCTATTGGAAGCACCCGCAGACGCCGCTGTACATGCAGGGAACGAACATGTCGTACCTGCTCGAGCGTTGCCGTGATCTGATAACGAACATGCTTGACACGCGTTTCGAGGAGGCTTCGATGAAACCCGACGCACCGTTCGTAGGTGCGGGAGCAGGGTACTTCGAGCTCGTCAAGCTCCGTGACGCCTTCACCGCCATCACCGTGGCGAAGGAAGGTATGGAGACAGAGGCGTACGCCGCATTGCTCTACGAACTGGAGAAGATGCGCCGTTACGGCTTCACGGAGAGCGAACTGGAGATTGCCAAGACGAATATGCTTTCGAGCTTCGAGAAGGCGTATAACAGCCGTCAGACACGCCGGAACATTAGTCTGGCGCAAGAGTATATCCGTCACTTTGAGGACAACGAGCCTATACCGGGTATCGAGTTCGAGTACGAGTTCGTGAAGCAGATGATGCCGTTCATCACCCTGGAGATGATCAACAACATCGCCCAGAAACAGCTCATCGGCAGCGAGAATCTGATCATCTGCATCACCGGTGTGGACAAGCAGGGCGTACATATCCCGTCGAAAGACATGGCGCTGCTGATGCTCAATGCGATGCCTACAATGGATATCGAGGCGCCGGTGGAGGAGAAGATCGATCGGCCGCTCGTAGCCCACACGCCGAAGAAAGGCAAGATCAAGAAGCAGCGTTTCAACCTCTCGCTCGGTACGACGGAGTGGATACTGAACAACGGCATCCGCGTGGTGTTCAAGAACACGGACTTCAGCCACGACCAGATCCTCATGGAGGCATTCTCGCCGGGCGGCTTGAGCCTCGTGCCGACAGCCGACCTGCCCTCGGCAGCGCTGGCTACATCGATCTTCCAGATGTCCGGACTCGGGGAGTTCAGTTACACCGACCTGCAGAAGGTGCTTGCCGGCAAGCAGGTGCGCGTCAATCCGTCGATCGAGGATTACGAGGAGAACATCAGCGGTTCGTCCACCGTGCGTGACCTGGAGACGATGTTGCAGCTGACGTATCTCACCTTTGGTGACCCGCGTTATGACGAACAGGCGTACCAGACGCTGATGTCGATGCTGCGCACTCAGCTCAAGAACAAGGAAAAGAACCCCAAGGCGATCTTCCGCGACTCGCTGTCGCTGTTCTCGACGGGGCACTCCGAGCGTACGCTGATCATGAACGAGCAACTGCTCGAGCGTGTGAACCTCGACAAGGCGTTCGACATCTACCGTCAGCGCTTCGCTAACCCTGCGGACTTTACGTTCGTGTTCGTCGGGCAGATCAATCCTGAAGACCCGACAACGAAGGAGCTGATTCTCCAATGGCTGGGCGGATTGAAGACCAAAGGCAAGAAAGAGAAGTTCGTGGACTGGAAGGTGCGCCAGCCGGAAGGGGATAACAAGCTGTATTTCCGTCGTGAGATGACGACGCGCACGGCTACGAACCGCATTGAGTACGCGTTGTATGATATACCTTACAGCCTTGAGATGCGATTGAACCTGCAGATGGCAGGACGCGTACTTGATACGCGGTATTTGGAGAGCGTACGTGAGCGCGAAGGCGGCTCCTACGGCGTAGGAGTAGGCGGTGGCATGAAGCGTATTCCTGTCAACGAACAGTATCTGATCATCCAGTTCGACACCGATCCTGAGAAGCAAGACCGTATCATGCAGGTTATCAATGAGGAGATTGAGACGATCCTCCGCGACGGGCCTCTGGCCAACGATGTAACGAAGGAGAAAGCCTCGATGCTCAAGGACTTTGAGGAGAACCTGCGCGACAACGACTGGTGGCAGACGATCATCTACCGCTTCTATCGCGATGGTGAGAATGTGGTTGAGCACTACGTCGCTGCTGTTGAAGGCATCACACAGGAGTCTGTTCGTGAAGCCCTTCAGACCCTCGTTGGTGCCAATAACCGCATTGAGGTGGTTATGCTACCGGAGTAACATTGTGTACTCTTTGAGTCAAAGTTCAGTTCTGTCAGAGTGTTAGTTAGGAGGCTCTGAAAACAAGCACAAGGGTGGCGGTTTGCCACCTTTGTTTTTCATTTTGTTGTTTTACGTCCCAAATCCTCATTTTTTTGCCAGATTTCTTGCACGCGTGAAAAAATTATTGTAACTTTGTGGGCTTAAATGTGAATTGTAGAATAAATGCGTGCCTATGTGCAGGTGTGCCCTGCGCGAAAGGCGAGTGCTGAAAAGATAATTATGCGTGTTAAAAACAACATACGATTTGGAGTTGCGACCGTGCTCCTTGCGGTAGCCCTCATTGTGTGCGCTGCGCTTCCCGCGCAAGCGCAAGAAGTGAGCGTGGAGGAGACGATCGTGACGGTGGTGGATTCGGTTGCTGCTGAGGTGGATAGTACGGCTGCGGTTACGCCGGAGTGGTACGTGGAGCCTGTTATACCCGAAGCCAAACGCGCGCCGAAGCACGCGAAGGCGGCTAAGTGCTCACTGGACTCTACGCTGTCGTTTGATGTTGATTCGGTTCTTGTAGAGGTTTCTGCATTCAAATACGATGACGCTGATCGCGTTACGAGCAAGACCGTCTATGCATGCAATCCTGATGGCAGCCGCGTAGGAACGTTCAAAGAGGATTATGGCTTCGATGCCAACGGTACGCAGGTGATGACGGCTGTATATGAGTGGGTTAGCGCCAGCAGCAAGTGGAAAGGCACGGAGAAGACGGAGTTTGCTTATGATGGCGAGCTGATGATTCAGCGCATTGACTATGCATGGGTGAACGAGGCTTGGGTGGCTGATAAGAAAATCACGTGGAAGTACGATGAACAAGGGCGTGTGCCGGAGTACCATGAGTACACTCGTGACAAGAATACCAACCAGCTTGTTGACTCCAAAGCTCGCATCCAGGAGTGGGATGCAGAGGATCGTCAGATCACGGATATCCAATACACGGCATATAGCAACGGCGCATGGACTGCCGGTACGAAGAAGGAGTGGGGGTATGATACTAACGGCAACAAGACGAAGTACATCTACTACGCCGGTCTGACGAACGGCAACTGGGGCGCTACGGGCTCAACGCGTGAGCTTTGGACATACGACGGATCGAACACCAAGACGAAGTACGAGAAATACACATGGTCGAACGGCTGGGTAGGCTCTCAGAAAGAGGAGTGGGGCTATACTGACGGCAAGCAGACGATGTACGCCAAGTACGCGTGGTCGAATGGCGATTGGGTTGGCGTAAGCAAGGAAGAGTGGAACTACGCAGCCGGTAAGCAGACCTTGTACGCGAAGTACACATGGCAGAATGGTGCTTGGGTTGGCGTAAGCAAGGAAGAGTGGGAGTATGCCTCGGGCAAGGACAAACGTCACGAGAAGTTCACATGGAGCAATGGCGCATGGCAGACCACCGAGCGCGAAGACTGGACATACAACGGCAAGGGCAAAGAGACGCTCTATGAGAAGCAGAGTCTGGAGAGCGGTTCGCTGGTGATTGCAGCTCGGAGAGTCTCCGAGTATGATGGCTCGAACAACCAAACGCTGTTGGCGAACTACTCGCGTATGAACGGCGCATTGGTGGGCACTACTAAGGAAACGTGGGCTTATACCTCCGGCAAGATGACCCAACACAACAAGTTCGTATGGGGTAGCGGTGACTGGACGGACTCCGAGGAGGAAGTGTGGGCTTACAGTGGTAGCAACGAGACGAATTACGAGAAGTATGCTTGGGAGAGCGGCGTGAAGACCGGCAAGACCAAGCGCACCAGCGAATACACCTCCGGCAAGAAGACGCAGCAGATTAACTGGGCTTGGGAGAGCGGCGCATGGGTGAACTCCGACAAGGAGGTTTGGGCTTACACATCCGGCAAGCTGACGCTTAACGAGAAATATAACTGGGTGAATGGTGCTTGGGTAGGCTCGGAGAAAGAAGAGTGGGAGTACACCTCCGGCAAGAATACGCTCCATGCTACGTATGCGTGGTTCCAAGGTGACTGGGTTGTTTCCAGACGTGAGGGCTACGACCTCGCAGACAATCAGACCCTCATAGAGACATACTCGATTACTTCGACCACTTACAAAGGCACAAAGAAAGAGGAATACACCTTCAATGCTGCCGGCAAGATGACGGACAAGTATGTGTACAAGTGGGTCACGGCGAACAAAGCATGGGTGTATAATACTTGGACGGTCTCCGGCTATGATGCGGCAGGCAATAAGACTGAGACCTGCAAGTACACATGGAAAAATGATACATGGAAAGGATCGGGATCGCGTGAACTCGTTACGTACAACAGTGACAAGAAAGAGACAGAGCATATTACCCAGGGGTGGTCGTCTGACACGAATGATTGGCTGAATGAGTCGCGCACGACTGCTACCTATTCCAATGGCGTATTGATGCAAGAGGCTGATTTTACATGGGATGGAGAAAACTGGATGCCCGGCTATCAGAAAGATTATTATTACGATGCGGCAGGACAGAACTACTTGTCGATGACGATTAAGTTTAACGGAGCAGATTGGGTCAATGTCAGTCGTACAGAAATTACGTATAACGCTGACGGCGAGAAGATCCTTACGAAAAATGATACGTGGAAAGGAGAGAAGTGGGTGACGACTTCTATGGAGAAGATGGAAATCGTCAGAGATGATGCGGATCGCCTGCTACTCAAGGCATCGTGGAAATGCTCTTCCGATTTGGTGTGGGTTGGCATAAAGAAGGATACCTTCAATTTTTCCCCGACAGGAAAACTCCTCTTTGAGGGACACTACAACGGTTGGGCGGGTAATGATTGGGTTCCAAACTATACCGTTGAGTGGAAATATGATGAGGCGGATCACGAAATTCTCAATCAACGCTTTGACTGGGAGGGGAATGCATGGATAGGTCACTTTAGGTACGAGCATGAGTATGATGAGCAAGGGCACGAAATAATGAAAGCTACCTATCTGAACTGGATTACAAGTACATCATCATGGAGAGGTAGCACTAAGTACTCTTATGAATACGATGCTAACGGCAAAAAAACAAAAGAAATAATATATCAGTGGGGGCCTAATGGATGGGAATATTTTTCGTCACATGCCTACCAGTTCGATGCATCCGGTCGGGAGATTTACCATATATCTCAACGTTTTACTAATGGTGTATGGATCAATAACCGATTGTATGTAAAGGAGTACAAAGGATCAACCTTGATAAAGGACAATTCCTATAGTTGGGTATCCGGCGCATGGTTGATAACGAACAGAAACGAATCGTATTACGACGCAGATGCCCAAGCGAAACTTCGTAGGGAGATAGAAGGATCATGGGATAGTAGCAATGGCGCAGTGCTATCATTTAGGCACGACTTGTATTCCTACGCTTGCGACCCGCATTACTTCACGATTCGCTTCGTTGACGAGGATGGTACATTGCTTGAGTCGGACAAGGTGAAAGAAGGAGAAGTGCCAGTATATGGCGGCGATACGCCGACCAAGGCGGGTAATGCGCAATACACCTATACGTTCAAGGGTTGGGATAAGGCACTTGTAGCCGCAACAGCACATGCTACATACACTGCAACCTATACGCAGACGGTGAACAAGTACACCATCACGTTCCTCAACGACAACGGCGCAACGATCGAGTCGAAAGAGTGGGAATATGGTGCAACGCCGACTTGTACGGAGCCGACGAAGGCGGCCACCGATGAGTATATATATACGTTTGCCGGATGGAATCCGAGCGTAGCAACCGTCACGGGGGATGCAACTTATACGGCTACGTTCACGACAGAAGCGAACCTGTTCACCATCACCTGGGTGGATGGCGACGGCAAGACGCTGAAGACCGAGAAAGTCGCTTACGGCGTGACACCGGCTTACACAGGAGCAACACCGACGAAGTCCGAGACCGCGCACTACGCGTACGCGTTCAATAATATATGGCTGCCGACCATAGTTGCTGCAACAGCCGATGCAACTTATACCGCTCAGTTCGGTAGCACGGTGCGCAGTTACACCGTAACGTATCTGGACGATGCGGATGAAGAGATTGATCAGGAGATTTTGGAGTACGGCGCGATGCCCGAGCCGGAGACACCGACTAAGACTTCTACAGCGCAGTACACTTATACGTTCGACAAATGGATTCCGGCTCTGGCAGAGGTAACAGGCGATGCAACGTACAAAGCATCGTTCACGAGCACGGTGAAAGAATATAAGATCACGTGGAAAGACGGTGACGGCAAGACTCTGAAGACAGAGAAGGTGGCTTATGGTACGGTGCCCGCCTATACGGGTGCTACGCCCACCAAGACAGCTACGGCGCAGTATAGCTACACGTTCACCGGATGGGATAAGACGCCTGTAGCCGTAACGGCTAATGCGACATACACTGCACAATTCTCGCAGACCGTGAACAAATATACGATCACGTTCAAGAACGAGAACGGCACTACGATTGAAGCCAAGCAGTGGGAGTACGGCACTACGCCGACTTGCGCGACCACGCCGACCAAGACTGCTACTGCGCAGTACGAATATGAGTTCGACGGATGGACACCAAAGGTGGTAGCCGTGACAGGTGCAGCAACATACACTGCAAAGTACAAGTCGCACTTGATGAGTTACACTATCACGTTCCTCAACGATGATGGTTCGCTCTACGAAGATTCGGTATGGGATTATGGTTGCCTGCCGTTGCTCAGCGAGGAGCCGACCAAGGCTGCTACAGCACAATACACTTACACGTTTGCGGGCTGGACACCGGCGATTACCAACGTCACAGGTGCTGCTACATATACTGCTACGTACACATCTGTTGTGAACAAGTACACGATTACGTGGGTGAATGATGACAACACATTGATCGACCAAACTGTAGTAGAATATGGTACTGTGCCTACGCACGCGGATGCAACCAAGGAGAATACCGCTGAGTACACCTATACATTTGCCGGTTGGGACAATACGCCGGTTGCAGTAACAGGTGACGCAACGTACAAGGCAACGTTCAGTGCTACGAAGAACAAGTAC
>CACZRD010000145.1 GCA_902783545.1 uncultured Bacteroidales bacterium
GATGAAGGCGTTTGCCGAGGTTCATCCGTTCATGATCCTGACCGTGCCTCTGGTGATCGAGAAGATCATCAAGAAGAAAGTGCTGCCTGTGATCAACAAGCCTCTGATGAAAGTGCTGTGGCATACGCCGGGTATCCGCCTGATCATCCGCAAGAAAGTCAACCAGTCGCTCATGGCGGCGTTTGGCGGCAAGCTCCGTTACCTGATCATCGGCGGCGCTGCGCTTAACGGCGAGGTGGAGCAGGTGCTCAAGGATATCAAGTTCTGCTACTGCGTCGGCTACGGCATGACGGAGTGCGCACCGCTGATCTCCTACGAGGATTGGTGGAAATACAAGTTCCACAGCTGCGGCAAGGCTATTGAGCAATGCCACGCACGTATTGACAGCGAAGATCCGCTGCACATCGACGGCGAGATTCAGGTCAAAGGTATCAACGTGATGAAGGGCTACTACAAGAACGAGGAAGCTACCAAGGCCGTATTTACCGAAGACGGCTGGATGCGTACCGGCGACCTGGGCATCATGGACAAAGAGGGTAACATCTTTATCAAAGGCCGCAGCAAGAACATGATCCTCGGTCCTTCGGGACAGAACATCTACCCCGAGGAGATTGAGGACAAGCTGAACTCGCTGCCGTGCGTTGTGGAGTCGGTGGTTGTTGACCGTGACCACAAACTCGTTGCACTCGTTTATCCGGATACCTCTGCCGACGGCAAGAAACTGCTGGCTGAAGGTCAGACGCTCGAGCAACTGATGGACGAGAACCTGAAGGCACTCAACGCTGTGATGCCGGTTTACAGTAAAGTAACGGCTATCGAGCTGGTGGACAAGGAGTTCGAAAAGACGCCGAAACGCAGCATCAAACGCTTCATGTACAAGTAAACATTTGATGTACAAGTAAGGCGCAAGCTATACAAAACAGCCGCACACTCTCTCGGGTGTGCGGTTGTCTTTTGTATTACTGTTATTCGCCCCTACTCTTACACGATGTTCGGCAGGTAGTCGAGCACAGCTTTCATATTCGGCAGGAACGCATCAGGTTTCCACTGCGCAAAGTCCTCATAGCCCAGCGGCCCGGTATTCACGATGATCGTGAACAGGTCGGCAGCGCGTGCGGCTTGCAGACCAAGAGGCGCATTCTCAATCACGCAGCACTCTTCCTTCTTCAGGCCGCTCATCTCCCAGGCTTTGAGATAAGGCTCGGGACGCGGTTTGCCGTGCGGGCACTCGAATGCCGTGATCATCCGCTCGCGCACAAAGATCCCCGGGAACGCACGGTTGAGTTGGTCGAGCAATGTCAATTGCGCACTGCCCGTGACGAGCCATATCTGCGTGTCGGGTATAGCCTTGATGGCTTGCAGCACCTCATAGGCGCCGGGCATAGGCTGTGCACCGCCGAGTTGGACGAACATCTCACCTTTCTCCTTATAGAACGCTTCCACCTCCTCCAAGCTGACTTGGCGGTCGGGCATCTGCTGCTTATAGGTGTTCAGGATAACGTCGCGGCTGGTGCATCCCTCCTGACGGTAACAATCCTCCTTGGTGAAATGCAGACCATGACGTGCCATCACAATCTCCCACGCCCGTGCATGATTGGGCAAGGAGTTGAACAGCACACCGTCCATATCGAAGAAAAAGCCCTTTTTCATTTGTGATTTGTGATTGGTGATTTGAGATTTATTGGTGTTGCTCGCGGAGGAGATCGTTGACAGTCTTCACGGGGTTGAAGGTCGATACGGGCACCTCAACGAAGATCGTGTTCCACTTCGACATAGCTCCGTTCCACAATCCCGGCAACTCCAATGCTTGCAGCTCGCGGCCGTCCTTGGACTTCTGCGAGATGAATCCGGTCTTCGGGTCAACGTACTTCAACAGGTCAAACGGCTTGCCTTCGTAATCCTTGATTGCGCAAACGAGGTCAACCGGGTTGAAGTACTTCGACTTAGCCATCAGTTCCTTGTCAGGAATCTGTACGGACTCGAGGATCTGGTTGCTGATCGAGCCGTCTGCCTCACGTACGCGGAACGGTCCACCACCGGGCTCGCCGGTATTACGTACCACACCGCAGACGCGGATAGGACGATTCAGACGTGCCCTTTCCTCATCGCTCAAGCCGGGCTTACGCAGCTCTTCGAACACGCGTTTCTGCTCGGTAACAAGCACACCGGCAAGCAGTTGCTTGAACTCCACGGTCGAAGCTTTCAGACGGTCGGGAACGACATTGTCGATGTTCTTGATGAATACGACATCAGCGTCTTGCTCATTCAGGTTCTCGATGAGTGCACCGTGACCACCCGGACGGAACAGCAGCTTGCCGTCAGCCGTACGGAACGGCGTGCCGTCAGGATTAGCGGCGAGGGTGTCGGTCGAAGGTTTCTGCTCCGAGAAGGAGATATTGAACTTCACACCATACTTCGCTTCGAGTTTCTGCAGATTGTCGGCAATATGCTTGCGGAACAGAGGCAGATGATCGTGCGACACGGTGAAGTGGATGTTCACCTCGCCGTTGGATGCAGCGTAGAGTGCGCCCTCAACCATGTGCTCCAGAGCCGGGGTGCGTGCGCCATCGCGGTATGAATGGAACAGCAGCAAGCCCTTAGGCAGATTGCCGTAGTTCATGTCTTTCAACAGGAAGCGTACAGCCTCTTGACCATCCTTGCCGGCAAGTTGTTTGCCGAAAGCGAACTTCGATATATTATCCAGGAACTCGCGGATGAACGGAGTCTCCACGCCGTTGTCGAGGTACTCGAACAGGTTCTTGAACATGCGCGATGCAGCACCCGATGCCGGAACGAACTTCAGCACTTTGTGCCCCTCGGCGAGGTATTTCTGCCAAGCGGCGATGAACTCTTTGCGCTCAGCTACCGACGGGCTGATGACGCCCTTATGCAGCGCTGCCGGTTCCACGATGTCCAGTACGGGGAAGCCTGTCTGGAAACACTTCAATTGCTCTTCCGCCTTCTGTACGGAGATGCCACGAGCACTGAGTTGCTCGATGTCTTGTTGGGTAAAGTTCATGGTAGTATATTTTTGTTAAATGGTTAAGCTGTTAAACGGTTAAGCCGTTAAGTTGTTAATGAGTTCGGCGATGGCGGGTTTGTCGGCTTCTTTCATCGCGCCGCGCAGCGTAACGACAGGCTCGACGATCTCGACATTAGTCATCGGCTCAATCATCGCGCGCATGACTTTGGCTGCGGCAGGTGCCCACGAGCCGTTCTCGACGAGTGCAATGCGGCGGTCACGATAGCCCTTGAGTTGCAGTTTGTGCAAGAACGTGTGCATCGGCGGGAAGAGGTCGGCATCGTACGTGCATGCGCAGAGGATCATCTTGCCGTAACGGAACGCGTCCTCTACAGCCTCTGCCATATCGTCGCGTGTGAGGTCGGTGAAAGCGACCTTGAGACCTTTCTCACGCAGCCGGTCGGCTATATACTCCGCAGCCTTCAGCGTATTGCCGTGGATAGAAGCCGACACAACGAACACGCCTTCGGTCTCCACACCGTACGCGCTCCAGATTGTATAGAGGCGCAGGGCTTCGTCGCGTTTCTCGCCCTCGAGTACAGGACCGTGCAGCGGAGCGATGCTGTCGATAGTCAGCGCGGCGATCTTCTTGAGCACCGTCTGCACCTGCACACCGTACTTGCCGACGATATTGAAGTAGTAACGGCGCGCCTCGCAAGCCCAGTCATCGGCATCGGCATCATAGACGCCGAACTTGCCGAACGCGTCAGCAGAGAACAGAATCTTCTCTTCCTCGCAATAGCTCATCAGCACCTCCGGCCAGTGGATCATCGGCGCAGCAATGAAGCGCAACGTCAGACCGCCGAGGTCGAGCACGTCGCCCTCTTTGACTATTTGGATATTGTTATATGTTACCCCGAACTGACGGAGCATATTCTCGGCAATCTTCGAGCAGACGATCTGCACGTTCGGATAGATCTGCACGAAGCGTGCTATCGAACCCGAGTGATCCGGCTCCATGTGATGAACGACCAGATAGTCCGGCGTGCGTCCCATGAGCGACTTCTCGAGTTTGTTCAGCCACTCGTCCGTGCAACGCGGGTCTATCGAGTCCAGCACAGCAACCTTGTCAGCAGCCAGCAGGTAGGAGTTATAACACATTCCGTCAGGCAGAGCGTACTGCCCTTCGAACAGGTCTAAAGTCTGGTCATCACAACCGATATAGGAGATAGATTTCATATCATTTAGGATTTCAGTATTTGCGATTTAGTATTTGTGGGTGCAAAGATACAAAAAATATCGCAAAAAAGCAAACATTAAGGCGAAAAAATTTGCACTTTTGAAAAATATTCCGTAATTTTGTGCCAAACAGAGAAAAATCGCTAAATTGTTAAGCTGATAAGTTGTTAAATTGTACATATGTTATCCAACTCAGACCAACAAGAAATACTTCGTCGCCGGACGTTTGCCATCATCTCGCACCCGGATGCCGGTAAGACGACCCTGACCGAGAAACTCCTACTCTACGGCGGCGCTATCCACGTAGCCGGCGCCGTCAAGTCGAACAAGATCCGCAAGACTGCCACCTCCGACTGGATGGAGATAGAGAAGCAACGTGGCATCAGTGTGGCTACCTCCGTCATGGGCTTTGACTACCAGGACTACCACATCAATATCCTTGACACCCCGGGTCACCAGGACTTTGCCGAGGATACGTTCCGCACGCTCACGGCAGTGGACAGCGCAATCGTGGTGATCGACAGCGCCAAGGGTGTAGAAACGCAGACGCGCCGCCTGATGGAAGTCTGCCGGATGCGCAAGACGCCCGTGATGGTATTCATGAACAAAATGGACCGCGAGGGCAAAGACCCCTTCGATCTGATGGACGAGGCGGAGAAAGAGTTGGGTATTCACTGCACGCCCGTGACGTGGGCGAATGGACAAGGATTGCGCTTCGAGTCTGTCTTCGCACTCGACGACCGCCCCGATAATCTGAGCGGGAAACTGCAAGAAGACTTGGAGATGATTGACGGAGTCTATCCGGCATTTGACCGCGAGGCGTACCTGCGCGGAGATCTGGCACCGGTGTTCTTCGGCTCGGCGTACAAGACGATTGGCGTACAGGAGCTGCTGGACTTCTTTGTCAAGAACGCTCCGAGTCCCCGTCCCGTGAAAGCCGAGGAACGCACTGTTGAACCGATGGAGGACAAGTTCACGGGATTCTGCTTCAAGATCCACGCGAACATGGATCCGAACCACCGCTCGTGTATTGCGTTCTTCAAGATCTGCTCCGGCAAGTTCGAGCGTAATACCTATTATACGCACGTGCGTAAGGGGCAGCAGATGCGTTTCTCGTCGCCGACTTGCTTCATGGCGCAGAAGAAAGAGACCGTGGATGAGGCATATGCAGGCGATATAGTCGGCTTGCCGGATACTGGTAACTTCAAGATCGGCGACACGCTCACCAGTGGCGAGAATCTGCACTTCAAAGGCTTGCCATCGTTCTCGCCGGAGATGTTCAAGTACATCGAGAATGCCGACCCGATGAAGCAGAAGCAACTGGAGAAAGGTATCAACCAACTGATGGACGAAGGCGTGGCGCAGTTGTTCGTCAGCCAACTCAACGGCCGGAAGATCATCGGTACGGTCGGTCAGTTGCAGTTCGAGGTCATCCAGTACCGTCTGGAGCATGAGTACCAGGCCAAGTGCCGCTGGGAGCCGCTGCAGATGTACAAAGCCTGCTGGCTGGAGAGTGACGACGATGCCGAGTTGCAGATGTTCAAGAAGCGCAAACCACAGTACATGGCGTTCGACAAGGAAGGTCGCGACGTCTTCATGGCGGATAGTGCCTACGTGCTGCAGATGGCGCAACAGGACTACAAGCATATCACGTTCCACTTCACATCCGAATTTTAAACACGCAACAATATGGAAATCAGCGTTCGTGCCCAATCGATGCCGGAGTCGCCAATCCGCAAACTGGCGAAGTATGCCGACGATGCCAAGCGTGCCGGCGTGCATGTCTATCACCTGAATATCGGTCAGCCGGATATCGCTACACCTCCGCAAGCGCTGGAGGCGGTCAAGAACTTCAAACAGGATATCCTCTCCTACTCTCCCTCGCAAGGTCTCAAATCCCTGCGCACGAAGATGGTGAGCTACTACGCCGACTATGGCATCGACCTCTCGCCGGATGAGATCATCATCACCGCGGGCGGTTCGGAGGCGATCATGTTTGCGTACATGAGTTGCCTGAACCCTGGCGACGAGATCATCGTCACCGACCCGAGTTATGCCAACTATATGGCGTTCGCTATCTCCTGCGGCGCGGTGGTTAAGTCGGTGAAGACGCATATCGAGGACGGCTTCAAGCTGCCGCCGGTAGAGGAGTTTGAGAAGCAGATCACGCCCAAGACACGCGCTATCCTGATCTGCAATCCTAACAACCCGACAGGTTACCTCTATACCAAACAGGAGATGCGGCAGATACGCGATCTGGTCAAGAAGTACAAGCTCTACCTCATCTCTGACGAGGTCTATCGCGAGTTCATCTACACCAAGTCTCCGTACATCAGCGCGTGCCACTTGGAGGGCATTGAGCAGAATGTGATCCTTGTGGACAGCGTATCGAAGCGTTACTCGGAGTGCGGTATCCGTATCGGCGCGCTGATAACGAAGAACAAAGAGGTTCGCGAGGCGGTGATGAAGTTCTGCCAGGCACGATTGTCGCCTCCGTTGTTCGGGCAGATCGTTGCCGAGGCATCGCTCTCCACGCCGGAGGAGTACATGCAAGAGGTATATGACGAGTACCTGAGCCGCCGTAACTACCTCATCGACCAGCTCAACCAGATTCCCGGAGTGTTTGCTCCCGCTCCTACCGGTGCGTTCTATGTGATGGTACAACTGCCAGTGGATGATGTTGAGAAGTTCTGCAAGTGGTGCTTGACGGACTTCTCGTACGAGGGCGCAACCGTGATGATGGCGCCGGGTACGGGATTCTACACCAACCCCGACGAAGGTCGCAAGCAGGTGCGCATGGCGTACGTGCTTAATAAGGAAGACCTTGGCAAGGCGATGATCGTCTTGCGCAAGGCCCTCGAAGCTTATAACGCTTAGTCGAAAGCAAGCAAACGGTCGCTCAGTGAGCGACCGTTTTTGTTGTTACTTGTTAACCATTCGTCCGTCAATCGTGTAACGTACGCCGTCACGCAGAATATACAACGTGCCGTTTTCCATAATCTTGGTCGGCACGTTTTCTGTGCGCGTATATGCCACCGGCGTAGCGTTCGTAGCGTAGATGTCGAAGGTACTGCCGTGCATGGCGGCTTTGAATCCTTCCGGCACTTCCTTGCTGCGGGCGGAGCCCATGCGGAGGATGGCTGTACCGTTATGTCCGACGATGGTTGCGGAGTAACTGTTTGCAGCAGCCGTCTCGTCCAGCACCTCAGACTCGGAGTGGATACCTACCAGTTTGCGGATAGCAATCAGTGCGTTGATCTCGTCGCGGAACGTTACCCAGTGCGGATAGAACACGCACGGCACACCCGGCATCATCAGCAGGTAAGCATTCGCCTCGATGATCGTCTTCCATTTGGCGTTCAGATCGGTGTTCGTTCCCAGGAACTCATTGTTGCCGTAGCTGTCACGGTTGAACGTGTCATGGTTATCGATGAACGTCACGGCGAAACGTGACAGACCGAGTGAACGCATCCCCGGCTTCACGAGCTTGCTGTACGACGTGCCTTTCCACTCGTTGAGTTTGAACTTCATCGGGAAGTCGAAAGCCAGCGTGTTGAAGCTGGCGTCCTCCAGATGCGATTGGATGATATCCAAGCTCTCCCAGCACTCCGATACCGAGAAGAACGGCTCGGAGTTCAGGTTGTACATCGACAGGTACTGACCATGGAACCCCAGCGTCATATCGTAGCGGAAACCGTCGTATTTCATCACGTCGAGCATCCATCGCGTATAGGCTTTCGCCCACTCTTGTACGAAAGGATTCGTATGGTCGAGGTCTCGCGCGCCGTCGAAGTTCGTGCCCGTGTCGGGATTGCCGCGCTCCTCATCAGCAGCGCCGTAGCAAGTCGAGCTGCTGGTAGTGAAGCACTCGTCGCCCTTGCATATATGCTTCTGCGTCAGTTGGTATGAGCCGTATCCCTCTCCGAACGTATCCTCGTAGAAGTCGCACCAGTTCGATTTGTTGGCGCGGTGGTTGATCACGATATCTGCCAGCACCTTCGTGTCGCCGTTATGCAGCGCAGCAATGAGTTTCTCGAGGCTCGAACGCTGTCCCCAGTCGCCGTTCTGATTGCTCAGCTGCTGGTGGGAGTATCCTACTCCGCCGCCCTTGGCACTTGGCGGGAACCAAACGAGGTCGAAGTTATCACGTATAGCTACGGAGTCTTCCATCAGGTCTATCCATTTCGTGCGGCCGTACTTGTTCGTGTTCTTGTAGCTGTCCCAATAGAACGCTTGCAGCATCACTCCCTCGTACTCCGACGGCACAGCCACCTTCGCATATTGGCTCGGGTCGGGCGCCTCGTTGCCTATCGTACCATTCACGCAGATCTGCGAACCGTCGTACGAGATCGTTATGTCCTGTGTCTCGGTGATACCGAACTTGATATTGTCCGTACCGCGCGCATAGATGTTCGAGCATTCGCGGTTATACTTCTGCACGCCGATCCACGTGTTCTTTCCATCAGTCACCTTGAACTGGTAGTCGCTGCCTACAGGCACTTCCTGGAACGTCACCGTCCACACGCCGTTCTGTTCGGTCATTGCGCTGCCATCAATCTTCCACGACTTGCCGTCGCACCAAGGGTTACCGCTCGTGCCGTTGCCGGCCACATAATACGCTGCCATCGCCCAGGCAGCCGTCATCAGCATTGTAATGCTCAATAGAAACTTTCTCATAGTATATCTGATTAATAAGATTTGTGATTCGGTATTTTTAATTCGAACTTTTCATTTTCTTCTTCGCTCGTTTGTAGAAGACTTTGGAGGTATGCATATGACTTCCGAAGTTGCCGAAATCGTAGGCAACGTTCGGCATGTTGCCCCAGCATTGCCGGAGACTCTCGGCACATCGGAAGGTGACTATACCATCCTTATAGGAATGCAGCACGTACACGGGCGCTTTCGGTCGCCAATCGGGACAAATACGCTCATCGGGTTCAGGTGTATAGTGCACCAGACTGGAGCGTAACAAGCCATCGTACAGTTTGCGCGTCTCGGGTCGCGAGATATCCATGCCAGTCTCCGAGAGCCAATAGCTGACCTTGTGGTTGGGCATCTTAAAGAACAGCTCTACGAACTTGTGCCTCTTGGATGTCACATAATCGTCGTAGAGCGAATCCATGGCTGGCGTGAGGAATATGTCGCGTTGCAGGTTAAGGTCATATGCCTCGCTTGTTCCCATCACCAGCATCGGTATCAGCAGCGGCATGAAAACCTTGTCCTCGGCCATCGCCACATCGTAGGTTGCCGCCACATCGTACGGTCCACCGCCCGCATAGCAGGCTTTGACATGGATACGGTCGGCGTATTCCTCCTCCAGCAGTTTGAGAATCCACAGCGCCGTTGCCCCGCCCTGCGAGTATCCGAGGATGCTGATTGTGTCAATGCTGATTGCGGGTTGCAGATTGCTGACAGCCAATAGCATATCCACACAGTTTCGTGCCGTGAGATCGCCACACAGATAGGGATGCACGCGGTCTCTTGACGCGCCGTAGCCTATATAGTCGGGCATGACGAGGATATAATCGTCGCGGAAGAACTGTTGTTCACCTTTGTTGGAGTTCGATGGCGCTTCGTCGTTGGAGGCGATGGTGTAATGCGGCAGCAGAATCACTCCTTTCGCCTGCTTGGCGGGTACGGTTACCTTGCCCGACAACGTCAGCGTATCGCCATGCTGATCCACGGATGTGTAATGCACCACCCGCTCACTGACCTTCGTCACCGCGCAACTGCTCATCAGCAGCGCACACGCCAGCAATATTAAGCACCCTTTATTCATTATTCACTGTTCACTATTAACTATTAACTATTAACTGTTCACTTCACTCCGGAGTGCCCAAACCCTCCGGCGCCGCGCTCGGTCTCGGTCAGCTCGGTCACCTCGATGACCTCGGGCTGCTCGTGACGGGCAATGACCATCTGGCATATACGCTCGCCCGGCTCGATGGTCTGCGGCTCGCCGCTGAGGTTGATCAGTATCACGCCCACCTCTCCGCGGTAGTCGGCATCGATCGTTCCCGGTGTGTTCAGCACGGTCAGCCCGCGCTTGAGAGCCATGCCGCTACGCGGACGGATCTGCGCCTCGTAGCCTGCCGGCAACTCGATGTAGAGGCCCGTAGGAATCAGCCTGCGCTCCAACGGTTGCAGGGTGATTGCCTCGGCGATGTTACAACGTATATCCATCCCTGCCGCCTGCGCGCTCTCGTACCGCGGCAGCGGGTTATTGCTCTTGTTGATGATTCTCAGTTCCATATATATTTGTGACTTATTCGGTAGTGGTGGTTTCTTGAGACATTTAGCATTTTCGCCGCAAAGGTACGAAAAAAATCCCACATTTGCAAACATTTTGGCAAAAATGTGAGATTTTTTTCTACTAACGGCTAATGGCTAACAGCCA
>CACZRD010000146.1 GCA_902783545.1 uncultured Bacteroidales bacterium
GGAATTTTTTACTCCATAACAGGCGAAAAAGTGCTGTTTTGATTAAAAAACGAAAATAATTCGATAAAAGGTGACGATTTGTTTGCATAATTTCGAAATGTTTCGTAATTTTGTAGAAAAATCTGATACACGAACACAAAAACATAATTCTATATGAAAAAACTATTCTTGTTCATTTCCTTGGTATTCGCTACGGTGGCGGTTAACGCTGACGTGATCACCGGTGTGGTGATGGCGGAGGGTGAGCCCGATCCGGTTATCGGTGCAAATATCATGGTGAAAGGTACGACCAATGGTACGATCACGGACTTCGACGGCAACTTTGAGTTGAACGCCAATGTCGGTGACGTGCTGGTAGTGTCGTACATGGGTTACAAACCCCAGGAGGTCAAGGCGCTTGCTTCGCCGATGCGTATCACTCTAATCCCCGACAACGTGATGCTGGAGGAGGTTGTAGCCATCGGTTACGGTACGATGAAGAAGTCGGACTTGACGGGTGCAGTCACCTCGGTGAAGGCGGATCAGCTGACAAAGACGCCTGCAGCCGGTCTGGATCAAGCTTTGCAAGGTAGAGCTGCCGGTGTGACAGTGAACAGCGACAACGGTACGCCGGGTGCTGCGGCAAAGATCCGTATCCGTGGTATCGGTTCTGCTCTCGGCGGCAATGATCCGTTGTATGTAGTGGACGGAGTTATCACCAGTGACATCTCGTTCCTGGCTCCGAATGACATTCAGTCGATGGAGATCCTGAAGGATGCTTCGGCAACGGCGATCTACGGTAGCCGCGGCGCGAACGGTGTGATACTGATTACCACCAAGTCAGGTGGCGAGGGTAAAGCCAACGTCTCATTTGATGCTTACTGGGGTCTGCAGAACCGCTGGCACAAGTTGAGCCTGATGGATTCGCATTCGATGGCAGAGAAGAAATTGGCTATTGATGCGATGAAGAACGGTGCGGATGCGTTGGATATGTACTACAACAAGGGCTTCAACGAGTGGATGGCAGCCTATAATACAGGCAACAGTCCGTTCTATCCGAAAGTACAGACGCAGAAGTATCCTGACGGATTTGATTATTCGTCAGTAAACACCGATTGGCAGGATGAGGTGTTCCGTAAGAATGCGTTTATTCATAACTACAACCTATCAGTTGACGGTGGTAACGACAAGGGACATTATAGTTTCTCCGCATCCTACTTCGGACAAGACGGTACGCTGAAGGGATCGGACTACAAACGTCTGACTTTGCGTCTCAACTCGGATTACGAGGTCTTCAAATGGTTGAAGATAGGTGAGCATTTGAGCTTCATGACGAACTGGACCACGAATGACGCCTCGAACAATAATGCCAATGCCGGTGTGTTGAGCCAGTCGTTGCGCATGGCTCCATGGGATCCGACACATTATCCCGAGGGCTGTGAGAACAAACTTGGCGAAAACCTGAGCGGTAACGTATCTGCTTCGTCGAACTTCAAGAATGTGTATAACCCGTTCTCTATTCTAGAGGAGAACTTCCCGAGTAAGACCGCAAACCGCTGGGTCGGCGATATATTTCTGGAGATTACCCCGATCAAAGGCTTGAAACTACGTTCGTCAATAAGTATAGACAATAGCATCAACCGTGAGCGCGGTTACGGCAATGCATACGTGCATAGCAACTATGACAAACGCGAGAAGAATTACGTGTCCAGTTCTATCAAGCGCTATAACACCTTGCTGGAAGAGACTACGCTGACCTACGCCCGCGAGATAGGCAAGCATAACTTCTCAATCATGGCCGGTCAGACGTGGTCGGAATATAACTACTATACTATGGGTGGTGCCGGTGCCACCATCTTGAATCCTATTGAGGAGAACTGGTACTTGAAGAAAGCAACGGAGGATATTACTCCTGCTTCGGATGACGTGGATCGTCAACGCCGTCTGTCATTCTTGGCTCGTGCATTCTACAGCTACGACAGTCGGTACATGATTACCGCCAACTTCCGTGCTGACGGTAGTAGTAAGTTCAAAAAGAACCCATGGGGGTTCTTCCCTTCCGTGGCATTAGCATGGCGATTGAGTGAGGAGCACTTCATCAAGGACAGAGAGTTGCCTTGGCTGGATAACCTAAAACTTCGTGCCGGTTGGGGACAGGTAGGTAACGACGGCGTTAACGAGAACGATTTCGTGCTCGCGATAGCAGACGGGACATATTTCTCCAGTTACGTGTTGGGTAATCCGGCAGTGAACGTCAAAGGTGCCACCATCACTACGTATGTCAACCAAGATGGTCGTTGGGAGACCAACGAGCAGTGGGATGCAGGTATCGACTTCGGATTCTGGAACGGCAAGTTGAGCGGCTCGATCGACTACTTCCTGCGTGATACGAAGGATGCCTTGCTGTATGTTCCGGCTCCGGCGCATGCAGGTTCACAGTTCCCAATGGTAAAGAATGTTGGTAATATCCGTAACCAAGGTGTGGAAATCGTGTTGAATCACGAGAACAAAGTTGGTCCGGTGCATTATAGCATCGGTGGTAACTTCTCATGGATCAAGAACGAGTTGACGAAACTGAATGGCGGCTCGACCTACTATGATGACCGTGTAATTATTACCGAGGGATTGCCTTTGCGCGCTTTCTGGGGATATGAATATGAAGGCGTCTATACCTCGGATGAGGAGGCGTTGGCGCACCTCTATTCGTACGATGCATCCACCATCGGTGTTCATGCCGGTGATGCGAAGTACAAAGATCTGAACGGCGATGGCAAGATTGACGACAACGACAAGAAGATGGTCGGTAACCCATTCCCGGCATTCACGTATGGTCTGAACCTTGGTCTGGACTTCTACGGCGTGGATGTACAGGTGTTCTTCCAGGGCGTGGCAGACGTGGATGTATATAATGCATTGCGTCATGTTACGGAAGGCGCAGGTGATGAGATGACTCTCTCCACCGCGATGAACAACGTCTGGATCGGCTACACTGACCTCGTGCGTGATGCCTTGCAGAACAAGGGTATCAACTGGATGAATCTGGAGAACCGCAGTGCGGATGCTCTGCCGAACCCGGTAGGCGCACCGAGCAACAATGAAAACTCTTCACGTTTTGTGGAAGACGCTTCGTATTTCCGCCTGAAGAACCTGCAAATCGGTTATACGATTCCTAAGCAATATACGGAGAAAGCTCATATCCAACGTGCCCGAGTTTACGTGAGCGGAAGCAACCTGTTGACAGCCACTAAGTATTCAGGTTTCGATCCTGAGGTGGGTAGCGGTGTCGATTACGGCAACTATCCGCAAAGCCGCACGTGGACTTTTGGTGTTAACCTTAATTTCTAATGATGGAAAGGAGAATGATTATGAAAAACGTATATAAATTATCTGTAATCAGTATTCTGACCTCCGTACTTGTGCTCACCGGTTGTAAGGACTACTTGACGGCTCAAAATCCGGCAACGGATACGGCGGAGGATTTCTTCTCCAGTGGTCAGGCCTGTATTAACAATGTCAATGCAGACTACGTGCCCCTGCAGTGGGAGTATGCGGTGACGTATTGCTCGGAGTGGTTCATCGGTGATATAGTCAGCGATGACGCGCTCAAAGGTGGACAGAACCTCAACGATATGGCCAATGCCTACGATATGGAGAACTGGAAAACTATCTCCAACAATGATATGTTGAATGACATTTACCGTGCCAACTTCTTGGGCGTAGGTCGTTGCAACCTATCGTTGAAGTATATCCCGACAGTGGCTACCGACTCAGTTATGAATGAGCGTCTAAAGAATCGTCTGCTGGGTGAGGCGCATTTCTTACGCGCGATGTATTACTTCCGTTTGTTGCGTATCTTCGGTGGAGTACCTCTCACGCTGGATGTAATCGACGGCACGGATGGCTGGTCACTGGAGCGTGCTTCGGTGAATGATGTATTCAAGGCTATCATCGCCGATCTGGAAGCAGCTAATGCCACACTCTGGCTTCGCTCGCAGTATCCGGCAGAGGATCTGGGACGCGCTACCAAGGGCGCAGCGCAGGCTATGTTGCTCAAGACCTATCTCTATATGGCTGGAGATTACTGGAACAAACAGGTCAACATGAGTTCCGCTGAATGCTATGAAGCCGCCAAGGCTTGGGGCGATAGTATCATTGCGTCCGGCGAGTACTCCTTGGTAGCGGACTATGCAAATCTGTTCACGCTGGAGGGCGAGAACGGTCCGGAGTCGGTGTTCGAAGTGCAGTACATGGAAGAGGAAACCTCCGACTATGGTGCAGACGCAGGCGGCTTCGGTGCTACGCGCGGTACGTTCTCGGTTATTCTGACTCGTTCGCGTTCGTCCTTGCTAGGTGGTGGATGGGGCTTCAATAAGCCGACCCAGAACCTCTACGACGAGTATGAACCGGGCGATATACGCCGTGATATTACGATCCTCAATCCGCTGGACAGCTTGATAGAGAACCCCAATGAAGAGATTTATCTGGGTTGCCGTTACGTAAGCCGCAAACGTGCGTTGTACCTGAATGCAACCGGTACGGAGTATGCGAAGTTAGGTCACGCCACACGTGGTGAGATCAACAATACAATCATCCGTTATGCAGACGTGCTGTTGATGCATGCTGAGGCTTGTATTGGCGCAGGTGTGAGCAATCTTGCTATCAATGACCTCAATCAGATTCGTTCGATACGTGGCATGTCAACCTATCCGGGATACGCATTCAAGGTTAACGGAGTGGAGGTAGCGAGTCCTACTATCCTGCAAGCCGTTCGTCACGAGCGCCGTGTGGAACTGGCAATGGAGGGACACCGCTGGTTCGACATCGTTCGCTGGAACGGACTAGATGGCACGGGCGTGAAGGCACACATGGACGCGTACAAGGCTACCGAGACAATCAAGGCACAGGAGCAGATGGCTGCATTCGTGGAGGGAAAACATGAACTTTTCCCGATTCCGTCCAAACAACGCGAACTGAATCCTGCATTGACACAGAATCCGCAATATAACTAAATACAAACTTAATCGTTTGTGATTAACAAATTTTACTAACAATCAAAACAAAACAAATCATGAAAAAATTATTTGCTGTAGCGCTTGCAGCGCTGACACTGGTAGGTTTTTCTGCTTGCAAGAACGAGAAAGAGACTCCGGATGCTTACAAGCTGAACCAGACCCAGGTATCGATTGTTGAGGGTGAGACTTTCCAACTCGCCATCACTCCGGAAGCTACCGCTGAATGGTCTTCTAACAAGGCAGAAGTGGCTACTGTTGACCAGAAGGGTCTTGTAACCGCTGTTAAGGCAGGAAATGCTATTATCACCGCTAAGGTTGGTGAAGTAGAACTCTCTGCTATGGTTACTGTTACCGCTAAAAGTAGTGAAGGCGGTGAAGGTGGCGAAGGCGGTGAAGGTGGCGAAGGCGGAGGCCAAGGTGGCGGAGGTGATGAGAACCGTCATGTATCACTGAAGGGTAGCGAGTACTTCTTGTTCCAATTGGATGAGACTTCATTTGGAAAACTGCCGTCAAGTGTTGTCGTAGCAGACTATCGCCCGAGCGATCACTCGTTCATAGATGTATGGGCAGCAGGTGAGACCTATGCAGCAGGAAATACAACTGGTGCGAACTTCTATGGCGAAGCAGAAGGATGGGTATCCTTTACTGTAGTAGCTCCGCAAGGTTGGTCTGGTGGTGGTATCCGTTGCGTTAATCCGGAGAATAGCGACCTGGCGAACGCAGACAATGCTTTGCTTGACAAAATCATGCAGGCTCCGCAAGATTACTATTTCCATATTGCTATGAAGTCAACGGATGACAAGTCACACCACTTCCGTCTTTATGGTACCACTGAGGTTGACCTGATTATTGGAGCAACCGAAGGCGGTAAGGATTTTGAGGGTCATGACTGCGACGTATATTTCACACGTGATGGTTCATGGCAGGAGATTGAGGTTCCGATGACTGTATTTACCAACAAGGGGCTGGTATTCAACAGCAATATTAAATCGCAACTTTACGTACTCGGATTCGTAAGTGGAGGCCAGGTTGGTGCAAGTCTGCAATACGATGCCTGCTTCATCTATAAGAAGTAAGTTTACTTTCGCCTAATGGGGTTTGATCGCCCCATTAGGTTCTAATTATTCAAACAATACACAATTATGAAAGTGAAACATGTATTGATCGTCAGTCTCGTAATCCTCTTGGCTGCATGCAAAGGAAAGGAAGTAACGGAAACTGTACGCATTACTCCTAATGCTGTGTTTATGACGGTGGGGGATGTCCAAACCTTGCAAGTGTCAACAGGAAATGCGTCATGGAGCAGTTCTGATGAGGCGGTGGCGACTGTATCAGGTGGTATCGTAGAAGCTTTGAAAGAAGGTCACGCTGTTATTACCGCCCAAAAAGGAGAATCAACAGGAACAGCGGATGTGTATGTTACCCAAGAGGGGGGCACCTATCTGGGTGACTACGAACTTGTGTGGCAAGATGAGTTCGACGGAACAGCTCTGGATCTCACGAACTGGACTATTGAAATCGGTACCGGTAACGGTGGCTGGGGTAATCAAGAGAAACAATATTACACCGATCGGCAGGAAAACCTGCGGGTAAAGAACGGATGTTTGGAGATTGAAGCACGCAAGGAGCATTATGTTAATAGCGAATACACTTCTGCGCGTATCAAATCAGAGAACAAACGTGAGTTCACCTACGGCAAAATGGAGGCGCGTATGATGCTGCCTGCCGGAAGAGGTACATGGCCTGCTTTCTGGATGAAAGGCAAAGGCAGTTGGCCGAAAAAAGGTGAGATAGATATCATGGAGCATGTCGGTTCGCAACCGACAATGATCTCTCATGCCGTTCATACCAATAATAAGAACGGCATGCGTGGCGGAAACTGGAGTGCACGCTATTATGCAGACCATTCGGTGGAGAATGAGTGGCATACTTATGGCATCGAGTGGGAACACTTATATGCGTATGATAGAGATGCTATCAAGTTCTTTGTGGATGGTAAGCAAACAGCCATCGTTATGGCAGAAAAGGCGGAAGAAGATATTGATTCGTGGCCATTCTTTGACAAGGAGTTCTTTATCCTTAATCTTGCAATAGGAGGTACATTAGGAGGCAGTATAAACGACGACATCTTTAATGACCCGACAAATAATCCCGTTATTATGTACGTGGATTGGGTGCGTGTATATCAGAAAGTCATGAAGTAAATGCATAAGTCTATCGTTCATATCGGTTTGCTGGCATTGGCAATGATGTCCGTGTCCGCATGCAAAAATGCGAACAATCCGGCAGGCACATTGGTTATCCAGCCGAAGTCACTGGAGATGGAGATCGGTGATATGCAACAGTTGTCGCTCACGTGGAACGAGCAAGTGCTGGATGCCAATGTAGCCAAATGGAGCAGCTCTGATCAGACGGTAGCTTTTGTATCCGGCGGTATAGTGCAAGCACAACAATCTGGCGGAGCCGTGATCAAGGCAACATACCAAGCCGTGACGGCGGAGTGTTTTGTTATAGTCAACGGTGAACCAGAACAACCGAAAGAAGACTTATCCGGAGCAATTAAGTATCTGCCAAAGAGTAAGAAGCGCGGAGTGGGGTACAGTTTTGCCTCGTTCCCTCAGGAGGATGTGGCGGCGTTGGCACCATATATATCATGGTGCTACAACTGGGGCTCTCAGCCCTCGTCCGCCACAATATCCGACATGCTCGATGAATACAAAATAGACTATATACCGATGGCGTGGAACGGCGTCAATGATGAGCAGATTAGAGCGTACAAACAGAGCCATCCGCAATGTGAATATATCCTTGCGTTCAACGAACCGAACTTGACAGATCAAGCGAACATGACTCCTCAGCAGGCTGCTCAGAAGTGGCCTGCATTGAAAGCATTGGCACAGGAACTTGGTTTGAAGATCGTTTCGCCGGCGATGAACTACGGAACACTTGCCGGCTATTCTGATCCGGTGAAGTGGTTGGATGAGTTCTTTCAACTCATACCTAAGAGCGATGTTTGCGCTATTGCGTTGCACTGCTACATGGGGTCGGCAAGTGCGATGTATAGTTTCCTCCACCGGTTTGATAAGTACGAACTGCCCGTCTGGATGACAGAGTTCTGCTCATGGGACTCCCCTGCTCCGGGCAGCATGGAAGCCCAGATTGATTATATGAACGAGGCGGTGGTGATGTTGGAAGCAGAACCGATGGTGGAGCGTTATGCATGGTTTATCCCACGTGCAAGCGGAAAGGTGGATAGTTATCCGTATATGCAACTGCTCAGCAAAGACGACATCGGCGCACTTTCCCCGCAAGGTGAGGTATATGCCGGATTGACTTCGTTTGACAAGACTGTATGGCTGTCGTCAGCCGCTCCGATATTGGCAAACACATATTCTAACAGTTCGGCGGCAGAGACGATACGTAATGGAAATTTCGAGCCTGCTCCGCATCTTCGTCCCGCAACTGAGGATTCCGGGGTGCTTATGATTACGAGCCTTATTAGTGGCAACTGGGTGGAGTACCAGATTGATGCCGCGAGCGATATACAGTCTTTGCGTATTCGTTATCAAGGGGTAGTCGGATCACCGTTGACCATTTGTGTGGACGGCAACGAGGCTGCACAGGTACAGTTGCAGTGGAATCAATCGAAGTGGGCAGCGCAAGAGGTGCCTCTGACAATGACGAAGGGCAAACACACACTACGACTCGTATCTGGAGGAAACGTCAATTTCAGTTGGTTAAAATTGCAATAAAATTCAACAACTATGCGAAAACTCTACACTCTGCTTACATCCTTAATTATTGTATGCGTGTGTGCGCATGCACAAGACTACCAACTCGTCTGGAACATGGACTTCACGGGCAGTACCTTGCCTGCATGCTGGAACATTGAGACGAACGCTGACGGTGGCGGTAACAACGAGTTGCAATACTACTGTGACCGAGGCGTCTCGATGGGCGTGGAGCCTACCACC
>CACZRD010000147.1 GCA_902783545.1 uncultured Bacteroidales bacterium
ACGCTGGCATACAACTACAACACGCAAGTGCTGGTTACTGCCGGTCAGACCAATGACGGTACGATTGAGTACAGTCTGGATCCGAATCTGTTAGACAGCTGGAGCGCCGATCTGCCGCAGGCAATGAATGCCGGCACGTACGCGGTTAACTACCGTGTGATCGGCGACGCTAACCACTTCGACTCGATCGTTCCGGCTCCGGTAACTGTTACGATAGCCAAACGCGATATCGAGGTTACGGCTCCTGTAGCATACGACACCCTCGTATATAACGCTCTGGCACAGACGCTGGCAGCTGCCGGTAGTGCGGACTTCAGCACGATGGAGTATACCCTGACGCCTGACAACGGCGAGGGCTGGTCGGCTGATATGCCGCAGGCTATGAACGCCGGCACGTACACTATATACTACCGCGTACAGGGTGACAACAACCACAACGACTATCCGGCACATAGCATAGCAGCTACCATCGCGCAGGCTCCGCTCACCATCACGGCTGAGAATAAGGAGGTCATCTACGGCGATGCTGCACCGGAGTTCACCGCTACGTACAGCGGCTGGCAGGGGCAGGACGATGCTTCCGTCGTTAGCGACCTGAAGATCAGTTCTGATTATGCCGTAGGCAGCAGCGTCGGCACGTACGCCATCGTTCCGGGCGAGGCTTCGGCACTCAACTACGCCATGAGCTACATCAACGGTACACTGACCGTCAACAAGGCGAAGGTATCTGTCATCAACGCTGAGGCACAGAAAGCCAAGTTCGCTGACGGACATGCTGTAGCTGTCGTACTGAACCAAGGTACGCTCGACGGTGTCAAACTCAATGATGCAGTAACGCATGTCACCACCGCCGCCTTCAGCAGCGCTGAGGTAGCCGAGAACCTGACTATCACCTTGTTCTACGAGCTGCAAGGCGATGAGGCACTGCTTGCTAACTACCTGCTTGAACCGACATCGGAGATCTTCAGTGAAGAGGGCGTGATCATCGAGCCGTTCCTCCCGGATAACGAGGGCAAACCGGAAGACGAGGAAGCGAAGATTCAGGAGGGCATAGAGGTTTACGCTTACGGCTATTGCACCGGCACAGGCTACAGCCTCAACTACCATCTGAACAGCGGTAACCCCGACCAGTACAAGATTGAGTTCGAGGACAGCCGCTTCGACGATGTGGCGTATGAGGAAACCAAGATCGCCAGTAGTGACGGACATATTGACATCGAGATTCCGGACGGTCTGCCTACAGGCGACTACAAGATGAGTGTCACCTTCCGCGACAGCCGCTTCCCGTGGCTGGAGAGCAAGGCATTCGATGTGACGTTCCACGTCAACCTGCCCGAGACATACGTCAAACCGCTGTTTAACAACACGATCATCCTTGTGGATACCTGCGAGTGCATGACCGACATCCAGTGGTATCACCGTGCAGACGCAACCAAGACATGGCAACCTGTTGCGGGAGCTACCGGTCATTACCTCCACGTGGACGGCCAACTCACCGGCGAGTACTTCGTGGCTGCCAAGATGAACGGCGTGCCGACCTATACCTGCGGTCAGGAAGACATGCAGACGCTCTACGGCGCTGACAACAACCGCCAGGCGAAAGTGAGAGCATATCCGAACCCGGTAGTGAACACCACCACGGTTTCGATCGAGAACTCGGATAGCTACGAGCACAACCTGCGCATCGTTAACCTGATGGGTATAGAGGTGATGAACACCACCTTCGAGGGAGACGATACCGTTGTCAACATGGACGGCTACGTAACGGGTAACTACACGATATCCGTGGACGGCATTGCAGTTAAGGTTCTCAAACAATAATGAAAGGAGGATATCATTATGAAAACAAATCGAATTATAGTATTGTTCGCAGCTGTGGCACTGACCATATCGGTCAGCGCCCAGCAGAGCGTGCATGATAATTATGTAGGCGTTAACTTCGGCGGTGGCCTTAACACGATGCTCTACAAGACTGCCAACGGTCAGAATAGTGTAGGCTGCGGCTTCGATGCCGGATTGTTCTACGGACATTTCTTCAACGAGTGGGCTGGTCTGGGAGCCGGTGTCAACTACTCATGGGCGAATGCGTACGCCACGTACAACTGGCAGGAGGTGACGCCGGGATTGACTCACCCCAGTAATCCCAACACGCCTTATACGCTCACCGCAGGCTTCAGTCAGTTTGTGGAGCGTCAGAATGTAGGCATACTCAGTATCCCTGTGGAGGCATTGTTCCGCAAGGCGTTCAACGACCGCATAGCCCTCATCGGCGGCGTGGGTCTGTCGCTCGACCTGCCCATCCACGGCGCGTACATCGCTAAGGGTGGCTCGTACAGCACCACAGGCGTCTTCCCCGCTATCGGTAGTTATGTGCTCAGCGATATGCCCGAGCACGGCTTCAGCACGTACGAAACAACCCAAGGCGCCAAGATCAACAACCGCGCCAAGGTCGGAGCATCACTCATCGGTGACATAGGTGCACGCTTCGCACTCAATGACAATTGGGGACTGTATGTCGGCGTGAACGTTGCATACGGATTTACCAACATGCTTGCTTCTGCCAAGACCGAGGAGATGATCATGGTCAATGCCGTCAACCCGGCAGTGATCGACTACCGCGGCACCTTCGACAGCAACGAGACCGCCAAGGCGAACCTGCTGCGTTGCGGACTGAAGATCGCTATCGACTTCGGATGGCCGGCGGCTAACAAGAAAGCCGAACAGGAACGTCTGGCTAAGGAGGAGGCGGATCGTCTGGCAGCAGAACAGGCTGCTGCAGAACGCGCTGAGGCAGAACGTATAGCTAAGGAAGAAGCTGAGCAACGCGCTAAAGTTGAGGCTGAACGCAAAGCCCAAGCAGAAGCCGAGGCTAAAGCTAAAGCTGAAGCCGAAAAAGCCAAAGCCGAAGCAGAAGCTATGGCGCAAGCCGATGCCGCAGCGCAGGCACGTGCCGCGAGAGTGGCGCATGTCAACTCCCTCAAAGAGAAAGGCGAGAGCGTGACTGTTCACTTCGAGACAGGCGCTGACGAACTGCAGTTCAAATCCGGAGAGCAAGAAATAGTGGACGAGATTTGCGAGGTAATGGTGGAAGAACCATCACTGCGCATCATCATCACCGGACACACCGACAATAGCGGCGATCCCGAAAAGAACCTGCGTTACTTTGGCAAGAAGCGCGCAGAGAGCCTCAAGGCATATATGGTTAGCAAGGGCGTATCCGCCGACCAGATTAAGTGCGAGAGCAAGGGCGATAAAGAACCCGTCGCGGACAACAACACACGCGAAGGACGTGCCCTCAATCGCCGCGCGAACATCCGGTTCGAATAATAGCTCATGTAAATGAGTGAATAATCTTTTTCAGAAGCTCCCGTGACTGCGAAGCCACGGGAGTTTTTTGACTGAAAAATGCACGTGCATGCAATTTTTCTTCGCAAATATTTGCAAATGCGCATTTTTTTTTGTACTTTTGTAGGCAAATTGCGTAAAAGGGCTTAATCTTATGGCAGAGAACTATAACGAAGACAACATTATCCATCTTGACGACAGAGAACACATCCGTCGTCGTCCGGGTATGTACATCGGCAAACTCGGTGACGGTAGCCATTCGGACGACGGAATATACGTGCTGATCAAGGAGACGATAGACAACTCGATCGACGAGTACCGCATGGGCGAGGGAAAGGTGATAGACGTCACCGTAGCCGACGGCCGCGTCATCGTGCGCGACTACGGACGAGGCATACCCTTGGGCAAGATGGTAGATGCCGTATCGATCCTGAACACCGGTGGTAAGTACGACAGCAAGGCGTTCAAGAAATCCGTCGGACTGAACGGCGTGGGTACAAAAGCCGTGAACGCGCTGTCGAAGGAGTTCGTCGTGGAGTCCGTGCGCGAGGGCAAGCTGCGCCGTGCGACATTCAAGCAAGGCAGACTGGTCAACGACACGGATATCATCGATGCGCCCGAGACGATGAAACGCGGTACGCGCATAGAGTTCGTGCCGGATGATACGAAAGGGCTGTTCGAGAACTATCAGTTCCGCGACGATTATATCGAGACGATGATGCGTAACTACGCGTATCTGAACACCGGTCTGACGCTGAACTACAACGGTCGGAAGTTCCTGTCAAAGAACGGATTGCTCGATCTGCTGACCGAGACGATGACCGTCGAGCCGTTGTATCCGATCATCCATATCGTGGGCGAGGATATAGAGATTGCCCTGACGCACACCGACCAGACAGGCGAGGAGTACCACTCGTTCGTCAACGGCCAGCACACCATACAGGGCGGTACGCACCAAGCTGCCTACCGCGAGGCGATAGGACGTACGATCAAGGAGTTCTACGGCAAGAACCAGGATCTGAGTGATATACGTAACGGCATAGTCGGCGCTATAGCGATCAATGTCGAGGAGCCGGTGTTCGAGAGCCAGACGAAGGTGAAGTTAGGCTCGAAAGACATGAGCCCCACGGGCGGCGTGTCGGTGAACAAGTTCGTGAACGACTTCGTAGGTCTGCAGCTCGACAACTACCTGCACAAGCACCCCGAGGTGACCGAGGTGATGCTCAAGAAGATCCAGGACTCGGAGCGTGAGCGCAAAGCCATAGCCGGTGTGACGAAAGCAGCACGTGAGCGTTCGAAGAAGAACCTGCTGAACAACCCCAAGCTCCGTGACTGCCAGATTCACTTCAACGACGCCAAACCTGTGCGTTCGTCGAAAGATGCCGAGGATGATCTGAGGGATGAGACGTGCATCTTCATCACCGAGGGTCTGTCGGCATCGGGCAGCATAACCAAGAGCCGCGATGTGCGCACGCAGGCGGTGTTCTCGCTGCGAGGCAAACCGCTGAACAGCTACGGACTGAGCAAATCCGTCGTATATGAAAACGAGGAGTTCAACTGTCTGCAATCGGCACTGAACATCGAGGACGGCTTGGATGAGCTGCGCTATAACAAAGTGATCATCGCTACCGATGCCGATGTCGATGGTATGCACATCCGGCTGCTGATGCTGACGTTCTTCCTACAGTTCTTCCCCGACCTGGTCAAGAAAGGGCACGTGTATATACTGCAGACGCCATTGTTCCGCGTCAAAAACAAGAAAGAGACGCGCTACTGCTACAGCGAGGAGGAGCGACTGAAGGCGATAGACGAGATCTCGACGCCGGAGATCACACGATTCAAAGGTCTGGGAGAGATCTCGCCGGATGAGTTCAAAGGGTTCATTGGACAGGAGATACGTCTCGATCAAGTGACGCTGCGCAAGGAAGATGCGGTGGGTGATCTGCTGAACTTCTTTATGGGCAAGAACACGTCGGAGCGTCAGGACTTTATCATCAACAATTTGGTTGTGGAGGAGGACGATGTGGAGTAATGACAGCGGTTGCTGCGGTGCGCATGAGAACTGCGAGAAAGGATTACGGATCTTGCGTGACGAGAGCCTGTACTACAACGACGAGGAGCTCGACGCCTACAAAGGCATAGCACCGGAGGACTATACGCCGGAGCAGGCTGCGGAGATACGCGAGGTGTTTGAGACGCTTAGGGACGAGGAAGTGAGCGACTGGATATGTGCCATGCAGGCACGTGGCATCAACCTGCCACCGGATGTAAGGGAAGAAGCGTTGCTGTTCATGCAGCGCCAATAGCCAAACAGATCAGTCCGGCACAGATACCGATCATACAGAGCACCTTACGCCACGGGTTAGACTCGTGGAGGAAGAGTAAGCCGTAGGCAAAACCGATAACCGCGCCGCCACGGCGGATGGTGCTCACGACAGCAATCATCGAGTCGGGGTCGCGGAGCGCGAGCATATACACATTATCACTGATAACCAAGAACACGCTGATCAGCAGCACCGGCAGCAAGGCTTTGAGCGGTACAGGCTGCGGCTTGGGCTGGTTATGAGCACTACGTTTGCCATCGTTGATGGCAGTATTCACCACAAACACAATCAGCATCATTGCAGCCTGGTAGAATGTGTACCAGACTTGTACTGCGTTGTGGTCGTAGCGGCGCATGAGGTACTTGTCATACAATCCCGAGCATGCGCCGATAAGGATCGCCAGCGCGAGACAGATATAATAGCGTTTGTCCTCGCTGTCACGCCTCACCTCCCGACGCTCGCGGAACGAGAAGACGAAGATTGTCCCGATCGCCAACAGCACACCAGCCCATTGCCAACTATTCAGTCTCTCCTCGAACAGCAGCAGGGCGCCGATGAGTGTCCACATAGGTCGCGTAGCCTGCATCGGGCTGACGACAGATATAGGCAGGTGCTTGAGCGATATGTACGCGAAGATCCAACTGCTGAGCACGATGACGGACTTGAGCAGCGTGTAGAGATGTGCCTGCCAGTCCAGCTTGGGCACATACAGCAGCGTGCCGGCCATCGTCTCGGGGAAGTAAGTCGATAGTGCGAGCGGTACAGCGAGTATAGCCGACGAGAAAAGAATGCTGAATGTCAGGACAGAGATCACCGGCAGATCGTGCAGGGCGATCTTCTTGCTCACGTCATAGAAACCCAAGCACAGCGCAGAGATAAACGCAAGAAGAGTCCACATAGGGCGTGTTCTGTCCGGGGATTACTTGACGGCAGGGTCGGTTGTGAGATCGATACCGAGTTTGCGGAACGTGTTGGCATCCACCTCCTTGAGCATGACTGTGGAGTGCGCCTGACAGCCGTTGAGCATAGGCAGTGTAGCCAGTGCCCGGCGGCAGTTGTCGTCATTAAGCGAGAGCACGGACAGCGCCACGAGCACCTCGTCGGTATGCAGACGCGGGTTACGGCCGTGCAGGTAACCGATCTTTGTGTTCTGTATAGGCTCGATCATCTCTTGCGGGATGAGTTTGATGGCGTGGTCGATACCCGCCAGCTCCTTCATCGCGTTCAGCAGCAATGCCGCCGACGAGCCGAGCAGAGGTCCTGCTTCGGATGTGATGATCCGTCCGTCATGCAGCTCGATAGCTGCGCAGTGGGTGTACGGACGGTAACCTGTCAGCGCATGCCGCTCGCGCGCCGCAACGACCGTGCTGCGGTATGAGGTGTTGATACCTACCTGCTTCTGCAGCAGGGCGATCTTCTGAATCTCGCTGTCATTGACCGCGCCGCGTGCCATGCGACACAGGGCTTGGAAGTACCGGCGGATGATCTCTTGCTTGCTCGCCTCGCATACCGCAGCGTCATCCTCGATGCAGAAACCAACCATATTCACGCCCATGTCAGTAGGCGACTTGTACGGGCTGCGACCGTAGATAGAGGTGAACAGCGCATCCAGCACGGGGAAGATCTCGATGTCGCGGTTGTAGTTAACTGCCGTCTTGCCGTATGCCTCGAGGTGGAAGGGGTCGATCATGTTCACGTCCTGGATATCCGCCGTAGCGGCTTCGTAGGCGACGTTCAGCGGGTGCTTGAGGGGCAGACTCCACACGGGGAAAGTCTCGAACTTAGCATAACCCGCCTCGCGCCCGCGCGCATGTTCATTATATAACTGACTCAAGCAGACAGCCATCTTCCCGCTACCGGGACCCGGGGCTGTGACTACCACCAGCGGGCGGGTCGTCTCGACATAATCATCCTTGCCAAAACCCTCGTCCGAGGCGATCTTCTCGACATTATGCGGGTAGCCCTCGATGGTGTAATGGTAATAGACACGTATGCCCTGCCTCTCCAGACGCAGGCGGTAGTCATCCGCCGAACGCTGACCGGAATAATGGGTGACGACCACCGCCGACACCATGAACCCGCGCTCGATGAACGCCTCGCGCAGACGCAGCACATCCTCGTCGTAGGTGATGCCGAGGTCTTGGCGCACCTTGTTGCGCTCGATGTCCTGTGCGGAGAGGACGATGATGATCTCCATCAGATCGCTCAGCTGCGTGAGCATGTGCAGCTTGCTGTCCGGCAGAAAGCCCGGCAGCACACGGCTGGCGTGCATGTCGTCAAAGAGCTTGCCGCCGAGCTCGAGGTAGAGTTTGTTGCCAAACTGCGCTATACGCTCGCGGATGTGCTCCGACTGAATGCGGATGTATTTGTCGTTGTTGAATGCCGTCATTGCAGAAGTTCGTTAGCAAAATCCTTGATATTCACGCCGTCGAATGTACCGGAGGACATCATCAAAAGGGCGGTGCCCTTATTTGTCATTTGGTCATTTGCCTTTTGCTCTTTGAACAATTGGCGCAGTTGCTGCTGCAGGGCTTCGCTCTCGGTGAAGACGCGGATGTTCGGCGTAGCGAATGCTGCGGCTACCTCATCCGCCGTGATCGGCGTGAGGCGTTTGTGCTCGATGACCTTCGGGTTGAAATAGACGTAGGCTATATCCGCCTCTGCCATGCAGCCGTTGTACTGCGGCAAGAAATCCGCCATGAGCGAGGAGAAGGTGTGGAGCTCCATCGCTGCTACGAGGCGTTTGTCGGGGTAGCGCTCGCGTACGGCTTTGACCGTAGCGCGCAGCTTGGACGGCGAGTGAGCGAAATCCTTGTACGCCACGCAGGTGTCGGTCTCGGCTATCTTCTCCAGACGGTTGGCAGCACCGGTGAACGTACTGATCTCGCGGTAGAAATCCTCGGGCTTGACGCCGATGGTCTCGCACGCCATGCAGGCCGCTTGGAGGTTCTCCATGTTATGCTGTCCGAAGACTTGCATCGGTACATCGCCTTTGTAAGCGGCGTACGGGCGGCATTGGATGTCACTCCGTGCTCCGGTGGCTATGGCTTGCAGATTCTCATCGCCCGAGTAGTAGATGAACGTGCCGCCGGGCTCGAATGTATCCACGAACTGACGGAAGGTATCGACGTACTTGTCGAAGGTCGGGAACACATTGATGTGATCCCACGCGATGCCGGTGAGTATAGCGGTGTTCGGGTGATACCACAGGAACTTCGATCGCAGGTCGAGCGGCGAGGTCAGATACTCATCGCCCTCAAAGACAGCGTACTTCGCGGTGTCCGAGAGGCGCACCATCCGCTCAAAGCCTTCGATCTGTGCGCCAACCATATAGTCGGCTTCGATGCCAAGGCGGTTAAGCACGTAGAGGATCATCGCCGTGGTGGTCGTCTTGCCATGCGAGCCGCCGACCACGATGCGGAACTTGTCCTTCGTCTGCTCGTACAGATACTCGGGGAAAGAGTAGATCTTCAGTCCGAGTTCGCGTGCACGAACGAGTTCGGGATTGTCTTCGCGCGCGTGCATACCTAATATGATAGCATCGATATCCGGCGTTATGCGTTCGGGGTGCCAACCCATCTCGTCGGGCAGCAGACCTGCCTCAAGAAGATGCGTACGCGCAGGGTCGAAGATCTCGTCATCCGAACCGGTGACGATATACCCTGCTTTCTGTTGAACAGCCATAGCGAGGTTGTGCATGGCTGCGCCGCCGATGGCGATAAAATGTATTCTCATATTACCAATCAATACTTGTTAATTTTCCTTTCATTACATCGGAGTACATCTCTGTGCGCGTCTGTCCGCCCATGAGCCAGATGTAATTCTCGTGAACGAACGCGCTGGTCTGTGTGCGCGGCGTATAGACATCCATCAGCCGGTTGTGGGTGGTGTCGATAGGGTACCAGTTCAGTCCCTCGTCCTCGGAGTAGAGTGCCGTGGAGGATATATACTGCGCCTCGTTGTCCAAGCCGCCGAACATATACAGGTACTTGCCGTACGACACGGCAGCAGCGCCGATGATCGCCGTGAACTGCGGATGCTGGATGGCGAAGTTCTTGTAGCGGTAACCGGTAGCGAGGCTATACTCGATGTTCCACAGCGAGTTGAGCGCATTGCCCTGGATGTCATAGCCACCGATGATCACTGCGCGGGCACGTCCGCTGATGGCGGTGAAGGAGGTAGCTGTGAAGTCCGACAGCGGCCAGTTGTCAGGCAGCGGGTTGGGGTAGGGGCGCCAAGCGTTGCCGTCTTTGACGGCGAGATGGAAGGTGTGCTCGGAAGCATGTTCCGCCACGAGCCATATACTATCGTTGAACTCCATCATCATCGCGCGCGGGATATACGTGTCAGTGCTCCGGTCGTCCGACAGCCATGTCAAGCCGTCGGCAGAGCGATAGATCACGCCATCCTGGCAGTAATACAGATTGCCGTCGGCAGCCAGTATCTCGCGTACGGAGCACGTGGCAGGCAGCGTTGCGGGGATAGTGCCGCTATCCCAAGTCTTGCCGCCAGCCGACTGATAGACCGTGGTCTTGAACCCGTCATTGGCAAACAGCAGGTAGCGACCACCCAGCACGAAGCCTTTGGTTGATGCCGTGCCCTCCGGTACGACGGCGGAGCAGAGTTGCTGCCAGTCAAACAGGTCGGGGTCCACATGGTGAACGTTGACAACCACGCGGTAATACTTCGTAGCAGAGAGGTCAGACGACACGATACGCAGCAAGATAGGCTGAGTGAAGTCAATGGTATCCTTGCCGGTCATCTCAAACGATGTGCCGTCGGGCAGGATCACCGTGGTAGAGGAAGGCGTAGCCTTGAACAGCAAGCGGGGCACAAGACGTGTGATAGGAGTCAGGTACGCCATCGAGTCGGCGTTGGTGATCAGACCGGTATCTTTGGCAGCGTAGTTGCTGATGTTGAATGTGGTATTGGAGACAGAAGGGAAACTGTCCATCGCAGCGAAGTAGAATCGCGTGATCTCCGTCTCCGATGAAAGCGTGACGGTATCGCTATTTTTCTTACAGGAAGAAAAAAATACACTAATTATGCACAATATATACAAAAAGGTGCGTTTCATATTTGCATATTTCATTTTTTTTTTGTATCTTTGCAGCCGATTTCGAAAATTGGTGTTCAATCAATTTTCCAATCGTTGATTTTAAACCATTAAATCTATAGTTATATGCTATTTGAAAGCCAAATACGAGATTTTAAACGTCTGCTTCCCTGGAACAAAACCAAGAAACGCAAGACCGACATGCGCGAGTTGATGCGTCAGAAACTCCGCATTCAGTCAGAGGCAGACCTGCAAGCGTGGTCGGAAGCCGTCATCGAGCGCATTGAGCAGTTGCATTGTTTCCGTCACGCGCGTGTCGTGATGTTCTACTATCCGGTGCATCATGAGGTGGACTTGCGTCCGCTATTGGACAAGTACAAGGATGAGAAAACGATACTCTTGCCCGTTACGCATCGCGACTATATCGAGCTGCGTCAGTATATCGGTCAGGCGAACCTCAAGAAAGGTCACTACGGTATTCCCACACCTCAGACGGGCACCTATCACGGCAAGCCTGACTTGGTGATTGTTCCGGGTTTGGCTTTTGACAAAGATCTCGTGCGCATGGGTCGCGGCAAAGGGTACTACGACAAGTTCTTGCGCAAATTAGGTAAAGTGACCAAGGTCGGCGTATGCTATGACTTCCAGATCTGCGACAATGTGCCCTGGTCGTGGCACGACGTGCGTATGGATAAGGTCCTCACGCCTTCCGCCACCTACGAGCGGTAACTGTTGGCTATTAGCCTTTAGCCATTGGCCGTTGGCCGTTATTGCAGCTCCAGTTTCATCTGACTGGCAGCTGCTTTTTCTATCTCGCGGTCGGTATCCGGCGTGATGCGTTTCTCCTTCGGGCGGTAGTAGAACTTCAGCCCGTAGTTCTCGCAACTGCGCAGACGGTCATATGGGAGTTTCTTGTCATAATGCGACTCAACCACGTTCCATATGTCCAGGATTATTCGGTCTGCCTCCGTACGTAGTGCTTCAAGGTCTTCGTACACACGCTCGGTGCTCATTCGGTGCATTGACTGGCTGAGCTGGTTCTCACGGAACATGTCGTAGTGGACTTTCACCTTGTTGATAGCGGGGCAGTTGATAGGTATTCCGCCTTGTCCCATACGTGCCGTCTCGCCCTCGATGATGTTCTTGCCCCACTTGAGCAGATTCTCCTCGGTGGAGAGATCCGGCAGGTTGAAGTTGTTCTCATCCAGTTGGTACAGACGTTTCTGATCTCTCTTGATCTCCCCGCGAATGACGGCGAAGTTCAGCACTTGGATGAAGTGCGAGATATACATACGCGTATTCTGCACCATGCGCTTGTACTTCTTGTTAGCAGTCACCTTGTTGTCGAAGTTCGTTTGGTACTGCGATACGAGGTTCTCAAACTTGAGCAGGCAGTTCTCCGCCTCGGTGGAGAGTCGGTAAGGCAGTACTTGCTCTGTGAAGTCGCTTTCGGCGGCACGTTGAACGGCGGTCTTCAGTGCGCGCAGACGAGCTTGGTCGGTGTTGGGTAAACGTCTGTAAGGCATAATCAGAAATCAGTTATCAGTTGTCAGCTATCAGTTATCAGTTATTTCGTTTGGCGAGGCTGAGCGCCATCTGCTCCAAGCGGAGAGTCTCGTCGTTTTGGGGCAATGCTTTGAGGCAGTCGAGGGCTTCAGCCGTGTGCTGCTGTATAGCTTGTTCAGCAGCTTCGCGAGCTTGGGTGTCGATATATAGTTGCTTGACGGCTTCGATCTTCTCCTGAGAGGGTTCAGTCTGCTTGATCCATCGTTCCAGTTCCGAGTATTGTCTAGGATTAGCTCGATGTAATGCCGATAAAAGCAGGTAAGTCTTCTTATTGCAACTTATATCTCCTCCGATGGCTTTGCCGAAGGTGGCAGGGTCGCCGAAGCAGTCGAGCAGATCATCCTGAATCTGGAACGCCAGTCCGAGATGAATGCCGTAGTTGTACAGCGCCTGTTGCTGTGCTTCGGATGCCCCTCCGATGATTGCTCCGCCTTGCAGGGCGGCAGCAAGGAGTACGGAGGTCTTGAGGCGTATCATCTCAATGTAGTCGGCAATCTGCACATCATCGCGCTGCTCGAAATCCACATCGTATTGCTGTCCCTCGCAGATCTCCGTGGCGGTCTTGGTGAACAGCCTGAGCAGCTCAGGCAGACAATGCTCGGGCACACCTTCCAAGAGTCGGTACGCCTCAATCAACATCTGGTCGCCACTGAGGATAGCTGTGTTGTCGTTCCACTTGATGTGCACGGTCGGTTTGCCGCGCCGCACATCGGCACGATCCATCACATCGTCGTGCAGCAGCGTGAAGTTATGGAACACTTCGATGGCTTCGGCAAACGGCAGCGCGTCTTGTTCGTTGCCGCCTACAAGCCGGCAGCCGGCAAGTACGAGTTGCATACGCAGACGTTTGCCGCCTGACGACAATGCGTAGGCTATCGGCGCATACAAGCCCTGCGGCTCTTTGCTCCAATCCAAAGCGGCTATGGCAGCGTTACAATCAAGCATAGTGGCTCTCAATTATTTCGGTCAGTACATCACGCATCTCCATGCCTGCGGCACGAACCTGCTGCGGGATAAACGAGGTGGCAGTCATGCCCGGGGTGGTATTCACCTCAAGCAGTTGGATTGTGCCGTCGGGTGCGATGATGTAGTCTGTGCGGATGATACCTTTGCAACCGAGGATGTCGTAGATTTTCAGCGTGAGAGCCTGTACGGCATCGCGCGTAGCATCGGGAATACGGGCGGGAGTAATCTCCTGTACCTGACCGTTGTACTTCGCGTCGTAGTCAAAGAACTCGTTGCTGGTCACCACCTCGGTGATAGGAAGAGCTACACTGCGTTTTGCGGTCTTATATACGCCGCAGGTAATCTCTGTACCGACCATCAGCGCCTCGCAAATCACCTCATTGCCCTCACGGAACGCCGCCTCGATTGCCGGTTCGACGCCTTCGAGGGTCTTCACCTTCGTGCAACCGAAACTCGAACCGCCGACATTCGACTTGATGAAGCAAGGCAGGCCGACCTGGTCAATGATCTCTTGTGCCGTCGGACGCTCTGCGCCTTTGCGCAGCAGAATCGACGGCGATATCTTGATGCCGAAGGGCGCAAGATAGTGGTTGCAGGTGTATTTGTTAAACGTCATAGCAGCTGCGAGCACACCGCAACACGAGTACGGGATGTGCATCATCTCGAGGAATCCTTGCAGCAGTCCGTTCTCACCCGGCGTGCCGTGGATGGTTACGTACGCATAGTCGTACTCGGCGATCTTGTTCAGCGTCTTGAGGTCTGCACCTTGCAACTCAACGATCTCTGCATCGTAACGCTCGGGGTCTAACCAACCCTTGATACTGGCAGCGGAGCGGAGCGAAACATCATGCTCCGAACTGTCGCCTCCGGCTATAATTGCAATCTTTCGTTTCATTTTATCTGTTTGCGCGTTTGCGCTCTAATTCGTCCAAAATAATCTTGCGGATTCGCATGGCGTGCGGGGTCACCTCCACATACTCGTCCTCCTTGATGTACTCCAGCGCCTCTTCCAGCGAGAACCGTACGGGCGGAGCAAGCACGGCTTTGTCGTCCGAAGACTTGGTACGCATGTTCGTCAGGTTCTTTGCTTTCGTGACATTGATCACGATGTCACCTTCCTTGGCATTCTCGCCAACAACTTGCCCGGCATAGACCTCCTCTTGCGGGTCGATAAAGAACCGTCCGCGGTCTTGGAGTTTATCCAGTGCATAAGCCGAAGCTGTACCTGCCTCCATAGCGATGAGCGAACCGTTGACGCGGTGCGGCATGTCGCCCTTGTACGGTTGGTACTCGAGGAACCGGTGCGCCATGATTGCCTCGCCGGCACTGACATTCATCACATAGGTACGCATGCCCATGATGCCGCGCGAGGGGATAGTGAACTCCAACTGCACGCGGTCGTTGACAAGTTCCATCTTCGTCATTTCGCCTTTGTGCACGGTCACGAACTCGATGATCTTACCTGAGCAGTCTTCCGGCGTGTTCACCGTCAGTTGCTCCACAGGTTCGCACTTCACGCCGTCAATCTCCTTGATGATTACCTTCGGCTGACCAACCTGCAACTCGTAGCCCTCGCGGCGCATCGTCTCGATAAGCACCGACAGGTGCAACACACCGCGGCCGAACACGTTCCACGCCGACTCGCGATCGCTGGCTTCCACGCGCAGGGCGAGGTTCTTCTCCAGCTCTTTCGTCAGTCGCTCCTGAATATGGCGTGAGGTGACGAACTTGCCGTCTTGCCCGAAGAAAGGCGAGTCGTTGATCGTGAACGTCATCGACATCGTCGGTTCGTCAATGGCTATCGGGTCAAGGGCTTCGGGGTTCTCGATGTCGCATATTGTATCACCGATCTCAAAACCGTCTATACCGATCAGCGCACAGATGTCGCCACTGCGCACCTCGTCGGTCTTCACATGTCCCATGCCCTGGAAGGTGTGGAGCTCCTTGATCTTCGTGCGGATCTTCGTGCCGTCTTTCTTGGCGAGCGTCACAGCCATGCCGTCTTTGAGCACACCGCGATGCACACGCCCTACGGCTATTCGCCCTACGTACGGGTTGTAGTCCAGCGAGGTAATCAACATCTGCGGCGTACCTTCCAGCACTTCCGGCTCGGGAATATACTCGATGATGGCGTCCATGAGCGCCGTGATGTCTTTCGTCGGCTGCTTCCAGTCGGTACTCATCCAGCCGTTCTTAGCCGAACCATATATGGTTTGGAAGTCCAATTGATCCTCCGAGGCGTTGAGGTTGCACATCAGGTCGAATACTGCCTCTTGCACTTCGTCCGGGCGGCAGTTGAGTTTATCGACTTTGTTGATGACCACGATCGGTTTCAAGTTCAGCTCGATGGCTTTCTGCAGCACGAAGCGCGTCTGTGGCATCGGGCCTTCGAAGGCATCCACGAGCAACAGCACACCGTCTGCCATGTTCAGCACACGTTCCACCTCGCCGCCGAAGTCCGCGTGCCCCGGAGTGTCGATGATGTTAATCTTGTAGCCTTTGTACTCGATAGCAACGTTCTTGGCGAGGATCGTTATGCCGCGCTCACGCTCGAGGTCGTTGTTGTCGAGGATTAGTTCGCCCTTGTCCTGGTTGTCGCGGAACAGGTTCGACGTATACAGCATCTTGTCGACGAGTGTCGTCTTGCCGTGATCCACGTGGGCGATGATTGCAATGTTTCTGATTTTTTGCATATATAAATTCTGCGTTATTCTGTGTCTTGTTTAGGTAATAACCTAAACAGCCAACAAAGGTACAAAAAAAATCCCACATTTGCAAATTTTTGTGGGATTTTTTTTTGATAAATGAATATTTTCAATCAGCCTATTGCAACTCGCCGCTTACAAGCTCCATTCGAAGCCGTCTTTGGTGTCTTTGATCTTGAATCCGAGGTCGGTGAGTGAGTTACGTATCCGGTCGGAAGTTGCCCAGTCTTTATTGCGTTTGGCATCCAGTCGGAGGTTCAGCAACAGGTCAACAGCGCCGTTGTAGGCTTCTTGCTGACCACTGATCGCAGACTGCTGACTGCCAGCAAGTTGCAGACCGAGGATGTCGATGGCAAATAGTTGCCATACTTCACGGAGTTCTTTGAGATCGGTTTCGCTGATCGTGGCTTTGCCATCGGCAACACTGTTGATGACTTTGGTCGAGTCGAACAGATGGGATATGACGATCGGCGTATTCAGATCATCGTCCATCGCCTCCGAGCAACGCTGACGCAAATCGGCAATCTCTTTGGCTGTTGGCTCTTGGCTGTTAGCCGTCGGCTGAATCTTCTGCAAACGTGCGTATGCCTCTGCCATGCGCTGGAAACCTTTCTCGGCGGCCTCGAGTGCGTCGGAAGAGAAGTCCACCGTGGAGCGGTAATGCGCCATCAGAATGAAGAACCGGATGGTCATCGGGCTGAAGGGCTTGGTGAGCAGCGGATGATCACCGGTGAAGAACTGCCGGAGGGTGATGAAGTTGTTGTAGGACTTACCCATCTTCTTGCCGGCGATGGTAATCATGTTATTGTGCAGCCAGTAGCGGACTGTATCGTGCCCGAGCGCTGCGCAGGACTGCGCTATCTCCGCCTCGTGGTGCGGGAACATCAGATCCATGCCTCCGCCGTGGATGTCGAACTCCTCGCCCAGGTACTTCGTTCCCATAGCCGAGCACTCCATGTGCCAGCCGGGGAAGCCTTCGCTTTTCAAGACCTTCTGCTCTCCGTTCTCGGTATAGCGGAACTCTGCAGGCCAGTGCATTATATGCTCCGGCGCAGCTTTCTTCCACAGGGCGAAATCGTAACTGTGTTTCTTTTCGTCCTGTCCGTCGAGTTCGCGTGTGTCGGTGACTATATCCTCGAGGTTGCGTCCGCTGAGTTTGCCGTAGGGAAAATCCTTCGCATAACGCTCCACATCCATATACACGCTACCGTTGGAGACGTAGGCGTAGCCCTTGTCGAGGATCGCTTGCACGAAGGCAATCTGCTCAATGATATGTCCCGAGGCATGCGGTTCGATAGACGGCGGCAGTACGTTCAATGCTTCCATGTCATGGTGGTAGCGGTTGGTGAAGTGCTGCACGACTTCCATCGGTTCGAGTTGCTCAAGGCGGGCTTTCTTGGCTATCTTGTCCTCGCCCTCGTCGGCATCATGCTCGAGGTGCCCGACATCAGTTATATTACGCACGTAGCGCACCTTGTAGCCGATGGCTGTGAGGTAGCGGTAGAGTATATCGAAAGTGATAGCCGGACGAGCATGCCCCAGATGGGCATCGCCATATACCGTAGGCCCGCATACATACATACCTACACGCCCCTCATGCAAGGGGCGGAAAGGTTGTTTCGTGCGTGCGAGCGTATTATAGAGGTATAGCATAAGTGGTTAGAGAATGTTGTTCTTCTCGATATCAAGGAAGTACTTGTACGTATCCACCTTCAGTTCGCCGCAAGCGAGTTCGTCGCAGACGATGATGCCGTGCTGATGCATCTGCAGGGCACTGATCGTCCACATATGCGATACACCGCCCTCCACAGCGTGCTGCAATGCACGGGCTTTGTTATGACCGTTCACGAGGATGAGCACCTCTTGGGCATCCATCACTGTACCTACACCTACTGTCAGGGCGGTCTTCGGAACGAGGTTGATATCGTTGTTAAAGAAACGGCTGTTGGCGATGATTGTGTCGGTGGTCAGCTCTTTCTTGCGCGTACGCGAGGTGAGCGACGAACCCGGTTCGTTGAAGGCGATGTGACCGTCAGGCCCGATACCTCCGAGGAACAAGTGGATGCCACCGTAGTTCTTGATCTTCGCCTCATAGCGGGCGCACTCAGCCTCGAGGTCGGCAGCGTTGCCGTTGAGGATATTCACGTTCTCCTTACGGATGTCAATGTGCGAGAAGAAGTTATTCCACATGAAGCTGTGGTAACTCTCGGGGTGCTCTTCGGGCAGACCGACATACTCGTCCATGTTGAAGGTGACAACATTGCGGAAAGAAACCTTACCGGCTTTGTTCAGTTCGATGAGTTTGCGGTACATGCCCAGCGGCGATGAGCCGGTAGGCAGACCGAGCACGAAAGGATTGCTCTCCTTGGGTGCGAACTCGTTAATACGTTTGGCAACATAGTTAGCTGCCCATTCCGACATAAGGTCGTAGTTTTTTTCGATTATAAGTCTCATGGCATTTACAATTTATTCATTTACCATTTGATCATTTAGTTAGTCAACTTTTTTTAGGACAATAGCGCTGCGTGCCGGCAGGTAGAGTTTGAGCCAGCCTTTTTTCTCGCGTGCGTACTCGCGGTCTGGCATCGTGAAGTGATCCACGCTGTCATCCGTCTGCTCAAAGCCGGCAAACTGGCGTGCATCGGTGTTCAGTACAACCTGATACTTGCCTTCAGGAGCGAGGAATCCGTAGTCGGGGAAGGACTTTGTTCCATTCCAGTTGAATACGAAAACATACTCGCCGCGCATGTATGCCACCACTTGGTCGCCCTCGCGGTCCCAGAGGTTGATGATCGGAGTCTCGGGAGTGATGCCAGACTTGCGAAGCAGATGAATCATCGCATCGTCAAAGCGGTTGAGGTCGGCGTAGTAGAAGTTCTGATTGTCAACAAGCGACCACTGACGGCGTGCGTACTGGTAACTCCAGCCGTTGCCCTGACGTGGGAAGTCGATCCATTCGGGGTGACCGAACTCGTTACCCATGAAGTTCAGGTAACCGCCATTGGTGGTCGAGGCGGTGATGAGACGGATCATCTTGTGCAGTGCTATACCGCGATCGACCATATACGTCGAGTGACCGTGCTCAAAGTGCCAGTACATATCGGAATCGACGAGGCGGAAGATGATCGTCTTGTCGCCCACAAGTGCCTGATCATGGCTCTCAGCGTAGGAGATAGTCTTCTCATGCTGGCGGCGGTTGGTCATCTCGTACAGGATGTGACCGGCTTTCCAATCTTCGTCGCGCACCTCTTTGATATACTTGATCCAGAAGTCAGGGATACCCATGGCCAGACGGTAATCGAATCCCATGCCTCCATCCGCTATCGGTGCGGCTATACCCGGCATGCCGGACATGTCCTCGGCGATGGTGATGGCGTTCTTCTTCACCTCGTGAATGAGCTTGTTCGCCAGCGTGAGGTAGCATATAGCGTCACCATCCTCGTTGCCGTTGAAGTACGATCCGTAACCGCTGAAGTCCTCGCCCAGACCGTGGCTGAGGTACATCATCGAGGTCACACCGTCAAAACGGAATCCGTCGAAGTCGTATTCTTCAAGCCAGTATTTGCAGTTCGAGAGCAGGAAGTGCATCACCTCGTTCTTGCCGTAGTTGAAGCACAGACTGTCCCATGCCGGATGCTCGCGGCGTGCACCGTCGTGGAAGTACTGATACGGTGTGCCGTCGAAGTTTCCCAGACCTTCCAACTCGTTCTTCACGGCGTGCGAGTGTACGATATCCATGATGACAGCTATGCCCTTGTCATGAGCAGCCTTGACGAGCGCCTTCAACTCCTCGGGAGTGCCGAAGCGTGAGGACGGAGCGAAGAAGTTCGATACATGATATCCGAATGAGCCGTAGTACGGATGCTCCTGGATAGCCATAATCTGTATGCAGTTGTATCCGAGTTTGGCTATACGCGGCAATACGTTCTCGCGGAACTCGTTGTAGGTGCCTACGCGCTGCTCCTCAGTGGCCATGCCGATGTGGCACTCGTAGATGAACAGTGGACGGTTGGGCTTCCAACCTTTAGGACCACGGCGCTTGCCCATGTCGAACTCTTTCTCGGGAGCCCAAACCTGTGCGGAGAATATCTTTGTGTTATCGTCCTGCACCACGCGGCGCGCGTAAGATGGGATACGCTCTCCGTAGCCGCCAAGCCACTCGACGAGCAGTTTGTAGTGCTGACCGTGGCGAATCTGCTCCTCGGTGAAGTAGCCTTCCCATACGCCGTTGCCAACGGGGTAGAGACGGTAGTCTTCGCTCTTCTCCCAGTTGTTGAAGTCGCCTTTCACATAGATAGCAGTGGCGTTGGGTGCCCACTCGCGAAGAACCCAACCGGGGTTAAGGTGGTGTAGACCGAAATACAAGTAGCCGTCTGCCCATGGAGCAAGTTTCTTCTTGCCTCCGGTCAGTTCTTTAATCTTGCGCTCGGCATAGTCGTGACGCGCCTCAAGTGCCTGTTCGTAGGGTTGAAGACCCGGCTCGTTTTGTACAATCTGTAGCATAGTTAATGAGTGATTTATTCTACTTTAGCTTTAACAATTATCTTTCGGAACGTGGATGACGCGATGCCTGCAGCATGTGCATCCGTGGGGAAGAATACGGCGAAGTATCCTCTGGGCACGCTGAACCGTGCGGCGGGCTTGTCACCGTATAACTCTACATCTTTGCCTTCGTCATACTCCTTGATGACGTTCTGGCAATCCTCAAGCGAACTCCAGAGCATTGTCTCCGAGGTCGTCAAAGGAATCTGAATGTCGATGTAATCTTTGTGGGCTTCAAGTTTGCAGTCTTTCTCATCTTTGGCAGCCTGATCGCAGACGTTGACGATGAGATCCTGACCATCTAACTTGATTTTGCATGCAGGCAGTTCTTCGAGGTCGTTGTCATTGAAGAACTTCATGAACTGTTGGAAGCCGGGTACACAGCCAAAGTACCAATCGGCGTTTTCTAATTTGTCAAGTATCATAGATTGCTTTTGATTAATCGTAGCTTTTGCTATAGCGCGTACTGAAAGGCGCATACAAAGTTACGAAATATATCGAAATAATGCAAATTTTAGGGGCTATTTACAAAAAATAACCCCTGTTTGACTTGATATTTGGCAAATGCAGCAGTCAATTTCTGCCTTTCTGACGTATCGTCATGCGTCTGAAGCGGCTACCCTGCCACTCTACTGTCACGGTGTCGCAGCATACCGGCAGAGTGTCCGGTTGGATGAGCGCGGGGCTGGTCAGCGGCTCGCGATCTTTGTGCGGCATAGCGGGCGGCAACGCCCGGTTGGCGAAACGTGTCTTGCCGAGTTTGGCACAACTATTTCCTGCCGTCTTGCCGGTAAAGTGCAAGAACTGATTGGTGTTGTAGAAGATACTTCCCGGAGCGTTGTGGGGTGCGTATTTGCGGTTGAGGTCGATCTGCAACTCCAGTTCGTCTGCGCCGAAACGGTACGAGGCGTGACTGATATAGACATGTGTCTGCTTGCCGTCACCGCGCTGTGCATCAATGGTTTCCACGCTCTCGCACCACCAGCGGCAGAGCGTCTCATAACTCTGTTTGGTGGCTTTCGTTGACCAATACAGTTGCGGCGCGAGATAATCGACATAGCCGCCGGCAACCCATGCCAGCGGATCGCAATATAAGCTCGCCCATGCGTCTGTGCCGGTGATGCCGGCCGGAAGCTTCAGCCCGAACTGCGCTGCTGCGCTGTCGGTCGTCGAATAGATGCCGAATGGTGACATGCCGAACTTCAGCCATGGCTTGACGGCTTGAATAGAGTCGTGAATAGAGCGGATGACTTCATTCACGCAGTCCCTGCGCCAGTCGCCGACTGACATATTGGCAGGTTTGTATGCCTTCTGACTCCGTTTGTCCTCATCGACAGTGCCGCCATACGGATAGAAGTAGTCGTCCATCACCAGACCGTCGATGTCATAGTTGCGGATGATCTCCATGAGTACTTGCAGTACGTAGGCGCGTGCCCCCGGGTGACCGGGGTCAAGTATAGAGCCTTGGTACTGTGCTGTGTTATACGTCAGCAGCCATTCGGGGTGCTCAATGCGGATGGGGTCGGAGTCTTCCGAGGCGATGAACGCTTCGATATCCAGCACGCGTTCGCCGGCATTACGCTCGTAGCGAAACGGGTTCACCCATGCGTGTAGTTCCATGCCACGCCGGTGCGCTTCCTGTATAGCGTATGCCAGAGGATCGTAACCTGGGGTCATGCCACGAACGCCGGTCAGCACCGGACTCCATGGCTCGAGCGATGAATCGTACAGTGCATCTGCTGACGGGCGTGCTTGAAAACAGACGGCGTTGATGTTCCCTGCCTGCAGTTGGTCAAGTATCGCGGTCATCTCCGCCTGTTGGACAGCGATGGCGTCAGGGCATACGCTGTCAATCGGCGTCTTCGGCCAGTCGATGTTCAGTAGCGTGGTGAACCATGCTGCACGGAACTCCCTTGACGGGTTCTGGGCGTAGCCGGTGTATAATAACGAAAGGCCGCATAGGGCTGTAATCACGTATCTTTTCATACATCGTAACGAATTTCGGTGCAAAGATACGAAAATTTTTCCACAAATGCAAGCCTTTCGCCAAAAAAATGCTAAAATTCACCTTGTTTTAGAGTACATAACTGCTCTTGATGTGGCTGGTGCATGTCACGTAGTAGTTACCTACAGGCATGTCTTTGTCCACATCGTCGCGCGTCTCCTCTATCAGGCGCCAGTTGGCATCATAGATGCGGATGATAGCATGCTGGTCGTTCTTGATGACAATGCGATCGATGTCGTAGAAGCGGATGATATGTTTGTCCATCTCATCGCTCTGCAACATATGTGCGCGATAGATGTCTTCCTGATTGGAGGCAATTTCGGTGTTGTTGACTGCTGACTGCCGGTTGTCTGCGGCTTGGTCAAGTTGACGACTTGCAGCGTTGGCGGCTACCGCCATGGCTACGAAAAGTGTTACTGTTACAAAAGTCTTTTTCATTGTTAATAGGTTTTTTTCGGTGTCCCTCAAGCTTGTGCCGGGGTTCCTGTAAGGGTTTATCTTCCCTTTTTCTAAGTTAATAAATAAAATTGATAGTTTTTTTTGTTGTTTTTGTCAATTTACGCCATTTTTGACGTTCATGTTCACATAACGTAATGCAACGGGCGTGCCAAAGCATGCTATATAACATAAAAATCGCACATTTTGCGCGATGTTGTAATATTTGTTTTGCAGGTAGTGGTTGTTAGTGTAATCTCCGCATTGCACTACCGACAAGCAGAGGGAAGATCGTGTTGATAGACCACAGAAGAATAGACGCAATAACGGCTGCGGCTGTGACATCGCTGCCGAAACGCTCGAAGATGACTGCCGCCCACGCGCCGCGTACGGCGAGCTCGGCTGCAGGGACATTCGGAGTGACGGTGATGAGCAGGTAATAGAGTGGCAAGGTGATGATCGTAGATAGCGCGTCAAGCTGTACACTGCAGAACAGTAGCGTGAGTTGCAACTGGACGATGAACACCGCGTACCGCAGCAGGGACATAACCAGCAGGATACACACATCGCTGATTGTCAGGTGTGCCATGTTGTCAACGAGCAGGCGTGTCTGCTCATTTTTCCACGGACGTCCCTGTAGTCTGCGCATCAGCGCCGGCAGCGCGATGACTGCCGCTACAGCACCGACCAGTGCCAGCGCAATGCTCCACAGCAGCGAGCTGTCCGGGACTAACCAACAGACAACCGCCGGCAGTGCGAACACGATGATGACCGTTGTCATCGCATAGCCGCCGATCATGCCCAGACAGGTGGCGGTGAGCCAGTGCTGCTGTGTGTGACGGAAGAGTAGCGCGCGTCCGGGGTACTCGCCGAGTTTGTAGGGCGTGACGAAACCTGCCAGCGTGCCGTAATACACTTGCCGTTGGGCTTCCCGGATGTTCATCGGTTCGATGTCACGGACGAGAAACTGCCATTTCCAGGCTTCGCACAGACGGTTGACGGGAAACAGCAAGAAACACCCCGCCAGACACAGCCACTGCCATATGCCTGCAGCCTGAAACTGTGCCAGAAGTCCGGGGTAGTTGTCGTACGTGGCAATCTTATAACCGAGAAACCCGTACGCCAGGATGATAAGTGCGATGTTCGCTATCTTCTTGAACTTCGCCATTGAGCGGGATCAGTGTTTGAGTTCGAAGGGGAAGGAGGCAATGAGCGCACCGTCGATGAAGAAGTCGGCGTTGTACAGACCTTTGTAGAGAATCTCGCCCACGTTCCAATAGAGTGTTTCATTAACAGCCTCGCCGCCATACTCGAACTCTTTGACCAGGGAGTACTCGATCTCGCTGTTCTCGAATGCAAACATCCGTTGGGCGGGATTAGGCAGTGTGATGAGCTCGCCGTCCGGACGAACGATACGCATGTACACTTTCTTCAGGCCGCGCTCGCATGTGACGTTCTTGCCGATGGTAAAGTCGAACTGAATCTTTTGCATGTTGTTCAGGTTCGATGTCTTCCTATCACGTTTGTTGAGCGGTGTGACTTCGAAGGCTGTGATCTCGAGCATCGATGCACGTGTGACTTTCTCCGTGAGGTGCGTGTTTACCTGCTGCAGCTCTTCGGCTTGCTGCTGCACGACGGCGTATTGCTCGCGCACTTGTTTGTTCTCAGCCGTGAGCCGCTGGTTGGTCTGGTTGAGCGAGTCGATCTGGTGAACGTATGACACCATCACCGAGCGGACGGTAGCCAGCTCCTTCTTGAGTTCGGCTATACGGCGCGCGTTGGTAGCCTTGGTGATACGAAGTTCCTCCAACAGGTCGCGCACGCGCTGCTGCTCCTGATTGAGCAGTTGGGCGAGGGAGTCGTTGTGGATGTCCGGTGTGCGGTAGCCGTCGAACTGCATAGCGAGATCCTCGTACTCGTCTTCCAGTTCGGATTTCTCAAACTCCATCTGCTCGACCATCTCGACCATCTCCTGTTTCTGGTTCAAGTACAGGTAAGTCAGCGCACCGACAGCGGCGAGCAGGATAATTAAAACGGGTATAATTATTTTCTTTTTCATAACAAGGGAATTACTTTTTCGAGTTTGTTGCTGCGTGAACCTTTGATGAGTATTGTGAGCCCGCTTAGCGGTTGCTTTTTCAGTTGTTCGCACAACTCATCCACGGTCGAGTAGATCGGGTAGGGGGCTGTCGTCTCGCGGTACTCGTCGCCTACCAGGAATACGGTATCCGCCTTCCTCTCAAGCAGCATGTTCACTATGTTCTGATGCTCGGTGTGGCTGTACTCGCCCAACTCACGCATCGCCCCTAAGATATAGCACTCTGACCGCTTACCGCTGACTGCTGACTGCTGACGGTCAAAAGCCTCAATTGCCGCTTGCATCGATGTCGGGTTGGCGTTGTATGCATCCACGATCAGGGTGTTCCTATCTGTCACCGTCTTCTGCGAACGGTTGTTCGACGGTACATACGCGCGAATAGCCTTCAGACCGTCCTCTCGGCTGACACCGAAGTACTCACCCACGCACAGCGCGGCTTGTATGTTCTCGCTGTTGTACGCACCTACGAGTTGCGTGCCCTCGGGCATCGTGCCGGTGGTGTAGGCTATGGTTTTCAGCCCGCCTGCCATCTGCGTGAGATAAGGATTGTCCGTATTGCGGAAGCAGAATCCTCCATGCGCACGCAGGTAGTCGTACAATTCGGCTTTGGTGCGCATCACGCCTTCGAACGAACCGAAGCCCTGCAGGTGAGCCTTGCCGACGTTGGTGATCAGTCCGCAGTCCGGCTCAGCGATATCCACCAGTTCCTTGATATCTCCCGGGTGACTGGCTCCCATCTCAACGATAGCCAGCTCATGCTCTGCCGTGAGTTGCAGCAGGGTCAGCGGCACGCCGATGGAGTTGTTGAGGTTGCCCTGGGTGTAGTGAGTCTTGTAGCGCGTGTTGAGCACGGCAGCCATGAGTTCCTTGGTCGTCGTCTTGCCGTTCGTGCCGGTGATACCGATGATCTTCTTCCCCCAATGACGACGCCATGCTCGGGCGAGGTCTTGCAGTGCCAACAGACTGTTCTCTACCAGCAGAGCGGAGTACTCGCCGGAGGCTTGGATCGTGTTATACACCTGCTCGTCGTCCACGATGGCGAGTGAGGCGCCTTGCTGCAGTGCTTGCAGGGCGAACGTGTTGCCGTCGAATGACTCGCCTTTGAGTGCCACGAAGATACATCCGTCGGGCAGGTTACGCGTATCGGTTGAGACGCATAGCGCGTCTTTACCTTCTATCAGAAATGACCAATCCATAATTGCAATAATGATTCAGCCTGCAAAGATACAAAAAAAATCCCACATTTGCAAATTTTGCGGGACTTTTTTTGTTGTTTTATCCGAATAGCGTGCGGAAGAAACTCTTCTTGTCCGTGTGGCTGTCCGGTGCGACGTTGTTGTTCTTGCGGAGTTTCTCGACCAGTTCCTTGTCTTCCTTACTCAGGTGTTCGGGGATATACACGCCTACGTTTATCAGCAGGTCGCCTACGCCGTACTGCCTTCCGTACTGGTCGATCATCGGCAGACCTTTGCCGCGCATGCGGAGTACCTTGCCGGGTTGCGTACCCGGGGTGATGGTGATCTTCGCGTCGCCGGTCAGGGTAGGTATCTGAACCTGCCCGCCGAGGATAGCCGTCGGCACATCGAGCAGCAGGTTGTATATCAGATCGCCGCCGTCACGGGCAAAGTCCTTGTGCTCCTCCTCTTCGATGATCACCAGCAGGTCACCGGCTACGCCTCCGTGCGGAGCAGCGTTGCCCTTGCCTTGCATCGGCAGAATCATGCTGTCGGCTACGCCGGCGGGTATATGTACCTCCACGATCTGTTCGTCGCGAACCACACCCTCGCCTTGGCAGTGCGAGCACTTGTTCTTGATCACCTTACCCTCGCCATGGCAGGTCGGGCACTCCTGTTGTACCTGCATCATACCGAAGATCCCGCGCTGCGTGCGTACCACGCGTCCGCTGCCCTTACATGTCGGACAGGTCTCGCCGCCCTTGCCGTCCGCCGAACCTGTGCCGTCGCAGTGCGTACACGGTACGAGCTTGCGGATCTTGAGTTTCTTGTCCACGCCGGTGGCTATCTCTTCTAAGGTAAGGCGTACGCGTACGCGCATGTCTGTACCGCGACGCACACGCTGACCGCCACGACGACCACCGCCGCCACCGCCGAAGAAGTCACTCATGTCGAATCCTGCACCCTCAAACAGGTCGCCGAACCGCATGAAGATATCTTCCATACTCATGCCACCGCCGCTGTAGCCGCCTGCACCGCCCATGCCGGCAAAGCCGAACTGGTCATAACGCTGACGTTTCTGTGGATCGCTCAGCACCTCGTACGCCTCAGCCGCCTCCTTGAACTTCTCCTCGGCTTGCTTGTCACCGGGGTTCTTGTCAGGGTGGTACTTGATGGCACACTTGCGGTACGCCTTCTTTATGTCTTCGGCACTGGCGTTCTTCTCCACGCCCAGCACCTCATAGTAATCTCTCTTCTCTGCCATAGTTCTGGATTTTCTAGATATTCTAGATATTCTGGATTTTCTGGATTATTCGCCTACGACAACTTTGGCGAAGCGAATCACGCGTTCGCCATGTTTGTAACCTTTCTGCGTGCAGTCGATGATCTTGCCTTTCTTGTCCTCGCCGGCGGCAAAGGTTGTAATAGCCTCATGCTCATCGGTGTTGAAGTCGGCATCCGTAGTGTCTATCGCATGTACGTCCTGCTTGTCAAGCCAGGCGATGAACTTGTTATAGATCAGATCAATGCCTTCACGCAACGAGGCTATATCCTCGGTCTTCGCCATCGCGTCACGTGCACGCTCAAAGTCATCCACCAGTGGCAATATATCTACCAGCAACTTCTCGCCGGCAGACTCCATCAGTTCCAGCTTCTCCTTGTTCGTGCGGCGACGGTAGTTGTCGAACTCCGCCATCTGACGCAGACGGATATCCTCCAGCTCCGCTACACGTTTCTCGAGGGCTTCGATCTTCTGCTCCGGGGTCTCCTCCGGGGTTTCCTCGGTTTCCTCAACTGCCTCAGCTTCTGGAATTTCTGGTTTTTCTAGATTTTCTGGATTTTCCAGATTATCCAGGTTCTCATTCTCCATATTTTGTTCTTCCTTTTTCATCATGTATTAAAATATAAAATCTCAAATCTCAAATATCAAATCTCAAATATCATGCCACCCACATCCCGTCTGCCAAAATGTCAGTAATCTGTCTATAGGAGTTTACGATATACGTGGCCGTCTGCCCCTCTGTCAGGGTGACCACCTTGCCGTAGGCAGGATCTTCCTCGCCGTCGGGCACGCGCCTGAACCACATCTGGTCTATGCCCGCAGCACGCGCTCCTTCCACATCCGAGGTGTATGAGTCGCCGATCATCAGCGCTTCGTCAGCCGTGATACCGTTGATGCGTAGCGCCTCCTCGTAGATACGCGGGTTGGGTTTCTGCGCACCTACCTCCTCGCTGAGCACGATGTGCGTGAAGTACGGATCCAGACCGCTCTTGCGGAACTTTAGGTACTGCGACTCCACAAACCCGTTGCTCACGATCGTCAGCGGATAACGCGAAGCCAGCGTCTTGACCATCTTGTCGGCATCGGGGATGATCGAGAAGAAGTGGTTCGTCATCCTGAGGAAATCCTCGCACATACGCCGTGCCAGTACACGCGTCTCGGAGTTCTCCTCCAGCCCGCAGGCATGCATCAGCGGATACAGGAATCGGTCGATCTTCAACTCATCCTTCGTCACCTCATCGCGCCCGTACTGCTCCCACAGCAGGGTGTTGTGCTCGCTGTACTTCTGCACGAACGTGTCGTAGTCCGTGTATTGATACAACTGATGAATCTCGAACATCGTTGTCAGAGCGCACTTCGCCGAACGCGAGAAGTCGCCGATAGTGTCGTCCCAGTCAAGAAAGATGGCTTTGTATTTCATTGTTATGCAATTTTGGGCGCAAAGATACGAAAAAAATCCCACATTTGCAAAAAATATTCATTTTTATGGACAAAATATTGCAAATGTGTATTATTTTTTGTACCTTTGTGCGCTAATTATGGCATCTCGGATGAATAGAAGTCGAAACATACTACTTTTTGCCTTGCTCACCGTGGCGCTGGTCGTACTGTTCGTTGCCGACCTGTGTCTGGGTAGCACGCTTTTTCCGCTGCGCACGCTCTGGGAGTCGGGCGAGGGCAATGATCTCTATCACCATATTCTCGTCAACCTGCGTCTGCCCAAGGCCTTGACGGCTATCCTTGCCGGCAGCGCGCTGAGTATGAGCGGCATCCTGATGCAGACGCTCTTCCGCAATCCGCTGGCAGGTCCGTATATCTTAGGCGTGAGCTCCGGCGCCAGTCTCGGTGTGGCGTTCGTGGTGATGTGTACGTCGCTGTTCGGTATGGTCAGCGCCGGTGCAGGAACGATAGCTATGTCCGCTATCATCGGCTCGACGCTCGTGCTGTTGCTCGTGATGAGCGTGGCAGGTAAGGTCAAGGATAATGTCAGCCTGCTTATCGTCGGCATGATGGTCGGTGCGATAGCCGGTGCGCTGGTTAATATCATGCAGAACATCGCCAACCCCGATGCGCTTAAGCTGTTCATCGTCTGGACGCTCGGCTCGCTGTCGGCTGTCGGCTGGCAGGAGTTGCAGGTCATGACGCCCGTGCTGCTCGTTGGCGCACTGATGGTCGTACTGCTGCTTAAACCCCTCAACGGACTGCTGCTCGGCGAGAACTATGCGCGCGCCTTAGGCATCCATATCTCCCGCACACGCTTGGGCATCGTGCTGGCGACATCGCTGCTTGCCGGTGGTGTGACGGCCTGGTGCGGACCGATAGCGTTCATCGGCGTGGCTGTGCCGCATCTCGCACGCGGGATCATGCACACCTCCAACCACCGCCTCACGGTCCCTGCCTGCGCACTGCTCGGGGCGAACCTGCTGTTGCTCTGCGACTGTATGGTCTCTCTTGCCTCCTACAGCCTCAGTCTCTCGCTGCCTATCTCCACGCTGTCCTCCCTCGTCGCAGCGCCGATCATCATCTATGTGATCCTCAAACTAAAAAACTAACTCCTTACACCAGTGCCTTCACCAGGCTCCCGGTGTCTCCTGCCAGCAGGTCTATCGGTGCCAGTTCGATCATCGTCTTTGCACCATACTCCCCGCGCTCTTTCAGCCGCATGGCGGCGCGCGCACAGCTCACCATCACCTGCCCCGTCAACGCGGGGTTGTTGATCGTCATGTTGAACTCAAACCGCTGGTTGTGCGTCTCGCCGCTCACGCCGTTGCGTACGAGGTTCACGCCGTGCGCTACGTTGTTCAGCGCATCCACGCTGTCCACGGCTATCACATGCGTCTCGTCGTGCGCGAAGTAATCGTCCGCAAGAATAGCGGCTTCCACGGTCTTGAAGTCCGCACCCTGCTCCAGCTCGATATACACCATCCGGCGGTGTATCCCCGTGCCTAACGGGATAGTCATGCTCAGCGCGTTCTTTACGCCCGGCTTACTCTTGGCCGCTACCGTGTGCCCCATGCTTCGTCCGGGACCGAAGTTCGTGTAGGTCAGTCCCTTCGGCGCAAGCGCAAGCAGGATTGCACGGATCATACTGTCGCTGCCCGGATCCCAACCGGCGGAGATCACGCTCACGGCTTTACCTGCCTTGCATACGGCATCCATCGCACTGCGCAGGTTCCATATCTGCCCGTGGATGTCGAAGCTATCCACCGTGCATATCCCCCGTGCGGCAAGCACGGTGGCGAACTTCTGCACCTCACGCGTCGGCGTGCACACTAACGCCACATCCGCATCCATGCAGTCCAGACAGTCGTTGTGGTGATATACTCCCGCCAACTCCATGTCCGGCGCAGCCTTCACGGCCTCCTCTGCGGCTTTACCTATGTTTCCATAGCCTAAAATTGCAACTCTCATATAATTTTTAATTATTAATTATTAATTTTTAATTCACCTCACTCCACTGTCACCGACTTGGCAAGGTTCCTTGGCTGATCAACATCGCAGCCTTTGACTACGGCTATATGGTAGGCAAGCAGCTGCAAGGGAATAACGGTCAAGAGCGGCGTCAGGCACTCCTCGGTGGCGGGGATCTCGATGGTGTAGTCGGCAATACGGCTGACCAGCTCGTCGCCCTCGGTGACCACGGCAATAACTCTGCCTTTCCTTGCTTTGATCTCCTGGATGTTACTTACAACCTTTTCGTACGTGCCGCAATGCGGTGCAACGACCACTACGGGCATCTCTTGCGAGATCAGGGCTATCGGTCCGTGTTTCATCTCGGCAGCGGGATAGCCCTCGGCGTGGATATAACTGATCTCCTTGAGCTTGAGCGCACCTTCCATCGCTACGGGGAAGTTATACCCTCGTCCCAGATAGATGAAGTTCTGTGCGTAAGTAAATGTCTTGGCGAAGTCCGCGATGCGTTTGTTCTGCCCGAGCACGCGCTCGATCTTGTCGGGTATCTGTCCGAGTTCGCGCACGATACGCAGATACTGCTCCTTGCTCATCGTGCCTTTCTCCTTGCCTATACAGAGGGCTAACATCGTCAGGGCAACCACCTGTGCGGTGAAGGCTTTCGTGCTCGCTACGCCTATCTCCGGCCCGACATGGGTGTAGCATCCGCTGTCACTCACGCGCGGGATAGAGGCGCCGACGACGTTGCAGATCGAGAAGATGAACGCACCTTTCTCTTTCGCCAACTGGATAGCTGCCAGGGTGTCGGCTGTCTCGCCGGACTGCGAGATGGCGATAACCACATCGTCCTTGTTGATGACGGGTTTGCGGTAACGGAACTCGCTGGAGTACTCGACCTCGACGGGTATCTGCGCAAACTCCTCGATGGCGTACATCGCTATCAGTCCTGCGTGCCACGACGTGCCGCAAGCGGTGATAATGATACGCTTGGCGTTGAGAAAACGATCTTTATTGTCAATGAATCCCGACAGGGCGATGTTGTCCTGCCGCACGTTCACGCGTCCGCGCATCGAATCCGTCAGCGTACGCGGCTGCTCGAAGATCTCCTTGAGCATGAAGTGCGGGTAGCCGCCTTTCTCCAACTGACTCAATGATAACTCCAGCCGCTTGATCTCCGGTGTCTTCGTCACATTATTGATAGTCGTTATCTCTACTCCTTCACTCTTTAACTCTTTCACTCCTTCACTCTTTAAAACAACGACTTCCTCATCTTCGATATAGATAACCTTATCCGTGTATTCGACTATTGGCGTGGCGTCGGATGCAAGGAAATACTCGTCATCGCCGATGCCTACCACGAGCGGCGAACCCTTGCGGGCTGCGACGAGGGTGTCGGGATTGTCTTTGTCCAACACGGCGATGGCGTATGCACCGATGACCTGTTGCAGCGCGAGTTGCACTGCCGTCTTCAGATCCACGTGGCGGTCGACCTGCGTGTATTCGATCAGCTGCACCAGCACCTCGGTGTCGGTGTCGGACTTGAACGTATACCCCTGCTCCATCAGTCCGGCTTTGAGCACAGCGTAGTTCTCGATGATGCCGTTGTGGATGATGGCCAGCCGCTCGCTCTCCGAGTAGTGCGGATGGGCGTTCACAGTGTTCGGCTCGCCATGCGTCGCCCAGCGGGTGTGCGCGATACCGATGCAGCCCTCTATATCCTTATCTGCTGCATAAGCTTCCAGTTCGGCAACCTTGCCTTTGGCTTTGTAGATGTTCAGCTGTCCTGCAGGGTTGATCAGCGCCACGCCGGCACTGTCATAACCGCGGTACTCGAGGCGATGAAGCCCCTTAATAAGGATCGGATAGGCTTTTCTTTTTCCTATGTAACCAACAATGCCACACATAATTATTTATGATTTATGATTTCAAATTTTTAGTTTTCATTCGTTCTAGTGCTTCAAGGCAGTCTTCTCGCGGGGAGAAGGCAGAGAAGCGGACGTAGCCTTCGCCGGAAGGGCCGAAACCTGCCCCCGGTGTACAAACAATCTGACAGGTGCTGAGCAGATGGTCAAAGAATGACCAGGAGGAGTAGCCTTGCGGCACACGGCACCAGATATAAGGAGCGTTCTGACCTCCGAACACTTCATAGTCCAAAGCCCGCAAACCGTCAAGCAACACTTGCGCCGTTTGCTGGTAGTATGCGATGTTGGCACGAAGAGCATCTTTCCCTTCAGGCGTATAGCTCGCCTCTGCCCCACGCTGGGAGATATACGATGTACCATTGTATTTCGTACACTGGCGGCGGAGCCACATGGCGTTGAGACCAGTCAGTTTGGGCACTACTGTATAGCCGCAACGCACACCCGTGAATCCAGCCGTCTTACTGAAACTCCGCACCTCAATAGCTACCTCCTTTGCCCCATCTATCTCATAGATCGAATGCGGGATAGTCGGGTCTGTAATGAACGCTTCATAAGCCGAATCGTAGATGATAATACTTTGGTGCTCACGAGCATAGTCCACCCATTGCTTCAGCTGTTCTCGCGACAAGACGATACCTAAGGGGTTGTTAGGGTAGCAGAGATAGATAATATCCACCTGTGTTTCCAGTAGCTGAGCCACAAAGCCGTTCTCCGCTGTACAAGGCAAGTAAACAATGGCGCGACCAGCCATCAGCGATGTGTCCTCGTAGGCAGGATAGGCCGGGTCTAAAACTGCCACTGTATTATGCGCATCGAACAGTTCGCTCAGGTTGCCAAGATCGCTACCTGCACCATCCGAGATAAACACCTCATCTATGTCCAGCGATACTCCGCGGGGCGTGTAGTCATTGTCAATGATAGCCTGACGAAGCCATGGATAACCCCATTCAAGGCCATAACCTCGGAAGGTTTCCCTGTGCGCCAACTCTTCGACTGCACGATGCATCGCATCCACAATAGGTTGCGGCAACGGACGCGTCACATCTCCCACGCCAAGCCGCAAGATCCGTGTATCAGGATGCGCTGCCTGATATACCTCTGTCCGATGCACTATCTCCGTAAAGAGATAACTGCCGTTCATCTGTTGCAAATGGGTATTCAGTTGCATGTTCAGTCCTCCCAATTATATTCACCGCGGAAGACCTCCGTGGCGGTGCCGGTAAGGTAGATGATACCTTTGTCATCGCGGCGAACTGACACGTCACCGCCCGGCATATGCACCGTCACCTTGTTGGTTGTAAGCTTCTTGTTCATTGCCTCAACAGCTGCCGCGCAGGCACCTGTGCCACATGCCATCGTCTCGCCCGTGCCGCGCTCGCATACGCGCATGCACAGTTCCTTACGATTAAGCACGTACACGCATTCTATGTTCGCGCGCTTACGGAGTTCAGCATAACACGCATCAGTGCACAACTGCTTGAACTGCGGATCAAGAGCGTCAGGTGCATCCACGAAGAACACCTCATGCGGATTACCGAGTGTAGTGCCCATCTCTACGGTAACCTGCTCTACTCTGCCCTCGGCATTTATTATCGGTGTAAGCTGCTTGATACCTGCAAGTGTTTCAAGTGTCAGCGGATTGCCACACAACCTCTGCTCAAAGACATACTTGGCGATGCATCGCGCCGCGTTGCCACACATCTCGGCCTCGCTGCCGTCGGCATTGAACATGCGCATGCGCACATCCGCCACCCTGCTGGGCAGGATGAGCACTAACCCATCCGAACCGATGCCCCGGTGGCGGTCGCTGATTACGCGAGCCAGCGCAGGCAGATCGGCGTTCGCCATGTGAAAATCCATCTTGCGGGAAAGACAATCAATATAGACGTAGTCGTTTCCCAACGCGTGCATCTTGATAAATGGCAGTTTCATTTTAGTGGATGAAGAGGAGTTCACGGTACTTAGGCAGCGTCCACATCTCGTCGTCCACGATGAGCTCGAGGGCATCAGCATGTTCGCGGATCTCTGCCATGAGCGGCAGGACAGTATCGTGGTAGGCGATGGCTTTGCTGCGCTCGTCTGGCTGCCTGTTGGCTGCATGGCGCGCCTCGGTCATCTTTTCTACTCCGGCGAAGATCTCGCCCGAGTGGTGCTCAATCTGCTTGATGATGCTGTAGTCCATCTCGTTGAGCGTGGCAACCTCATCGGCGCTGAACACCTGCTTGACAGCCAGCACGTTCTGCAGCAGCATCGTCTGG
>CACZRD010000148.1 GCA_902783545.1 uncultured Bacteroidales bacterium
AGCCGATTATGGTGAGTGGAAGTTCAACCGCCGCACAACAGGTCTCTGTTTCTCCGCCTCTGTGCTCGCACAGAAACTCGGTTGGGCGATCGGTGCTGCGGCTGCCGGTTGGCTGCTCAGCGTCACGCACTTCGTGGCAAACGCCGACATCCAGTCTGACACAGCCATGATGGGTATCCGTCTGCTCGTCAGCGTTATCCCGGGTGTGCTCTATGCATCCTGTGCCCTCGTGATGTTGTTCTACAACCTCGACAACCGCACCATGGCGCAGATGAAAGTCGAACTCGATGCTCGTCGTAATGCCTAAATGGCCAAATGACCAAATAAATGACTAAATGGTAAATGACAAAATGGTAAATGATTTGATGGTAAATGGTAAATATATAAATATTGCCGGTGAGAAGTTCTACGAGATCCGCAACTACGACCGCATGCAGCCGTTCTTTATCTCCGTGGCTTCGGACACCGACCTGTGGATGTATCTCTCCTCCACCGGAGGCCTCACCTGCGGCCGCCGCAGCCCGGACTTCGCACTCTTCCCGTACTATACCGACGACAAGATAACCCAGAACTACTCCTTCACCGGCCCGCGTACACTCGTGCGCGTTAAAAAAGAAGGAAAAGCATTCGTCTGGGAGCCGTTCTCGGTCAACAACGATGCGCTATACAACATCGAGCGCCGTATCTGCAAGTCCGTCACCGGCAACACCATCCTCTTCGAGGAAACCAACCACACCTGCGGTCTCCTGTTCCGTTATATCTGGCAACCCGCTGACCGTTTCGGTTGGGTGCGTCGCGCGTACATCGAGAACATCGCCACGCAGCCCCGGGAGTTCGAAATCATCGACGGTCTGCAGAACATCCTTCCTTCCGGCGTCAACCGCCAGACGCAGAATGTCTATTCAACTCTCGTGGACGGCTACAAGAAGATCGAACAGATCCCCGGCACGATGCTTGCGCTCTATAGAATGGAGGCGATTATGGTCGATAAAGCCGAACCCAGCGAGAGCCTCACCTGCAATACCGTCTATTCGATTGATACCGACGGCTTTGCGTTGCTTACCTCCTCGATGCAACTCGACGCTTTCCGTCACGGCGCTGCTATCCACTCCGAACCCGAATCCAAGGGCGTACAGGGCGCGTATCTCCTCTACAAATCCCTGACTCTCGACTCCGGCAAGAGCCAAGATTGGCTCTTCGTCATGGACGTAGAAAAAGACGCCTGCGACATCCACTCCATGCTTCAGGAGATAGCCTCTCCCGACCACAAGCAGCTCGTGCTCGATGCCCTGCGTGCCACAACGGCAAACATCCGCGCCATCGTCGCTCACAACGACGGCGTACAATCCACCGGCGACGAAGCCCAGGATGCCCGCCACTTCGCCAACGTGCTGTTCAATACCATGCGCGGCGGCTATTATGCGGACGACTATACCATCCACACTGCCGACTTCGCTCACCATATTCGTACGTTCAACACCGCGCTCTACGAGCAGTACAAACCTCTGTTTGACTCCCTGCCCGAACAACTGCGCCGCAGCGACCTCGAATCACGAATAATAGACTGTATGGATCACCAGTTGCACCGCCTCTTTATGGAGTACCTGCCGTTGACGTTCTCGCGTCGCCACGGCGATCCCTCGCGTCCGTGGAACAGCTTCGACATCCGCGTGCGTGACAAACAGGGTAACCCGCTTATCGCTTATCAAGGCAACTGGCGCGACATCTTCCAGAACTGGGAAGCGCTCTCCGCCTCGTACCCCGACTATACCAACGCTATCATCGCCAAGTTCCTCAATGCCACCACCGCGGACGGCTACAACCCGTACCGCATCACCTCGGAAGGCATTGACTGGGAAGTCATCAATCCTGATGACCCGTGGTCGAACATCGGCTACTGGGGCGATCATCAGATCATCTACCTGTGCAAGCTCCTCGAACTCAGCTGCCAGCACGATCCGCAGGCACTCATCGACATGCTTGCTATGCGTGAGTTCGCCTTCGCCGCTGTTCCCTACCGCATCAAATCCTACGACGAGATCGTCGCCAACCCCAAAGACACGATCCGCTTCGATCAAGCCGAGCACGAACGCATCCTCGAACTTGTCAAAACCTATGGTCAGGATGCCAAACTCTTGCTCGATTCGTCCAACCAGCCGTTGCTCGTCACCGGCGCAGAGAAACTGCTCATCACTCTCTTCGCCAAACTCTCCAATCACATCCCGGGCGCAGGTATATGGATGAACACCCTTCGTCCCGAGTGGAACGATGCGAACAACGCCCTCGTAGGCAATGGCGCATCCGTGGTGACGGTTTGTTACATCCACCGCTTCATCCAAGTGCTCAAGGATTTGTTCACCCAAGCCGGTGACGCTACCTACGCCGTACACGCCGAACTTGTCCAACTCATCGTGGACATCATGGCAGCCATGAAGGCGTTTGACAGCCGCCCCGACAATATGCCTGCCTTCCTCCAGTCCGTCCGCGCATATACCGACGCCGTCGGCCGTGCCGGTGAGAAGTACCGCGCTGCCGCCTACCGCGGTTTCCGCAGCAATGCCAAAAAGGCTAATAGTGATTCAAGCAGCAATGCCCAAAAGGCTAATAGTGATTCAAGCAGCAAGCTGATTGAGCTTGATGCAGCGCATATCTGCCAGTTGCTGGAAGCCATGTCTGCCCTCACAGAACTGACCATCCAACTCAACAAACGCGAGGACGGTCTATACGACGCCTATAATCTCGTCAAATTTGATACTGCATCGACCCAAACCCGACGGTCAACCGACGGTCAACCGACGGTCACCCCCACTGTCTCTATAACGTCACTATACGAAATGCTCGAAGGACAGGTGGCTGTACTCTCTGCCCGATACCTCAATGCCGAACAGGCTGCAGACCTATTGGACGCTATGCGTCAGTCTGCCCTTTACCGCGAGGATCAGCAGAGTTACATGCTCTATCCCGCTCGTCGCCGTCCGGCGTTCCTTGAGATGAACAATCTCCCTGACGAAGCCAAAGACCTGCCCGTAGTGCAGAAGTACCTCGGCACGATCCTCAAACAGGATTGCGACGGCGGTATCCACTTCGATGCCCGTTTCCGCAACGCCAACAACCTGCCCGACGAGCTCAAAGATCTATACGAACAAGTCTTCCACCACCACGCCTTCACCGGCCGTAGCGGCACGTTCTACAAGTACGAAGGTCTCGGCTCGATCTACTGGCACATGGTCAGCAAACTCCTCCTCGCCGTTGGCGAAAACATCGCAGCCAATGACCAACAGCCAACAGCCAACAGCCAAACTCAGGAGCGCCTCATAGACCACTACCGCGCCATCAAAGAAGGTCTTGGTCTGCACAAGTCCCCCGAGCAATATGGCTCGTTCCCCTTCGACGCCTACAGCCACACACCTGCGATGTCCGGCGTGCAGCAGCCCGGCATGACAGGGCAGGTTAAGGAAGATATCCTCTCCCGCTGGTTCGAACTGGGCATTGAGGTGCATGACGGCGCAATCCGCATCAACCCTGTGATGCTCCGTAAGTCGGACTTCTGTGACGGACAACTCGCGTTCACCTATTGCGGCACGCGCTTCGTTTATCACCTCGCTGACGAGAACAAAGGTCTTGACATCCCTGCCGATACCGCCGCCCACATCTTCGCCCGCGACAACCAAGTCAAACAACTCGATATAAACATAGCTCTATGAAAAATCAATTGCTCCTGTTCGCCATTCTGCTCGCGCTGACGAGTTGCAATCGAGTGAAGACCACCGAGGTTCGCCTCACCAGCGAGGCGGGCGACAAGTACGCCCTCAAAGAAGCGATCACCTTCCGCAAAGGTCAGTCGCCGATGCCGCTTTTCACCATCAATCCCGATGACGAGCGTCAGACCATCGACGGCTTTGGTGCATCGATCACCGAGTCCTCCGCCTTCGTCCTCGCGTGCCTCACACCCGAGCAACATGCAATGGTTATCCGCGAACTGTTTGGTGAGGATGGCTCGAACTTCTCCGCTACCCGTACGGTCATCGGTTCGAGCGACTTCACGCTCAAGGGACATTACTCCTATGACGACGTCCCTGGTGACGAAGCCCTTGAGCACTTTTCCCTCGCCGTGCATCAGGATGGCTGGAGTCGTGACGAGTACCCGCAGATCAAGGATGAGCACTTCGATATGTATCAGTTCATCACCGAGGTCGCTGCCCTCAAAGCCGCGCAAGCCGATCCTACATGGCGCCTTCTGGGTTCGCCGTGGACGGCTCCCGCGTGGATGAAGGACAACAACCTCTTCTTTGACAAAGCCAATCGCCGTGGCGGTGCATTGCTGCCGAAATACTACGACACCTTTGCCCGTTATTTCGCCCGTTACCTGCAAGCCTACCGCGATGCCGGGGTGGAGTTCTGGGCTGTGACGCCCGAGAATGAGCCTATGGGTAATGACGGCTCATGGGAGAGTATGGATCTCTCGCCGGAAGCCGAGGCCACATTCATTGCCGAGAACCTCGGTCCCACTTTGGCGCAAGACTTCCCCGACGTCAAGATCTTCTGCTTCGACCAGAACACCTTTGAGGCAGACCGCTACACCGCAGCCGTCTATGACCGCAATCCCCAAGCCCGCGACTATACAGCCGGAACAGCCCTGCACTGGTACGGTTCGACGATATCCTGTTTCCCTGAGATCCTTGACTCGCTCCACGCACTCTATCCGGACAAGATTCTGATGCACACCGAAGGCTGCATTGACAACCTCGGTCGTCCGGGGTGGCCGGGTGTATCGGACTACGCCGGTTATCAGGAGTCAGGGTGGTTCGGTAACGACGCCTTCTGGTGGGGTGAGAATGCTACCGACTGGGCGTACTCCACACCGTGGTGGCCGGAGTGGCATCCTAAATACTCGGCGGTGCACCGCTATGCGCAGTATATCATCGACGGCGTGAACCACTGGATGACCGGTTATATTGATTGGAACAGTGTGCTCGACTCTATCGGTGGTCCCACGCACGTACTTAACCACTGCGGCGCACAGGTTATGGTTGACTATGGCAACGATATCATCTACTTCACGCCTTATCACTACGCGTTCCGTCACTTCTCGCGTTCCATGCGCCCGGGTGACAAGGTTATCGGCTGTCAGGTAGCAGCTGTCAACAATCAGCCCGCTACGCTCCACGTTTGTGCAGTCAAGAAGGCTGACGGCAATTCGTATGCAATCAACATGCTCAATCGCGCGCAAGAGCCCTGCTCCTTCAACCTGCAGTTGGGTAACTACTTTGCTACCATCCATCTGCCCGCCAACTGCGTAGAGACCATCGAAGTAACGTTGCCCGATTAACTCCCGCAGCCGATGTCGAAATATCGAAATGTCGAAATGACGCAATATTACAACAAACAATTACCCTAATAATCAACCCTTAAAAATTAACCATTATGAAAAAACTTTCATTCTTATGTGCACTTTTGTGCGCAAG
>CACZRD010000149.1 GCA_902783545.1 uncultured Bacteroidales bacterium
CCTCTTTCCCCGTTCAGTTTTCAGTTTTCAATTTTCATTTTTCCAAACGCGACTGCAAAGGTACAAAAAAAAATGCACATTTGCAAATCTCCCCGCAGAAAAATTGCACGAAAGTGCATTTTTTGTGCAGGAGTGCCTGCTTATGCTCGCATAAGGGCAGGTGCTACGGCGCAAAAAGTAATCGCGCAGCGATAATTTTCTTCGGGGAGAAACCTTGCCTAAATGCCCGGCATTGCCTTGCAGTACCTTCGGAGGGAACCCACCCGCAGGGAAGGGGCGTGCCGAAGATACAAAAAAAATCCCATATTTGCAAATTTTTCAGGGATTTTCTTCGTGAATAAAGACTTTTTGTAGAAAAATGAATAAAACTCAACAACTTTGCGTTACTCGTGATGATAAGGCTCACCGCGGAGGATGGTCATTGCGCGGTAGAGTTGCTCGACGAACAGCAGACGGATCATCTGATGGCTGAATGTCATCTGGCTGAGGGAGATCTTCGCATCGGCGCGCTGATAGACTGCATCGCTGAATCCGTACGGGCCGCCAATGACGAATGTCAGTCCGCGTGTGGAGGAGTTCAGCCATTGTTGCAGTTGGCTCGCGAACGTCAGACTGCGGTACTCCTTGCCGTGCTCATCCAGCAGCACAACAAAACTGCCCTCCACGGCGCGCAGGATAGCCTCGCCCTCCAGCTGCTTCTGCTGTGATTCGCTCAGGCTCTTGGTGTTCCTGAGGTCGGGGATAACCTGTATGTCAAAGGGGATATAATGCTTGAGGCGTTGCACGTACGTCTCGATCATCTTCGGCAATTCATTGCCGACAGTTTTGCCCACTACAAGAAGAGTTGTCTTCAAAATTCGCTTATATTTTATTAAAATTCATCAAATATGCTGCAAAGATACAAATAAATTTGCATATTTGCAAAAAAAATAGTATCTTTGTGCGAAAATTCTATCAGAATGCGTAAATTGTTGTTACAGGAAGATACGATCTGTGCCATCGGCACGGCGTTCGGCACGGCGGGCATAGCCGTCATCCGTGTGAGCGGCAAGGATGCGATAGCCATAGCCGACAGTCTGTTTCGCGGGCGTCATCCGCTGCGTGAGGCGGTGAGTCACAGCGCACATTACGGCACTATCGTACGCGGTGAGACAACGCTGGACGAGGTGGTATGCACCGTGTATCGTGCCCCGCACTCGTTCACGGGGGAGGATACGGTGGAGATAGCCTGCCACGGCAGTCTGTTCATCCAGCAGGAGCTGCTGCGCTGGCTCGTGGATGCCGGCGCGCGGATGGCAGACAGGGGAGAGTTCACCAAGCGCGCGTTCTTGAATGGCAGGATGGATCTGGCGCAGTCGGAGGCGGTGGCAGACCTCATAGCCGCTAACTCTGCCGCGGAGAAAGATATAGCTCTGAGCCAACTGCGCGGCGGTGTGTCGGGCAAGATTGCCGAGCTCAGGGACAAACTGCTCACGTTCACCTCGCTGCTGGAGTTGGAACTCGACTTCGCCGACCACGAGGAGTTGGAGTTCGCCGACAGACCACAGCTATTGAGCGTGCTGCAAGATGCCGAGACTATGATTAGGAATCTGACGGCATCGTTTGAGGCAGGCAATGCCATCAAGCAAGGCGTACAGGTGGCTATCGTCGGTGCGCCGAATGCCGGCAAATCCACATTGCTCAACGCACTGCTGGGCGACGATCGCGCTATAGTCAGCGACATACGCGGTACGACGCGCGACACCGTGGAGGATACCATGACGATCCGCGGCGTGCAGGTGCGACTGACCGACACGGCGGGTATCCAGAACACTGTTGACACCATCGAACAACTCGGTATAGAACGCAGTCTGCAAGCCATCCGCAAGGCGCATATAGTCATCGAACTGATCGACAGCACCGATCCGCAGTCCGTCGTCGATGAGAGCATGCTCGGTGAGAGGCAGGTATGGCTGCGCGTGTACAATAAGAGGGATATCAGCAGCCAAAGGCCAACAGCCAACAGCCAACAGCCAACAGTCATAAGCATCAGTGCGAAGCATGGCGACATAGCGCCGCTGATGGCGCGGATAGAAGAAGAGGTGAGCCGCCTGACGCAGCATAGCGACAGCGTGCTGATCAGCAATGCACGGCATTACGAGGCACTCTGTCGTGCCGGTGAGGCATTGGAGCGCGTGCGCTACGGCTTGCAGGACGGCTTGAGCGGCGAGCTCATAGCACTGGATCTGCATGACGCCTTGGATGCATTGGGCGAGATAACAGGCGAGGTGTCATCGCAAGATGTGCTCAATACGATATTCGAACGATTCTGTATAGGTAAATAATGGAAGCTATGAAACATAAGAAACTTATCATTGTCCTGTCTGTGGTGCTCGTTGTGTGCGCTGCGTTAGTGATTACGGCAGACCGGATAGCACGCCGCGTGGCTATGAACCAGTTGGCGCGTCTGACAGCGGAGAACGAGCTGATGCTCACGCTTAGCGATATGCAAATCCGTCTGCTGCACGGCTCGGTAAGGATGGATACCCTGTCGGTCAGTCTGGCGCTGCCGGATACATTGACAGGTGACACGACATTTGTGGACCTGACAGTGCCTCGTCTGTACGTAGCGCCGATACACTGGCTGACACTTGCCCGCAAACGCATAGTGCGCATCGGCAAGATCAGCATCACCGATGCCTCCGTGGCGCTCCGCAAGAAGAACGACCAGACGCGTCTGTCTGTCGATTCGCTGAGCCTGACGGTACGCGACATCCGCTACTCCATAGCCGACACAACACTCACCTACAACGACTCGCTGTATCATATCAGTGCCGCACATGTGGACTACACCACTCCTGACGGCTTGTTCCGCGCTGTCATAGGCAGCCTGCTGACCGAGAATGCCGGCGGTATCACGCTCACGGACATCTCCGGCGGCAACACCGACAAGAAAGAGGAGCACGCCGACCGAATGGGTAAGTGCGAGACGACATGGGCACAGTTCAAACTCCGGCAGGTGAGCACCTCGCCGGTGAACATCGTCCGCATGGTGCAGCAGCAACAGGTCTGCCTGGATTCGCTAAGTATAGACGGTCAGGTGGTAGATCTATACTACGACACCCATTACCCGCCCAAGCAGCCTTATCCCCTGCCTCAACAGTCGTTGGAGGCAGTCAAGATGCCCCTGCAGATCAATCACATGACAGCGGCGTTAGGCAAGCTGCATATAGGTATGACCACGGATGCCGTGCATGCCGGGTATCTTGACCTGATGCACACCAATGCCCGCATTGCGAACATCTCGAATACCCCGGGCAGCACGATGCACGCTGCGCTGACCACGCATTTCGCCGGCGGAGGAGACATCCGCGTGGCAACGGATATGACGGTCAACAAACGCTGCGCGCTCACCTTCGATGCCGATCTGACCAATGTCAAGGGCAGTAGCCTCACTACCATAGCCAAGCCCCTGTATGGTGTAGAGTTAGGATGCAACTTCCACAGCATATCCACCCGTTGCCGCGGAGACATCGACACCTTGGGCGGCACGTTCTGCATGCGCTATGACTCGCTCAAACTGCATGTGGATGACAATGGACCGGTCAAAGAACTGTCGTCATTATCCGGACTGATCAACACCTTTGCTACGGTTGTGCTGTTTGACAAGAACCCGCGTTTCCCCGATCAGGAGCCCAAAGCATTCACCGTCAAAGCCTCCTACGACCCGATGCAACCCTTCCCAGCATACTTCATAGCGGCTATCGTTGACGGGATGGCACAGACGGTTATGCCGTTCGGACTGGGTAAGGGCATCATGAACAAGAAAAAACCGTAAGCTGTCAACTGATGTTTCAAAAGTGACGCAGAAACAGGCATATTGATAAAAAATCCCACAAAAATTTGCATAAGTGAGATAAATTTTGTAATTTTGCGTCCGCAAAATATGCGTTGACACACAGCAGATATGTTTTTACAAATACTCAAATCGAAGATTCACCGCGTGCAGGTTACCGAGGCTAACCTTGAGTACGTAGGTAGTATAACTATTGACCAGGACTTGATGGACGCCGCGAACATCTACGCCGGCGAGCGCGTGCAGGTGGTGGATAACACCAACGGCGCACGTCTGGAGACCTATGTCATCGCCGGTCGCCGCGGCAGCGGATGCATCTGCATCAACGGCGCAGCCGCACACCTCGTACATGTCGGCGATACGGTGATCATCATGGCGTATGCCCTGATGACGCCCGAGGAGCAGAGGTCTTTCAAACCTGCGATAGTCTTCCCCACGAATAACAAACTCTAATCGGGATATCGACATCTCGATATATCGACATCTCGAATCATGAATTTCTTTGAACTGCAATCCTCTCCCCAGACCGTCGGTCCGCGTGCCGGCGTGATTCATACGGATCATGGCGACATACTGACGCCGATCTTCATGCCTGTCGGCACGGACGGTTCGGTTAAAGGTATCCACCGCCATGAGTTGGAGGACGATATCCATGCGCAGATCATCTTAGGTAACACTTACCACCTCTACCTGCGCCCGGGCACAGAGATCCTCAACCGCGCCGGAGGCTTGCATAAGTTTGAGGGGTGGACGCATCCTATACTGACAGACTCCGGCGGTTTTCAGGTATTCTCGCTTACTGACTTGAGGAAGATGACGGACGAGGGCGTGAAGTTCTCCAGCCATATTGATGGTCGTAAACTGTTCTTTACACCGGAAGGCGTGATGGATATCCAGCGTCAGATAGGCGCGGACATCATGATGGCATTCGACGAATGCTGCCCGGGTACGGCTGACCGCACGTACGCCACGCAGTCGATGGAGCGTACGCACCGCTGGCTCGACCGCTGTATAGCGCGTTTTGACAGCACGGAAGACCTGTACGGCTACAAGCAACATCTGTTTCCTATCGTGCAGGGCTGTACGTACGCAGACCTGCGTCAGCAGGCTGCCAAGCGTCTGCGTGACCTTGACCGTGACGGATATGCAATAGGCGGACTGGCGGTGGGCGAACCCGAACAGACGATGTATGACATGATTGAGGTGGTCAACGATATATTGCCTGAGAACAAACCCCGCTATCTCATGGGCGTCGGCACACCGTGGAACATCCTTGAGGCGATAGAACGCGGCGTGGATATGTTCGATTGCGTGATGCCAACCCGCAACGGACGCAACGGAATGATCTTCACCATGAACGGCGTGATGAACCTCCGCAACAAGAAGTGGGAAGACGACTTCACGGAGCTTGATCCATCGGGTACATCCATCGTTGATCATGCATACACACGCGCCTACGTACGTCACCTGATACACGCGCAAGAGATGTTAGGCTTGCAGATACTGAGTATCCACAATGTGGCGTTCTATCTCCATCTGGTAGGTGAGGCGCGCCGGCATATCTTTGCCGGAGACTTCCATCAGTGGAAAAATGCCCTCATCCCGCAACTCAAACAACGGATGTAATTGAAGAGGATTGATTTATATATTATCAAGAAGTTCCTGAGCACATTCTTTTTGTCGATAGTGCTCATATTGAGTATCGCCGTGGTGTTTGACCTCACGGAGAAGCTGGATGACTTCTATGAGAACCAAGTGCCGCTGCGCGAGATCGTCTTCGACTACTACCTGAACTTCATTCCGTACTATCTGGATATGTTCAGCCAGCTGTTCATCTTCATCTCGGTGATCTTCTTCACCTCGAAGATGGCGGGCAACAGCGAGGTGATAGCCATCCTGGCAGCCGGAGTGAGTTACGAGCGATTCCTGCGTCCGTATCTGGTGACGGCGACGTTCCTGTTCATCTTCACTTTCGGCCTTGGCGGTTGGGTTATACCGCGTGCGTCGGAGAAGATGCTCACGTTTACGGACAAATATATTGAGAAGTTCACCCGCGAGAATGCACGTAATGTGCAGATGGTGGTGGATGACGGCACGGTGCTGTATATCGAGAGTTTTCAGATGCGTACGCACGTCGGTTACCGTGCAGCGCTGGAGCACTTTGAGGGCAAGACGCTGACGCAGCGAATCGTTGCCGACCGTATCCGTCACGTCAAGGATTACACATGGCGGTTGGAGAACTACACCGAGCGCCGGTTTGACGGTATGCGCGAGACGCTCGTACAGGGACAGACGATGGATACGATCGTTCCTATCCTACCGGAAGAACTGTTCATCACTGCCGAACAGGCGCAACAGATGACGAATCCTGAACTATATAATTATATACGCAAGCTCCGCGAACGCGGAGCGGGTAACGTCAAGGCTTTTGAGACGGAGTGGTACTCACGCTTCGCCGGTCCGATTGGAGCGTTCATCATGACCTTGCTCGGCGTGACGCTATCCAGCAAGAAAGTGCGTGGCGGCATGGGTAAGAACCTTGGCATCGGCATCACTCTGACGGCATTGTATATATTGTTCTCCACCGTCAGTACGACATTCTCGGTGAGTGGCGTGATGTCGCCGTTCATGAGTGTCTGGCTGCCGAATATTATCTTCCTGATTATCGCCTTTGTCCTCTACCTGCGTGTCCGCAGGTAAGCTAAAGAAACGGGTTAAACCGTTTCTCGTACCCTATGCTTGTGGGCTCGCTATGCCCGGGATAGACCTTCGTCTGTTCCGGAAGTTGCAGCAGGTAATGCAGCGATTCGATGAGTGTGGTATAGTCGCCTCCCGGCAGGTCGGTGCGGCCGACAGATTGCCTGAACAGTGTATCGCCGGAGAATAGCACACCATAGTCCGGCAGGTAGTAGCACACGCAGTCTTCCTTGTGCCCGGGCGTATAGAGGCAACGGATCGTCATATCCGCATAGTGCAACACGGGCTCATGCTCCTCTGTCTGGCGCTTCAGATAACCGTAGTCCACTATCTGCGCCTCGGGGTAGGTCTGCTTGAGCCATTTCAGTCCGCACACATGATCGGGGTGAGCGTGCGTGATCAGCACAGCTGCCACCGTCAACTGCTGCTGACGGATGTAGTCGCTCACGGCTTGCTCTTCTTCCGGCTCATACATGCCGGCATCGATAATCAGGCACTCCTTCCGCTCCGGCAGATGCACCACGTAGGTGTTCTGCATGTAGGGATTGCACACAAAACTCTTAATAATCATAGCGGCAGATAGATTACATGTTTTCCTTTGAACCACTCTTGCGGGAACCAGTTGCTGACCGGCGTAGCCTCTACGACACGCTTGTAGGGCGCTGTCTCGGCATCCAGTCCGCCGCCTTTGAGGGCTATCAGCCCGTTAGGCAGGGCGTTGTGCTGATCTGCGTGGCGGATATTCTTTCGCACAAGTTTCACCAGATCGGGCAGGGGCATCACGGCGCGGCTGACAACGAAGTCGAACTGTCGCTTCTCGTCCTCGGCGCGCTCCTGTATGCACTCGACGTTCGTCAGTCCCAGTGCTTCGGCAACGGCTGAGGCTACCTTGATCTTCTTGCCGATGGAGTCCACGAGCACGAATTGACAGTCGGGGTAGAGTATAGCCAGCGGTATTCCGGGGAATCCTCCGCCCGTACCGATATCCATGATGGTTGTGCCTGCGCTGAAGCGGATGAACTTAGCTATCGCTAATGAGTGCAACACGTGATGCTCGTACAGGTTGTCAATATCCTTTCTGGATATGACATTGATCTTCGCGTTCCAGTCACGGTAAAGAGCATCAAGCTGAGCAAACTGCTCAGCCTGACGCTCATTCAGATTGAAATACTCGCTAATAATCATAATCGTTTTATACTTTGGCCATTAGCCGTTAGCCGTTAGCTTTTAGCGCCAATGGCCAATAGCTAATAGCCAATAGCCAACTTAATCAGCCAAGTTAGTGAACACATTCTGTACGTCCTCATCTTCCTCGATGCGGTCAATGAGTTTCTGTACGGACTCACGCTGCTCGTCGGTCAGCGTCTTCGTGTCGTTCGGGATACGAACGAACTCGCACGACTGGATCTCGAAGCCGTTGTCCTCGAGGTACTTCTGCAATGCTGATGCCTGGTCGAAGTCCGAGTAGAGAACGATCGTGTTCTCCTCCTCGTCCACGCCGAGTTCCTCCACGCCGAAGTCGATGAGCTCGAGCTCCAGTTCGTCCAGATCAATGCCGTCTTTCATCGTGACGGTGAAGCAGGCTTTCCTGTCGAACAGGAACTGCAGCGAACCTTGTGTGCCGAGTGTACCGCCGTGCTTGGTGAAGTACGAACGGATGTTCGCCACGGTACGCATGTTGTTGTCCGTAGCTGTCTCTACGAAGATCGCTATGCCATGCGGACCGTAGCCTTCGTAGTTGATCTCCTTGTAGCCTTCGTACGACTTGTCGGTCGCCTTCTTGATAGCGCGATCGATGTTGTCCTTCGGCATGTTCTCCTTCTTGCACTGCTGGATCAGCGTACGCAGACGCGGGTTGCTGTCCGGATCCGGACCGCCCTCACGGGCTGCAATGGTAATTTCCTTGCCAAGTTTGGTAAATGTGCGGGCCATGTGACCCCAACGTTTGAGTTTTGTCGCTTTGCGATATTCAAATGCTCGTCCCATATTATTAATTTAAAATTTATGTTAGTTTCTGATTTCTAATTTCTACTGCTGTGCAGCAGCCGCAGTGGAGTCTGCGGGCTGCACGGCATCAGGGTTACGATCGTTGATGATCTCGTAGTTCACTTCCTCGAAGGTGATCTTGAACTCCACGCGGCGGTTCTTAGCGCGTCCGGCCTTCGTGTTGTTGTCAGCAATAGGTACGGTGCTACCGTAGCCGTGCGCTGTGATGCGTGACGCGTCAATACCCTTCTTGATGATATAGTCACGTACGGCGTGTGCACGTTTGTCTGACAGGGTCATGTTCACCTCAGCCTTGCCGACATTGTCGGTATGGCCTTGCACCTCAATGATATAGTCCGGATTCTCCTCGAATACCTTGACTACCTCGTTGAGGATCGGATACGACTTCTTGAGGATGGTAGCCTTTCCGGTCTCGAACTGGATGCCGGTCATAGCTTTCTTCAGGATGTTCGTCACGGCACGTTTGACTTGCGGACAACCCTTGTTCTCCTTCACGCCCGGTACGTACGGACATTCGTCGAGGTAGTCGGGCACGCCGTCGAGGTCGGTATCCTTGTCGCAACCGCAGCTGTCAACATGCTGACGTGCAGCATATACCGTACGCGGACACTTGTCGAGGTAGTCGGGCACGCCGTCCTCGTCGAGGTCGAGCGGGCAACCGTGCTCGTTGAGGTAGTTGAATGCCTCCTTCGGAGTGTTCGGGCACTTGTCGAGGTAGTCGGGCACGCCATCGCCGTCGCTATCCTTGTCGCATCCGTTCTCATCAACGTATGCAGTTGCTTCGGGCAGGGTGTTCGGGCAGTCGTCACGGTAGTCAGGCACGCCATCCTTGTCGGTGTCGCGCGTACAACCGTTCTCGTCCACCGAGGCGCGCGCTTCTTCCGGCGTGTCGGGGCAGAGATCCATGTAGTCGGGCACACCGTCGAGGTCGCCGTCTTTGTTACAGCCGGCTGCATCGACTAAGCCGTATGCCTCATGTGTCGTGCTGACGCACTCGTCAATGTAGTCAGGCACGCCGTCGCCGTCGGTGTCTGCCGGACAACCGAAGGCATCCACACGGATGTTACGCGGTGTCTTGGGACACATGTCGAGGTTGTCGAGCACGCCGTCCTTGTCGGAGTCGTACTTCTTGTTCGTACCCCAGACGATAGCGAAGCCAAAGGCTACGTTCACACCCGGAGTCTTGTACGGCAGGTAGTACTGCGGCTTCGAGCTGTTGGTGATGGCGCTCATGTCGGCGAACGAGCAGGGAACAAAGTCCGTAGCCAGCGTCATCATGATACCGTCGTACGGCGCAAAGCCTAAGCCTACACCGATGTTACCGCCGTGACCGTTGATGATCGAGTAGCTGGCTGCTATGTTGAACCAGTTCACCGGACGGAAGAATCCGCCGATGGTCAGTTCCTCGTACAGCTTGTAGTTATAGAGCTTCGTCTGCGAGAGCAGGGCTACACCCACGCGGTTCTCCCAGAACAGACCGTCTATACCTATATTTAACCGCGCGCGTGTCATACGTGCGTAGCCGCCGGCGCCAGCTTCCGTTTCGAGGGAGTTGACGTAGTTCTGCAGGTTCTCGCTGATCTGGTTGCCGATAGCCTCGGTGTCGATCTTGCCGTTCTCGTCGGTCTTGAGCTCGATCGAACCTACACCGTTGAATGCCATGTCGCCTTTCACCTTACCCTTGACGGCATTCGTCCAATAGATGAAGCCGAGGTCGTTGATGGCAGCGGAGATCTGCAGGTACTTGATCGGCTTGTATGTAAAACCGAAGTCGATAGCAGCACCGTAGCCTGCCGGACGGATGATTGACATGATGTTGCCGCTACTGAGCGGTGCGGTGAACGCCGTCATGCGTTTGTCGAAGTTCTCTATCAGTCCTTCGCCTTGAGCGGGCAGCAGGGCTGCGGGATCGAGTCCGCCGAACGTGGAGATACCCAGATCGCCCTGCATGTCGATATGTGCTTCGACGCTATTGTCCGTCGTGCTTGTGCTGAAGGTGAACTTGTTGATGTTGATGTTCGCATTGGCTACACCCACGAGGAACTTCAGCTTACCACCGATCGTCCACTCATCGTTCAGCGGACGGGTGTAACCGCCCGATACCTCCATGTATGCTTGCGCCGACAGACTCAGACCGGACATCGTCAGCGGCTTGGTCAGATCGATACCTATATTCTCGTCGCTGATGAAGGTCTTGGCGATGCTCTTGGGGATATTCAGCCCGGCATCGGCACGCAAGTAGATTCCTCCGTGGAAGTACCCGCCTTTCTTGGTGCGGGCGCCAAAGCCGAGGATCGTGGTGGTCAGGTCGAGGTTGTTCAGGTTGTTCGTGTGCAGTTTGTTCAGGAACTTACCTGTCTCACCCTGGTTCAGCGCGGTGATGGTCTTACCGTTCTTGGTATAGATGTAGTCGTGCAGCGCCATGGAGTTGTTACCCACCCACAGGCTGGTGTAGCCCAGCGGCGTGAATACGATATATCCGCTGCTCACCGGCATCAGGGCAGGGTTGAAGTTACTACGCATAGGCGCGTTCTCAAGGAAGTAGAGGGTGTTCACTTCCTGTGCCATGAGCGCCATACTGCCTGTGAGGAGGGCGACGCTTACTACGATGGAACGAAATAGATGTTTCATTATTCAGTCCTCCTGTTGTTATTTCTTGTTATTGTCGGTCAGCTTACCGAGTTCAAGGTCGAGAGTAGCCTGTACATCGGCTGTCACACCGACCTTGATTGTCAGCTTTTTGTTTGCAGGGAACGCTGACTCATTCACCTTCTTTTCGTCACCCAGGTGCATCAGGAAGCGCATAGAGCGCGTCTTGGACAGGGTCTCGAAGTCCTCGGTCTGTATGCCTACCACCGCGGTGCTGTTCACGGGCGTGATATCCGTCAGGCTCTTCATGTCAGCGCTGGCAACCTTGATGTTCCGCAGCGGCTCTTTGGAGAGGTTGAGCACCTTGTCGTTCTCGTCGAGGAACTGCAGATCAAGCAGCAGATCGACGGGGATCTCGTTGGTGATAAGCAGATACAACGCGGCATCAGCAGGACCGATATCCTTGATGTAACCCTTGGCCAGTGCTGCTATCGAGTCGAGCGATGCTTGCTGCAGCGATACGTCTCTGATCGTGTCGGCGTAGGTGGCATCCAGACCGGGCTTGAAGTTAAACGGCATCTGGAAGTGGAAGTCGAGCACGAATTGCGTGTTCTTGGTCATACGGAACTGCTTGATGTTCTTGGCAGAAGCTTCCCCGTGGTTGATCTGCAACTCGTATTTGTAGGTCATAGCGGTTACTTCCTTCTCAAAGAACCGGTCGATAGCGCCATTGGTGGTCTTCTTGTTCAGCTCTACTACGCTCTTCACGCTGGTGTCGTACGGCGAATCCAGCGGAACCATGTTGTTCAGCGGCGCGTTGGTTGACTCGCTACCGTTCCACAGTGCCGGTGTGTACTCGTCATTCGGGTGAATAGCGCGGATGGAGTAGAAGTATGCCTGCAGCGGCATAGCTACGCCGTAGGTGAAGGTCATAGCGATCTCCGGATCCTTGGCAGGGATGATGAACGGATAGTCGCCCGTCATCTTCACAGGCACTTCCACTGAACTCGAGTCACGCGTCTGGTTGCTGGGCTGGAAGTAGCCGTACACTGCGTCGTAGGACATCATCTCGACGTTGAAGGTGAAGTGGAATCCCGACGCGGATGATACAACCACATCTTCGCCGGTGTTCAGGGTTATGATGAGCGTGATACCTGCGGCAGCCGGAGTGAGTATGTTCTCTTTTCCGGGCGGTAGTGTCGGGTCTTTCATCATCACGAGTGTGAAGTGGTCGATCTCTACGGGTATATCGTTGCCCAGTGTGAAGCCCGTCACCTCTTTCTCCATCTCTGCGCGGCGGAACTGGCTGCCGAGCCGGATGACTACCTTTTGGATGTCGGCGTCCGTGATGCCGAGGCCTACAGCGCTGACGTTGATGGTGAACAGTGCTTTCTCGACCACCACACTGTCGATGCGCTCGTTATCCAGGTCGGAGTTCATACCGTTGTTGAACGAGATCGTCAGCGGGAACTCCAGCGGCGTGGTGACGCCTTTGCTGATCTTTGGCAGACTTCCAGGGAGCAGTACCGTCTCGTCGGTCGTACCGGCGTAGTTGGCGAGCTCGATCTTGTGGAACTCGCGCTCGTGGTGCTCGTCGATGGTCATCTCCAGTAATCCGTCCTCATTGATGCGAATGTGAGCCTCTTCGCCGAACGCTCCCATCATGTTTGCGAACGATGTTGTCAGTTCGCCAAGTGGCAGACTGAGTTTTGCCTTCAGTTTGCTGTCAATGTTCACGTCTTTCAGATTGACATCGGCGTGGCAGCCCGCCAGTCCTATCCCCGCGACCATCGCGAAGAACAGGTAATGTAATGTTCTCTTTTTCATAAATGATTATTGTTGAATGTGTATTTTGCTTACTTTTCGGTAATTTTTGCCCCAACAAGTTATCTTCGTTATTTTTGGGGTCCCCAACGAGTGCTAGCGTAGTGCACTCGGTGGGGAGAGCGAAGGCAATAGTGCGTTTAATGCCGCAGCGTGGCATCTGTGAGCACTATTTGCCGAACGCGAGTGAGACGATGCCTGATGGCAATCGTCGCGGCAGTTGCGGCAGCGAACAACAGCAGTATCCACGGCTCGCCGATAGGGGACTCATCCGACTGCCCGGACTCTGCGCCGTGGTCGAACCCGCGGCGCAGGTTACCTTTGGGGCCGTTCCCCTCTTCCTCGTCTGAAAATGGGGTAGGAATCTCTCCTGTTTCCATCATTATAGATGTTGATTGCATCTGCAGATAGGTGTATTGAGCTTGTGGTGCATCTACAGCGGTCACTTTGGACTGGTGCATGCTACCTGTCGCCTGCATGGCGGAGGTAGATTGCATGGGTTGCCAGTAACGTATGTCAGCAGCGTAGGATGTAGCGCAGGTAATCAGTGCTACCAGTGTTATCATATAAGCTTTCATGGTCTTCATAATATTCACTATTAATTATTCACTATTCACTATTCACTGTTTATTCTACGCGTGCACCGCGTGCGTCAAACATCTTACCATCGCGTACGATGTACAGCAATCCGTCAATCAGCACTTTTCTGACATCTGACTGCTGATCGCCGACTGTTGACGGCTCCAATGCCGTCGCCACATGCTGTATCGGTGAGATCTCTATTACGAAGCGGTCGTTGTATGTACCGGCTTCGAGCGAAACGGTATAATCCAGTGCACTCAGACTGGTGCGGATGCCCGTCTCGGTATCAATCAGCGTTACGCCTACACCGTCTGTTCCCTCCGGCAGGCTGAATGTGTAGTCGCCGTTTGTAGCAATCTTCACGCCAACCGGCACAACGGTTGTCTGCTCCGTCATCGGCAGCACGTTACCGGCTGCTTCTGTGAGCGAAGCTTCGTTGTCGATGACAGAAGTAATCATCGTATAGACGTTCGCCTGTCCGCCGTTCATCTCCTTACTCAGGTCGTAGTTGAAGTCGAAGCCTGTTGTTACGTGCTCGTCGTAGCTCAACTTTATGAACGCCTGGTCGGCTTTCTGCTCACCTTGCTGCAACTCCAAGCGGAACTCTACATCTGTCGGCGTGTTGTCCATCTTACGCGGTGCGACAGATGTCGGAACAACGGCATTAACTTCTGACCAGTAGATGGATGTGCCGGCATATTGTACCATGTAGGAGAACATCGCTTTGAACGAGAAGTCGTTCGACGATGTTGCCGTCAGTGTGTTGCTGGATGAATTCCATACGTACAAGAAGGGGACATCGCCTGTTGCCCAGTCAATCGTTGTGCCACCCTTTTCATCTTTTAGCGGGTTGCTGTAGTTCGCAAAGCTCGGCGCACCGATCATGTGCCAGTAGCTGTCTTTCACACGACGGTCGCCATCCGGCGTTGCGCGGTTAATCGTACACTCATAACCGGTCTGGTCGATGGTGACAGTCTTTTCCGTAGCATAGATGTTCTCTATCTCACCATCAGACGGGAAGTAAACATATACATCCTCTACGCCGTTGTTCCAAACAGACGAACTCTCTGTCAACTCATCCAAGTCGAGAGCGAGGATGTAACCCTCGTTTGCCTTCAGCGTGAAATCATGTCGCTGTGACGGCATTACGAACTTCCAGAATGTTTCCGTCTCAGCCCAGAAGCCGTTCGCTGCGCGCTCTTTACCATCGTAGTACTCGATGATCCAGTGCTTGCCATACGTACCGAAGCCGAAGACGTCGCTGAGTTTGACATCGAACGGGAACGAGATGTAGAACAAGTCACGCTCATATCGACTCAACCCAGCACCACCGTGTCCTCCAGTTTTCTCTTTGTTGTTCACGGTGTACTTGTTGAACTTCATTGCGCCATATACGGTCTTTACCTCCGAGAGTTTGCTGCTACCGGAGAAACTAATTTGTTGTGCTTCTTCTTGTGCTTCACGGATGATCATCAAGTCGGCTTCGATGCTCAAATTCTCACCAATCTCTCCATCCGGAATGAACGCCTTGATCAGTCGGTTGGTCTTGAAGTCATATACCACGCGGATCTTGTATTTGTTTTCGCTGGCCTCATTACCTCCGAGCAGTAATACCGAGTCTGCGGCAGTTGTGCCTTCGTCGCCATAGAAGTATTGGATCTTGTTGTTGTACCTCGCCGTCAGTTTGACTTTAGCACCCGGTTTGGCTTTGACAGTTGCCTCGTAGATCCAGTTCTGGTCATCGATGAAGTTCATCTCATTTGCATTGAGACCCGAAACTTGATGTGTACCGGTCAGAGCGTTGCCATTTTCGTCAAACATCTTCTCGTCGCCTTCCAGTACAAGGAAGCGGTCGGATACAATCGATGATCCGCTGATATACGCACGGCTGACTGCATTCGTACGGTGATCCCACATAAAGCGTACATTACCGTTTGCTTCTATCCACTCGCCGGTGTAGTCATCATCTATGCAGTACTCCGTGAGGCAGGGGCTGTAGTCGTTAGCCACGCAGAACTTGATGTTCGTACCTTGCGTAATGAAACGCATAAAGTAATGTGTAAAACTACTATTCTCTTGCTCTGCTGCGTACTCCGAATAGGTCATCAAGTTCTTGCCTGAGGTGATGTAGTTCGTCCATCCGCCGTCCGAAGCGTCGGTACGGATATAGAAGTTACCGCTATAACTGCCGTCGTATGCAGCACTTGCTTCCTTACTTCCGTTCTGCGTAACCTTGAAGTTGTAGATGCCTGTAGCGGTGATGGCGGAGAGGTCAAGGTCGCTGCCTTGCGGTGTCCATGTCTCATTGCCGCTTCCGTCAATATTCGTGCACTTCTGCAACTCAATATGTGCGTTCGCACCTACAGCCTTGCTTACGTAGAACGACACAATATCCTCTGCGTCCGCTTTCGCCTTGATGACGCGGGAGTAAATATACCAACTTTCGCCATGCGGTGTATCACCTGACCATGCTACGCGGTCGTTGTATGCCAATCGCCAGTCGCCTTTTGATGCAGGGTATTCTACATCTACGACAGGTTTACCCGTAGCGAACGAAACTGTGATCTTATAGTCTCCAAGAGCCTCGGTGTGCAACTCACAGCGTTGGGTCGTGGCGGTTACCTCCTCGTCGCCAATCTTCGTCGCAAACTCCCATGGCAGATCGGTTGTGTTGGAGTAAATACTGCCTTTGTTGCTGTACCACAGTTGGTTTGAATTCTTTTGGTATAGTTTGTATAGTTTGAATCCGTAGCCATAGTTCGGACTCTTCAAGTTAACCGTTGCACTAAACTCATAACTTCCCGCAACAGGGGCTTTCAGTTCAACGAGTAATGAATCAGCATGCGCTCCATTAATCCATGTGTTCAAATTCACCTGATACCCCGATTCCGTGGAGTTGTATTTCATCCAACAGCCGGTTCTGTAGAATGTACCACTATTACGTGGCTCTGTATCGCCATTGAAAGGAATATACATTGTCGCATTCGGGTCAAAGTCACTACGGCCTATGAACTCACCGCCGTAGAAATCCCAAGTTCCGATGTGATCGGTAGTGGCTTTTCCGTCGTAGTTGGTATTGTCGAAGGCTATATTCCATTTCCACTTGGCATAATCATTAGCAACAATAGAATCCGGTATCTCGCAGTAGAAAATATCCGTAGAACCTAACTGCGTCATAGCGAAATAGGGATGTCCGTTATTGGATGGAACATTCTGCTTTCCAGCGATGAACGAGCAGTCGAATGTTACGAACACGGAATCCCAGCCTAAGTTGTTCTTGAAGTAAACCGTCGGTACAACAGAGTAGTTCGCTATGATGTCTGTTGCTGCGTCGGCTGTAATGGTTGTCGTATCGTTGCTTGCGTCAACGGGAGAAACATTATTACCTGTCCAGTTAACGAAACGGTAACCTAATATCACCGGCGCAATAATTGTCGGTGTTAGTGCCGATTCAGAAGCTGTCACTGTCGTCTGAGGATAAAGCACATCTTCGCCGCACATGTATTTCACGGTTACTTCATACGTTGTCTCATAACGTGCATAAAGCGTGTGGTTGCCTGCTATGTCGACAATCGAATCTGCCGTTACCCGTTTGCCGGCTGATGCATCAGTGAACCACCCTACAAACGTCTTGCTTGCGTGTGTCATATTGCCCGGCAACTCGCCGTACGCTGAACCGAATGTAACTACTTTACTATCCGGTGTACCTGCTGTACCGCCGTTTACATTGAAACTAACGGTGTATGGGTTGGCTGTATATTGTGTATAGACATTTGCATCGGCAGCTATATCCTCCAACACATAATCGCTGGTGCTCAAGCCGGTAACGGTCGTATTGCCGTCAGCGGTTGTGTACCAACCTTTGAATGTGTAACCGCTTGATGAAGGAGTCTGTGTGAATGTTACGTCATCGCCTTCGGCAACATAGTCACCGCTGGTCAGTGCACCGCCTGCACTGGTTGCACTTGCGCCGATTGTACCACCGCCTGTGCCCATGCCAAATGTCACGGTGTAAGCATCCGGGTAGGTGACAGTTAGGTTCTTGCTGCTGGTATTGAATGTGAACGTATAATCACCTGCGGCATCGGTTGCCATGCCGATGTTTGCACCGCTGGTACTCAAACTGCTTGCTGTGTTGCTTGCACGAGATATGGCAGTGTCGTCCTTGCCATAATGCACACCGCCTATCACGACCTTGAAGCCATAGTCGGGAGCTGACCATGTCTGTTTGGCAGACAGTGAAACGGTACATGCATATTCATTAGCATTGCCGGTGGGCTCTAATAGATTCCCCCAACCCCATGAGTTGAATGTGCCGCGCAGGTAGCATCCGGTGGGGAAGGTGATACTCAGCTTCTTGGTGGACGAATCCCACTTGAATACGTAGCTACCCGGCATAACGATGCACAAGCGACCGTTTCCGTATGAAGTGTTTAGTGTCTGGTC